>JBAXKB010000004.1:0-65995 GCA_037137575.1 Actinomycetes bacterium
CGCTCCAAGTCAGCAATTTATGCGTCCTATACAATCCAAGTCGGGCAATGCGCCTAACACGATCGAATCCGCGGCGCAGTTATAATGTTATTGATTGAGACTTGCCGTAAATGTGGGGATTTTGTGAATTTAGTTACTGCGGAAACCAAAATAATCGATTTATCCAATGCATTACCTAGCGAGTGGCAGCACTTATCCGCTGGTCAGGTAAGCATTTTCAATCCTACGTTGCTCGACGATAGCGGAACTTTAGTCATCGCTTATCGAGTTGTTGGTCTTGTTGATGGTCTTCGCCGAATTGCAACTGCAAAACTTGATAATGATTTTCAAATTATCCCCGGTTCGGCTGTCCCATTTTCTGATTTCATTGAATTTGCAAATCCTGCTGAACTTGATGAGGTTTCTAAAACTTGGTTTGCCGATCCACGCTATTTCAGATTGAACAATTCTGTCTGGATCATGTGGAATAACGGGCATGTTGACGGAATCAACAAACAGTTCTTGCTGGAAGTTTCAGCCGACGGGACGCGCCCTATCGGCAAAGCTCGAGAGCTTGTATTGACTGGAGCAAGGCGCAAAACCGAGAAGAACTGGAGTTTCTTTGAAAATTCTGACGGAGTTTTTGCAGTTTATTCGGTAACACCACACCGCATTATTAAGGCCGATTTATCTTCACCACTAGAGATTAAATGCCATCTGGTATCCGAAATCGATTGGTCGTCTAAGTATTCGAAGATCTATGGCGCCTTCCGTGGGGGAGCTGGCCCTATCCGGATCGGTGAGAAATTCCTAAATCTTGCACATTCAAGTTACCTAATGCCAGGAGGCCGGGAGTATGTCCCAGCCGTCTATGAATTTGAAGCACAGCATCCATTCAAACCAACTGATGAGCTGGCCACTCCAATTTTCGTCCCGGATGTGAAACACAAAACGCAGGAAGAAACAGAAGATAGTCTCAACCCG
The DNA here is from genome assembly GCA_037137575.1 of Actinomycetes bacterium. GTDB lineage: Bacteria > Actinomycetota > Actinomycetes > S36-B12 > UBA5976 > UBA5976. Next base: position 964 of record JBAXKB010000004.1, read on the forward strand.
GGAACAAGCCGCGTGGTCTATCCATCAGGCGCGATTGTTCGTGGAGACGACCTGATTTTCAGTGTTGGAATCAATGATCATGAAATGGGGATTTCGCGAACAAGTCTCAGTTCGGTTAAAGCTGCAAGCCAGGGCGTATCACCCCTGCGAGTTACAGCTTATGACTACACATCTGCTTCTCAGCCAGTTAGCCCGAACCTCGAGATCCCTGTGGCTCCAAGTGTCCCAGTGTTTTGGTGGGATGCAACCGGGCAGGTGATGACGCAACTCAATCGACACAACAAGTTTGTACACGGTAACTTCGGTGATGAAGCTTCACATGAATTAATTGACCTGCTTGGTCCAATCAAGGCACGTAAGGTGCGCCCCGGTGACGCCAAACTGTTGGCCATTGGTTCCATTTTGCATCGTATGGCACCTGGTGATTTGGTTTGGGGATCAGGCATCAAGCATCCAGAAGCATTGGATGCAATCCCTGTCTCAGACGTCGAAATCACTGCAGTTCGTGGGCCCCTTACTTTGGAAGCGTTACAGCGAAATGGCTGGGATACCTCAGGTATTAAAGAGATGTTTGATCCGGGAGTACTTCTAGCCAAGATCTTCGAAAAGCAGTTAGCAGCCTACGACCGAGCCAAAAACGATGTTTACGGTCCCGTTCGTTTCATCCCGCATTTTCGCGATGAGTTAGTACTGCGCAGAAATTATCCAAACCTTGCAACAAGTTTTTTGACTGTCGATTGTCGTCCATTAGATATGTTGAAACGAATGTTGGGCGCCGAAAAAGTTATTTCTTCCTCGCTTCATGGGGTTATTTTTGCCGAGAGTTTGGGCATCCCAGCTGTTTGGCTGGCATCGCCCGGTGGTGAAGGAACTTACAAGTTCTCGGATTACTACGCTTCAACAGATCGCGCCCACGTAAAAGTCTGCGAAACCGCAGAAGATGCTCTAAGGGCTACACCACCAGAGTTACCCAAAATGGAGTTTGATAAATGGCAAGCGACATTCCCAGCAGAGAGTATTGCTCGCCTAGCTAACGTGAATCCATTGCCGACAGCGCAACCATTCCCAGACGCTGATACTTCCTCGCTAACAGGTCTGCATTGGAGTTCCGAGTTTTCGCGTAACTTGGAAGGTCTTTGGCTACTTGGCCATGACGGGGTAATCGGCCTTGCGCCGATACGAGTGCCCGATGACGCGCAGTCAGTAACTATAAGTATTCGTCCACGTCGCTTGATCCAGAACCCATCTCACCAAAACATTGATCTACACATGGGGGGATGTACTGCCCGCATTCACTGGGCACCAAACGACATCTCCATTCGCACAGTCACTTTGACCCCTTCGGTCAGTGAATGGGCCGCAGGCGTGCGAATTCATGTTCGTTACGACGGGGTGGAAATGAAACGTAAGTTCCTGCGCGGCGCACCGCAACCCACTCGAAACCTTTGCATCAACAAAGTGGAAGTAAACCGGGCCGAAGACTAAGCGTGCTGAACGTATTCAAGCTACAGTCTGCCCAAATTGCCCGACTCTTACTTGGTTGAACGGTAAATTACTTATATCGAATTATGAATAGGGCGATAATGACAGCGTTTCGCAAGGCACAGATCTTTCTGCTATTGATGCTTATGTCACTAACGACAGTTTTTCCAGCCCAGGCTAAAGGAACTAGCGTAAAGGCAAGTACTCCTATTACTTATCGGCAAATGGAGTTGCTACTTTCTCATGCTGGATATCCGGTTGGCCATGTGGATGGGTATCTAGACAACGACACAAGACGCGCGCTATGTCTGTGGCGTGATTACTCGGGCACTAATGTTTCTCGAAAAATGCCATCAATGCGCGAACGCTTTTTGCTTGCAAAAGTCACTCGACCAAAGGTTCCTGCGCGTCTGGTTACTGGGTTAAACATCAGTCGCACTTGTCAGGCTGTTACTTGGGTTTCGTTTTCAAATTTAAAACAGGCCAGATATGTCAAAGCGATTTATAAAGCATCAACCGGACAACCTGGTTTTGAAACTCGTACTGGTTCTTTTCATGTCTACGCTCAAGTTGATAAATGGATGGAGTCAGATCTTTATCCTGGCGCGATGATGTATCGGCCAAAGTTTTTCTCAGGTGGGCAAGCGTTTCACGGTTCTTGGAATGATTCACTTGTATTACCGTATCCAGCTTCACATGGCTGTGTTCGCATGCTACACAGTTCTATTGACTACATGTGGAGCCACGGTGTTGGTATAGGAACGAAAGTTTTGGTTTACGGCGACTGGCACGGTTAGCCGCGGACCTAAGAAAGATTTACTATTTCGGTATCTGAGCTACTTTTGATTCCGCCTAAGTTACCAATACCTTGGGTATGCCTCGTCGCGGGTGAGGTTGTTGAATAACAAAGCCACAGCCACTAATGCAGTTGCGCCAAAAAATGTTGGAAACAATATTGAGTGCCAACCTGGATGAATATTCGTGTACTGGAAACTCAGGTAGACGATTACTGGGTTCGCGCCTGCGGGCGGGTGTACCAAGCCAGCAAGCATCATGATCGCAATAGAAATGCCTAAAGCAAGTCCGAGGCTCCACCAGTGTGCGCCGAGCAATTTTGTGACAATCAGTCCTATTGCGTAACTAAATGTATGCCCAAGTATCACATTTCGTGGCTGCGCAAATGGTGAATCTGGAAAACCGAAGAGCAAAATACAAGTGCCACCAAATGAGCCCATGATCAACAGAGCGTTGGGCGAATTTGATCCCGCAGCAATAACACCGATGGCAATAAAAGCACCCAAGGCTGAAAGCAGGATGTGTTTGGTGGAAGCTCGAGCAGGCATGCTGGTTTGTTGTCCGCGTAGTTTGGTCTTTAGGTTTGCCATTGGGTTGTTTGTCATTTGCGATTTATTCCGCAGGAAGTAATTCTGAAATTAGAACTTCGATGCGTGATTTAATTTCATCTCGAATCGGGCGAACTGCATCAACACCTTGACCCGCTGGGTCTTCTAGTTTCCAATCTTCGTATCGCTTGCCTGGGAAAATCGGGCAGACATCGCCACAACCCATTGTGATTACAACATCAGAGACTTGGACTGACTCAGTAGTCAGGATTTTTGGCTGCTCGGCAGAAATATCAATGCCCAGTTCTTGCATCGCAGCAACAACAGATGGGTTGATCGAATTGGCAGGAGCAGAACCAGCAGAAAGCACTTCAATTTTTCCGCCACTTAGTTCGCGCAAAAAGCCAGCAGCCATTTGAGAGCGGCCCGCGTTGTGCACACATACAAAAAGCACACTTGGTTTTTCAGACATTGCCATTTTCCATTCGCTAGATTTGGGACAAGTTTACTTAACCTCAGTTACCACTTGGTGCCCAAAGGTAGCCAATGCAAAAGTGTTGAGAATCGCCTAGGGTAAAGGCATAACTTTGCAAGGATGTTCATGACGAATCGACTACAAAATGCGCTGGGCACTAGGTTTCGCCGAATCATTACGAGCGATCCCACTGGTGTCCCACCTTGGCTTGGCCAGATCTCTGCAGGCGACGATGCTGGTCTTTTCCAGCCAGCTGATGCGCCGTGGGTTGTGCATGGCGACCTCAGCACGTTAATAGGTGGAATTCGAGCCCTATTAATACAGGCGCTCCATCCGGGCAGCATGGCGGGCGTTGCTCAGCACTCTCGCTATGAAACCGATCCGTTAGGTCGGCTAGCTGGCACAACCAAGTGGCTAACAATTTTGACCTTTGGTGGGATGCACGCAATCGAAGTTGAATCTAGTCGAGTGAATGAAATGCATAAACGCGTTGCTGGATCGTTCACTGCCTCCGATGGTTCACAAACGCAGTACCGCGCAACAGATCCGAAACTATTGCAGTGGGTGCATGTCGCATTTACCGATTCGTTCTTACGTACGTTTCAGATGTATTCACCAGAGCGTCAGCTAGATATTGCTGATGAGTATGTTGAAAAATGGGCGCAGGCCGTAACCTATCTAGGGTTACCTTCTGGGCCAAAATCTGAAAAACAATTACAAGATGTTATGCATGGCTATTTCGAATCGGGAGAGTTACAAGTTACCGAGCAAACAAAACGAGTTATTGCCTTCATTAAGCGTCCGCCGCTTTCCCGCACAGCGCTTTTGGTTTACGGATTCTTATTTCAAGCCGCACTGGTTTCTATCCCAAGCCCTTACCAAGAGATGCTGGCGCTTAAGGCTCGACCAAAGTGGCTGGTCGTCCCCGTTGCAAGGGTACTAATGAAGTTGATGCAGTTGGCGATAGGGTCACACTCACCACTCGAAGAAGCCGCAATTGACCGTCTGACTCGCATTGGTGCAATCAGTTCTAACTAGTCGCGAATGTCACAGCGATTGCAACTAAGTATTCAGTCACAGCGCTGCATGTTCATGAGCAAGAAGTTGTTCTTTAAGCGCAACGCCATAACCGTAACCGCCAATCGTGCCGTCAGACTTGATCACGCGATGGCAAGGGACAATTGGTGCAATTAAGTTTGCGGCACACGCAGTTGCAGCAGCTCGAACCGCTGACTTACTCGATGTTTTCTGCGCGAGTAAGGCGTAACTCATTGTTTGGCCAGGCTTTATCGAGCGCATCGCTTTCCAACATTCTTGCCGAAATTTTGTACCAACTTGCTGAACCGATATTTTGTTCAATGCGCCAAGATCGCCGGCTACCCACTGTTCAATTAGGTGAGTTATTTCTTTTGGCGCTTTACTCGGCTTTACTTCCGTTAAATCGAGCGTGGCTAACACTCGGCTGATCAAAGTCTCTGTTGGGCCAAATCCACATCCGATAACTTCGGTGGTGTCCCCAGCAACAGTGAGCAGTGTAATTTTTCCAAAAGGTGACTGGATAACTGAGTAGCTGGATTTCGTAAGGGCCGACATTCTTATCTCTGACCCTGGAAAATCTTTGCAGTCCGGACGATGGCTTCAGTAATAATCTCTGGGCTTGTTGCAAAGTTGAGTCGCACATGGCCTCGACCTGTTGATCCAAATATTGTGCCCTCGCTGAATGCCACTTTTGCTAACTCAAGGATTTGGGCGGCAGGATTATCTGGTTGGTATGCAGACAGGTCAATCCAGGCTAAGTAGGTCGCATCCGGAACCCGGTATCTAGCTTCCGGCAGGTTTTCACTTAGTAGTTTGCCCACCAGTTTGCGATTCTCATCTAGCAGTGCCAGGGCACTTGCTAGCCAGTCTTCGCCTTCGTTGTATGCGGCCACACTGGCCCATGCGCCCAAGAGTGAAGACCCCATAGCGGTGATCTCTGGCAAGGTAGCAATTGTTCGAGCACGTGAGTCATCAGCAGTAATTATTTGAGCGCATTTCAAACCAGCTAGGTTCCAAGCTTTGCTAGCTGAGGTTACAACTACGCCAGTCCTTCTTGCCTGCTCGTTAACGCTTAGGTAAGGAGTGAATGATTTAGCGTATACAAGCGGAGAGTGAATTTCGTCGCTTAAAATTAAGACCCCATGTTCATCGGCAAGATCAGCTAAGTGGGTAAGTTCTAACCTGCTTGGCACATAGCCAACGGGGTTGTGTGGGTTGCAAAGTATGTAAGCCTTGAGTCCATCGGCGAAAGCTTTCTCAAGGCCGCCAAGATCTAGCGACCAGACTCCTTCGGTGTCGCACAAAAGTGGAATATCAAGCACCTGGCCGGCCGCGGCAGTTATCCAACTCGGCATGTTGTTGTAATTGGGACTGCTTAGCCCAATTTGGTCACCGGGGTTTGCGAACTTGCCTAACACTTGGACACTGGCAAGAGCCACATCGGTGCTGAGGAAAAATTGACTTGGGTCAACCGCCCAATCCCAGTTGCGGGCGGCAAAGTTAGTAAATGCATCGGCAAGTTCCGGGACTATGCTGCTGTAGCCCAAATCGGAGGCATCAATCATCTCGTGCAATGTTCGCTTTATTGGTTCTGCTACTGGCAGATCCATCTCCGCTACGAATAATGGAAGCACATCTGGCGGGTAAGTGCGCCATTTCTTGCTCCGGCGCTTATGCAGTGCCTCAAGCGAATCGATGTTTATTTTCTGCACATATCAACAGTAGCGAGGGGGTTACTACCTTGGTTGGCTCATTGTCTTGAATTCCTAGGGTTCCTAGGAACAGGTGACCAAACTGGCCGGGCCATAGGAGAGCGGGAATAAATATGTCCCTGACTTGGGTTATGCTTAATGTACTTGAGCCAATGCGACTCAGGTTATCTGATACGAACCGTCTCAGATAACTAAAAAGCGCGGTAACTTAAGGTTAAGCCCAATTTGGAGGAAATTACATTATGTCTCGTGCCGTAGGTATCGATTTAGGAACCACAAACTCAGTGGTTAGCGTTCTAGAAGGTGGCGAAGCTACCGTTATCGCAAACGCAGAAGGTTCACGCACCACACCAAGTGTCGTGGCGTTCGCAAAAAATGGTGAAGTGCTTGTTGGCGAAGTCGCCAAGCGCCAAGCCGTAACAAACATTGATCGCACGATCCGTTCGGTCAAGCGTCACATGGGTGACACTTCTTGGGCTATCGACATCGATGGCAAGAAGTACAACGCGCAGGAAATTAGTGCACGTATTTTGCAGAAGTTAAAGCGTGATGCGGAAGCTTACTTAGGTGAAACAGTAACTGATGCAGTTATTACTGTGCCGGCATACTTCAACGATGCAGAGCGTCAGGCAACTAAAGATGCCGGACAGATTGCTGGGCTAAATGTTTTGCGTATTGTTAACGAGCCAACAGCTGCAGCACTTGCCTACGGTTTAGATAAGGGCGAGCGCGATCAAACAATTTTGGTGTTTGACCTTGGTGGCGGAACTTTCGATGTTTCCTTGCTTGAAATCGGTGAAGGCATTGTTGAAGTTAAAGCAACAAGTGGCGATAACAAACTTGGTGGCGACGATTGGGATCAGCACATTGTTGATCACCTAGTCAAGGCATTCAAGAATGCAAACGGAGTTGATCTTTCTACAGACAAAGTTGCATTGCAGCGTCTGCGTGAAGCGGCAGAAAAAGCCAAGATTGAACTGTCACAGTCGATGTCTGCAAGCATCAATCTTCCGTACATCACCGCATCAGATGCCGGACCACTACACCTTGATGAAACGCTAACGCGCGCACAGTTCCAGCAGATGACTGCTGACCTTCTTGCCCGCACCAAAGCTCCATTCGCTGCAGTAATAAAAGACGCTGGCATCAAAGTTGGCGACATAGATCATGTAGTGCTTGTCGGTGGTTCAACCCGTATGCCTGCAGTTACTGATCTAGTTAAAGAGCTAACAGGTGGCAGGGAACCAAATAAGGGCGTAAACCCTGATGAAGTTGTTGCTGTTGGCGCTGCGTTACAGGCTGGCGTACTTCGTGGTGAAGTCAAAGATGTTCTGTTGCTTGATGTCACCCCATTAACTCTTGGTATTGAAACCAAGGGTGGCGTGATGGCCAAAATGATTGAACGCAATACAACCATCCCAACCAAGCGCTCTGAAAAGTTCACAACAGCTGAAGACAACCAGCCATCTGTACTCATCCAGGTATTCCAGGGCGAACGTGAAATGGCTGCTTACAACAAGAAGCTCGGCACTTTCGAACTAACTGGCTTGCCGCCAGCTCCTCGTGGTGTACCGCAGATTGAAGTGACTTTCGACATTGATGCCAACGGTATTGTCCATGTTTCGGCCAAAGACCTAGGCACCGGTAAAGAACAGTCAATGACTATTACTGGCGGTTCAGCTTTGTCGAAGGAAGAAATCGATCGCATGATGGCTGATGCTGAAGCACACGCAGCTGAAGATGCAACCCGTCGTGAAGAAGCTGAAATCTTGAACCAGGCAGACTCGCTTGTATTCACGACTGAGAAGTTCATGGCAGAAAATGACGACAAACTGCCAGACGATGCAAAAGCAAATGTGACAGCACCGCTTGAAGAGTTGAAGAAAGCACTTGAAGCCAAAGATTTCGATGCAATCAAGGACGGCATTGAAAAGGTTGCTACTGCTAGCCAGGCACTAGGAGCTGCGCTTTACGAAACGCAGCAAACCGAAGAAGTACAGCCTGATGCTGATGACGATGTCGTTGATGCTGAAATCATTGACGAAGAAGACAAAGCATGAGCGAGTCTGACGAAGGTATCAAAATTACGGACAACCGTAAGTTAGATCCCGAAACTGGTGAACCTCGAGTCTCGGGTGCTGATGATGCAGCGCCCGAGACCACACCAGTTGAATTAGAGAACGTAACTGATCCAATTGCTGAATTAACTGCAGATCTGCAGCGCGTACAGGCTGAGTTTTCTAACTACCGCAAACGGGTGGAACGCGACCGTGAAGCAGTTCGTGATGCAGTTATTGCAAAGACCCTAAGCGAGTTACTTCCAGTACTTGATGATATCGGTCGTGCTCGAGCACATGGTGAACTCGAAGGTGGATTTAAATCAGTCGGCGAAGCGCTCGAGGCTACTGTTGTTCGCTTGGGGTTAACTCCATTTGGTCAGCCTGGTGATGAATTCGATCCGATGCGTCATGAAGCGATTGCACACGAACACAGCGCTGATGTGCAAACTTCAACTTGTGTTGCAGTGTTTCAGCCGGGCTATGAATTTGCTGGTCAAGTAATTCGCGCAGCAATTGTTAGTGTTGCTGATCCAGCGGCCGAGTAAAAGTTAGACAACTTTAATTGCGCTAAGGAGGTGCTTATGAGTACGCAGGATTACTTTGAGAAGGACTACTACAAAACTTTAGGCATCGCTAAAACCGCCGACGCAGCGCAAATCAAAAAGGCATATCGCGCCCTAGCCAAAGATTTACATCCAGATAAAAATCCAGATGATCCAAAAGCTGAAGATAAATTTAAAGAAGTTTCGCAGGCTTACGAAGTTTTAAGTGATGCTAAGTCGCGCGCCGAGTACGACGAAATTCGAACTATGGTCGCAAATGGCGGCGGGCGTCCAGGTGGCTTTGGTGGGCCAAGTGGTTTTGGTGGTCGCGGTGGTCAGAGCATAAATATTGAAGACCTAATGGGCAACGGTGGTGGCTTTGGTGGGCTTGGCGATGTCTTCGGGGGCATTTTTGGCGGCGGCGGGCGTGCCCCACAACCGGGAACAGATTTTGAAACCGCCACAACTATCACTTTTGATACGGCGATGCGCGGTGGGGCAGTTTCGGTACGCGGATCCAATGGCTCCATCAATGCCCGAATTCCTGCTGGAGTAGCCAACGGCGCTCGGATCCGGTTGAAAGGTAAAGGTGGTCCTGGCCAACCGGGCGCACCTAGTGGCGATTTGTATGTGGTGGTTAAAGTGCAGAAACATCCAGTTTTTGGTCACGATGGCAAATCCTTAACGGTTACGGTGCCAATCACAATCACTGAAGCAGCCCTTGGTGGTCAAGTGAAAGTTCCAACACTTGATGGCACAACTGTGACTTTGAAGATCACTGCAGGTACCAAGTCGGGAACCAAAGTGCGAGCGCGTGGCAAAGGCGTAACTCACACTGATGGTAAAGCCAGTGACTTAGTCGTAACTTTAGAAATTGTTACGCCAGCGGAATTAACCGACCAAGCCAAAGCAGCTCTTAGCGCTTTCGCCGAGGCTACAACCGATTTTGATCCGCGCGCTGATTTAATGAAGCAGGCTGGAATTATTGAGGCTGCACCGAAGTCTGGCCAAAAGTCAGCCGAGAAGAGTACGCAAGCGAGTGCATCATGAGTGATTACGAAATTCACGAAGATGTACCAGTTTTTGGCATTACTGTTGCCGCACAATTAGCTGGATTGCATGCGCAAACTTTACGACAGTACGACCGCCTCGGTCTTGTTTCGCCCGATCGCACAGTTGGGCGCAATCGGTTGTACTCGGCAAAAGATATTCTGCGCTTGCGCGAAGTAGCTCGACTTTCTGCAGCAGGTGTTACCTTGACCGGCATCGTACGCATTATGGATTTGGAACATCAACTTGAGATCGCACTTCGCGAGGTAAGTGAGCTGCGGGCCCAAATCGGCCCATCAACCGCACTTGTGTTTTGGCGTGAAAATCGCCGTTAGTGCGCATCGCGAGGTCAGTTTCTACTGGCAAGATAGAACAATGAGCGAAACATTTGTTGGGCGTACCGCGCTAGTTACGGGAGCAACTTCTGGAATAGGGCGAGCATTTGCTGAAGTGCTGGCACATCGGGGTATGGACCTAGTTATTAGCGGACGTGATTTGGCGCGGCTTGAATTAGTGGCGCAAGATCTTCGTGAAGAAGCCGGCGCAAATGTTGAAATTCTGGTTGCTGATTTAGCCGACCGAGATCAAATTGATTTGGTGGCCCAGCGTGCCACTGGCGCCGACATCGCTCTTGTTGTTAACAATGCTGGTTACGGATTAGCATCTGCATTTATTGGCGGAACTCTTACTGAAGAACAGCAACTGTTAGATGTGCTAGTCACTGCGGTTATGCGCATTTCACATGCCGCCTTGCCTGGATTAGTTGAACGCGATTTCGGTGGAATTATCAACGTTAGTTCCGTCGCTGGCTGGCTCTCTAGTGGAACTTACAGCGCGGCTAAATCATATGTAACTACTTTTAGTGAATCACTTGCGATGCAATTGCGTGATAGTGGGGCGCATGTGATGGCATTATGTCCTGGCTTCACTCGAACAGAGTTCCAACAGCGAGCCGGCATGAATACTGACACGATTCCTGAATTAATGTGGCTTGATGCTCACGATGTTGTGCAGGTTGCCTTAACCGATTTCGCTGCTGCAAAGCCAGTAAGCGTTCCAGGAGTGCAATACAAAACGCTTGGGCTGGTCGCTCAATATTTACCCCGACCACTTGTGCGAGTTTTATCAACGCTCGAACGCAAATACCGCGACTAATTCTGCTAGTTGGATTTAACCTGCGCTGGTTTCATCAAAGATGAATTGGCCGGATCAGCCACGCCAATTACCCCGTGATTAAGTAAGAAGCTTTTCTAGCGGTTCGCTACTAACTTTCCAACCGCGCAGTTGTGCTTGTCGCGCTGCATCGCGTGCGTACTCTGGCGCATCTGAGGTGAGCACGACTGTTACTTCGGCATCGGGCCAGTCTCCGTATTCGCCCCCGATAGTTGGCATCTCTGGGTCTACCAGGACATAACCAACCGCAGGGGAGCGAAGCGCTTTTCGACTAAAGCCCAAAGCCGGAGCGTGCACGCTTGCCGGTCCGAAAAATACTAAAACCAGTGCATCGGCAGTTCCAGCTAATTGCGCAGCAACATGGGTAACCCATCTGGTACCACTTTGTGGTGGGGTAACGACATAAGGCGCAGTCGGCAAGGCAAACGCGTGGGCATACGGATTCACGTCGGTCAGTGTTGGACAGAAAGCGATTGTTGCCATGTCTCTACTGTGCCATGCCCGAGGATAAAGACGTTTGTTGCCACCGCCGAAACAGTAATTACCTCAGTAATTGCGTCCGAAGAAACTAAACTCCAAATATGAATTCAGATACCCAAGCCATCAAAAAATTACGCAGCTTTAACTTAATTGCAGGCCTATTTCACTTGGCTCAGTTGATTGCTGTTTTAGCTCTTGCTAATGACTTTGCATTACCAGTGACCGCAAAATACATGTCAGGTCCACCTGGGACTACTTATGCAGAGCCGGTCACACTTTTTAGTACTAAGGTCGGCTTGGCTGTGGCTATCTTTCTGGCACTTTCGGCTGTTGCGCATTTTGTCGTCATTAGTCCGCCCTTCTTCAACCGCTACAGCGATGGATTGTTAGCGAAACACAATTACTTCCGCTGGGTCGAGTACTCAATCAGTTCGTCGGTAATGATTGTGCTGATTGCAGAGATCTGTGGCATAACCGATGTCACTGCATTACTTGCAATCTTTGGCGTGAATGCATCAATGATTTTGTTTGGCTGGTTGCAGGAAAAATATGAGCAGCCAAAAAATGGCGGTTGGCTTCCATTTATATTCGGATGCATCGCAGGTATTGTGCCTTGGCTTGCGATTGCAATCTATGTGCTTGCGCCAGGCGCAACAGTTGCAAGCAAGCCACCAACATTTGTGTATGGCATCGTCTTCTCTCTTTTTGTTTTCTTTAACGTTTTTGCAGTTGTTCAGCTCTTGCAATATCGCGGTAATGGCCGTTGGGCTAATTACCTAACTGGCGAGCGCACTTACATCGTGCTGAGTTTGGTAGCTAAATCTCTATTGGCTTGGCAAGTTTTCGCTGGAACCTTGGTTTCATAACTTAGATCCTTCGTTTATTAGGGCGGTTACCAAGTCTGCAGCCCTAAACAATAAGGTAGAGCCATGTCAGATCGCGATGCATTACGTCAGGAAATTCTCGATAAAGCTGTAGTCCACGGCAAAGTTATTTTGTCCAGTGGGAAAGAAGCTGATTATTATGTTGATCTTCGCCGAGTCACTTTAGATTCAACTGCGGCGCCACTTGTTGGCAAAGTTATGCTCGACCTACTTGCAGAGCTTGAGTTTGACGCTGTGGGTGGCTTAACGCTTGGCGCAGATCCAGTTGCCACTGCGATGTTGCATGCTGCGGCTAACCAAGGCCGTAAGTTAGATGCTTTTGTTGTGCGCAAAGCCGAGAAAGCACATGGACTTCAACGCCGTATTGAAGGCCCAGATGTTGCTGGTCGCAATGTTGTTGCCGTGGAAGACACCAGCACAACAGGTGGGTCAGTTATGACCGCAGTTGAAGCACTTCGTGAAGCAGGCGCAAACGTTGTTGCAGTTGCCGTAATAGTTGAACGTGGAGCAGCGCCAATGATTGAAGCCGCCGAGTTGCCTTACTTCGCTGCCTACCAATTGAGCGATCTTGGCCTTTAGCCAATCAATTATCTAATTGTTGGTAATTAAATTAATAATGCCTTTATAGCGGCATGCACTAATTAATGAAAAGTAATTAGAACCGCATTAATCAATTATTTTGCTAACTAAAGCAGATTCTGCGCATTATGTTTACGCGCTTTCATAAATTCGAATCCGACTGGAATCAAACTTAAAATCACAATACCTAGTGTGAATAATTCAATGTGGCTCTTAATTGTTTCGTTGTGGCCCAGTTTGTAGCCGGCTCCAGTTAGTAGGCCAGCCCAAAGTACGCCACCAATTGCGCTGTTTACTGCGAATATTCGAAATGGCATACCGGCTATTCCCGCAGTGGCAGTGATTAGTGTGCGAACGATTGGGACGAAGCGAGCCAAGATAATTGCCCTGGCTCCATGTTTGTCGAAAAAATTGTGGGTTCGTTCCACGTACTCCTGTTTGAAGATCCGTGAATTAGGCCGACGAAATAGTGGTGGGCCCATCTTTCGGCCGAGCCAGAAGCCAACTAAGTTGCCAACGATTGCAGCGATAGCAATCAAAGCAATTGCCAGCCAGATGTTCACTTTGATCTGTTCGGAGGCAATGAACATGCCCGTAATAAATAGCAGCGAATCGCCAGGCAAGATTAAGCCAAGCAAGATTCCGCACTCAGTGAAGATGATTGCTAGCACTGCAATAAATGCCATCGACCCCAGTTTTGTCAGCAAATCATCGGGATTTAGCAGACTTGTCTGCACAAACTGGCTATGAACACTGAATAATTGCGCTACAACAGAGGTGGTTTCCACACTCTGAGCCTACTCGTGACAGAATAGGCAGGCGGGCAGCGTCGCCCACAAGCCCTTCCACAATCCCAAGGAGCCAAGACACGTATGCCTATTGCATCACCCGAGGTTTATAACGAAATGCTTGATCGCGCAAAAGCTGGCGCGTTCGCTTACCCTGCAATTAACTGCACATCATCCCAGTCAATCGTCGCCGCAATTCGTGGTTTCGCTGAAGCAGAATCTGACGGCATCGTTCAGGTTTCTTGGGGCGGCGCGGAATTCGCATCTGGCCAACTAGTTAAGGACATGGTTGCTGGCGCAGCTTCCCTTGCCGAGTTTGCTCATTCAATCGCCAAGCACTATAACGTGAACATTGCATTGCACACCGACCATTGCCCAGCTGAAAAGCTTGAAGGCTTCATGCGTCCACTAGTTGCAATTTCAGCAGAGCGCGTGGCTAAAGGCCTTGAGCCGTTATTCCAGTCACACATGTGGGACGGATCAGCCGTAAGTCTTGAAGAAAACTTAGACATCGCCAATGAGATGTTGGATAAGTGCGTAGCTGCGCGTACCGTCTTGGAAATCGAAATCGGCGTTGTCGGTGGCGAAGAAGATGGTATCGAAGCTAAGCACGATGCAAAGCTTTACTCGACCCCAGAAGATGCTTTGGCGATGGTTGAAAAACTTGGTCTTGGCGAACGCGGTCGTTACTTAGTCGCTGCAACCTTCGGAAATGTTCACGGCGTATACAAGCCGGGCAATGTTGTTTTGACCCCGTCAATTCTAAAAGACCTTCAGGACGCAGTTGCCGCAAAGCACCCAGGTAATGACAAGCCACTCGACTTGGTATTCCATGGTGGTTCTGGTTCACTGCTTTCTGAAATCCGTGAATCACTTGATTACGGTGTAATCAAGATGAACATCGATACCGATACTCAGTATGCATTTACTCGTCCGATTGTTGATCATTTCTTCAAGAACTACGACGGTGTACTAAAGATTGACGGCGAAGTTGGCAACAAGAAGGCGTACGACCCACGTGCCTATGGCAAGTTGGCGGAAGCTGGTATGGCTGCACGCGTAAGCCTTGCTTGCGCAGACCTTCGCTCAACCGGTACCCGCATTAAATAACTGAATTTATTGCGCCAGCGCCCACTTCCTTGGGTGCTGGCGCAATTTATTTTCAGGGTAGAAAGGGTAGACTTTAACCGTGGTTGAAAACATTTATACCGGACTACTGGTAGCTACTTCAGTGGCAATTACTTGGTTCGCCGGATACGTAATTTACAAACTTTTCAAGGGTCAGCGCTGAGCACCGAAATTCACTACGACGTAAATCCAATTTCCTGGCTCCTTGGTACTTGGGTTGGTTTAGGCGTGGTGCATTTGCCAGGAATGGAACAAAGCGTTCAAGCGGCACATGAATTAACTGTGGTCACCGATGGGCAACCATTCCTAACCCACTTATCCCGAATTTGGGAAGTTAACGATAAAGGCGATCGCCTCCAACAACTTACGACCGAAACTGGGATTTGGAAACCACTTCCAGATCTACAAGTGGAGTTAACCATCGAAGCGCAAGAAATGATCCGCACATGGGTTGGCGAAGTCAAAGTAACTAGCTTGGTCGATGCAAAAATTACGCGCGCACACACCATAATGAATCGTGTTGACTTGCCAATTAGCGAAGCTCATGGAGTCGTTGCGCAGGATATTCGAACTTACGGGTTGGACACGATGGGTCGTCTTGGCTGGGTACATGAAGTAGAAACTGCTGAATCACCCTTGCGCTCACAAGCCTCGTTCTTGTTAATGAAAGCAGGTCAATCATGACTCGTGATTGGGATGAAGTTTTGCGCGAGCATGGCTTTCGTATTACCCCACAGCGCCAGTTAGTACTTGAAGCGGTTAACTCACTTCGCCATGCAACTCCCGAGACTTTGCTTGCGGAAGTGCAAAAAACCGCAGGCGCAGTAAATCTTTCTACTATCTACCGCACTCTTGAAGTCCTGGAACAAGTCGGCCTTGTTAACCACGCACACATTGGTCACGGCGCACCCACCTACCATTCAGTAGATGAAGATCCACACATCCATTTAGTTTGCGATACGTGTTCGAAAGTAAATTCAATTCCGGTAAAGGCCGCAGAGTTGTTTGTCCAGTTACTACGCGACCAGGCAGGTTTCGAAACTGATGTCGCCCACGTTTCAGTTCACGGCCAATGCTCGGACTGCCTCGAGCGAATGAAACTCCTTTAGTTACTGACTGCCAAGCGGTGGGTAACTAGCAACTCCTAATTAGGTGACAATAGAACTATGACTGCAATCCCGATGATGGACGATAAAAGTATTGATGCCACTGTGCCTTGGCATTATGGCGATCCCTTTAAAGAACAGCGCAACTTGCTAGCTGGCGTTGGAAGAGTTGACCTTTCGCATCGAGAAATCATCCGCGTTGCCGGGCCTGATCGTCACGAATGGTTGCACGCACTACTAACTCAACATTTGCTTGAACCTTTCACCAGTACACAGGCACTCAGCCTTTCCCCGAATGGTCACATCGAACACGATCTGCATCTAGTCGACGATGGCGTAGCAACTTGGCTGATTATAGAAAGCGGCAATGCAGAGACTCTCCTTCCTTACTTAAAGAAAATGAAGTTCCGCGCCGACGTTGAAATTGAAAATGTATCGGACACCTTTGCTGTCGTAGGTGCACCTGGTTGGGTTCAGAGTGTTTATCCAGTTTGGCATTCACCTGCTGCTTATCTGGCTTCTCCTGAACCAGCAGTTGCATATGTTCCGAATCGACCAGCGAGTTGGCAGGTTAGTGAAATTATTGTCCCGAGCGAGTTACTCGATGACGAACTAGCGGATGAGCGCATTGGAACATGGGCTTGGGAAGCTCACCGAATTCGAGCAGGCGTGGCCAGATTTGGGTTTGAAACCGACTCTCGCACGATTGCACATGAATTGGGCCTAATCACGCCTGCAGTGCATTTACAAAAAGGTTGCTATCGAGGGCAGGAAACTGTGGCAAAGGTTTATAACTTAGGAAAGCCACCTCGGCGTTTAGTACAGTTGCAAATCGATGGTTCGACTAATGAGTTACCTGCACTTGGTACTCCGGTTTTTTCTGAAGGCGTTGAAGTAGGTCGCTTAACTTCAATAACTCAAGACTATGAAAGTGGTCCACTTGGACTCGCAGTTATAAAACGAAATGTTCCGCTTGATGCAACATTATTAGTGGGCGAAGTTGCTGCTGCGCAAACACCAATAGTTGTGGCTGACTAAACCTCGAGCAAGATGGTCATTGGCCCATCGCAAGTTTGCGTGATTTTCATGTCAGCGCCAAATTTTCCGGTTTCAACCTGTGCACCTAAATCGCGCAATGCTCTAGCCAGTTCGTTAATTATCGGTTCGGCTTGATCTGCGCGCGCAGCTTGCTGCCAAGTTGGCCGACGACCCTTTGCAGTATCTGCATACAAAGTGAACTGACTTATTAGCAAAATCGGCAAGTTAGCATCAGAAGCGGCCACCTCATTTTTATCTTCCGTGATTTTGTAGCCAAGTGCAATCAGTTGCTGCGCATCAAAGATTCGTAGCTTCCAGATTTTATCCGCCAGAATCGCGCATTTTGCGAGGTCGTCATCAACGCTAACCCCCACAAGAACACTTAAGCCAAGGCCAGCAAATTGCCCAACAATCTGTCCGTTTACTGTGACACTTGCATCATTGACCCGCTGAATTACTGCTCGCATTACTCCATTGTGCTGGATTTATTGGGCAAATTCCTAGCGACCGTGCCACTATGAACTCATGTCTGTTCCCTTGGCACATGTAATCCGCAGCGGCTTAATCGAAGGCGTGCATTACGGTAGCGCAGTTGTTGTTGATGTTGCCGGCGAAATCATCTGGTCTGTTGGGGATGTAAAAAAAACCATGTTCCCTCGCTCGGCAAATAAGTTCATGCAAACACTGGCTATGGTGCAGCTAGGTTTGCCTCTTCACGATGAGTTGTTAGCCGTTGCTTGCGCTTCACATAGTGGGGAAGAATTTCAGATTGCTAGCGTGCGACAAATACTTGTGCAGGCGGGGCTAACTTCACAAAGTTTAAAGTGTCCAGCAGATTTTCCATTGGATGAATCGGCCCGTAATGACCTAGTTATTCAAGGGGTGAATAAGTCACCTATTTATATGAATTGCAGTGGGAAGCATGCGGCAATGCTACTTACCTGTGTGCTGAACAAGTGGGACACCGATTCTTACTGCTCCCCAGATCATCCATTGCAGCATGCCTGTAAGCAAGCGATTGAAAAATGCACAGGTGTACCGGTAGAAGTCGTTGGAGTAGATGGTTGTGGGGCGCCCACAATGTCAAGCACCTTACTTGGACTTGCCCGCTCGGTTGGGCAGTTCGCTGGCCCAGCTGCAACCGATGATCAGCGGATAATCGCCAACGCTGTGCGTTTGTATCCCGAGTATGTAGCTGGCACTTGGCGTGATGCAACAAAGCTTATGCAAGGGCTACCTGGCGCAATCGCCAAAGACGGAGCCGAAGGTGTTTATGCGATCGGGCTTGGGGATGGGCGAGCATTGGCGCTCAAGATTGACGACGGTGCTGAACGGGCGCGGATCACAGTGGCAATGTCGATTTTGCGTAATGTTCTTGGTGTCGTTTCCCAAGAAGTTGATCGCACACTCGAGCGCAAAGTGGTACTTGGTGGCGGCGTGCCAGTAGGCAAAATTGAGTCGCTTGTCTAAAAAAAATTACTTAATTTTCACTCGATTCGTAATCTGATGTTCGGCGCCAAGAGGGGCTTACTGCAGAGTTTTCGACCGTAAGTTATTTAGTTTTCTGGACTTGATGCGGTGTGCCTGCAAAGGATTCACGGGCAAAGTCAATACCGTAAAAGGGTGTCAGGTGTTGTGCATCCAGTAGGTCCAAAGCCTCAAACGGTTTATTGGCGCCGCCGAGCAGTTTTTGCAGTAGTAGTTTTACTAACTCTCTATTTACTTGGTCGCGCAATTTTTGGCGGAAATAGTTCTACTGGCACTCCGGTGGCTGCGCCATCTAAGTCAGTAGTCCAATCCGCATCTGCTTCTAGTAAGCCGACAACATCGGCAACCCCTTCGGTTTCAGCCACACCAGAAGACATCGTAGATCCAATTACGCAACAGAGTGCTTCGCCAGTTTCGACCAAAGTTGCGCCACCAGGAACCTGTGGCGATAGCGAAGTAAGCGTAAAAGTTTCGATTAAGAAAAAGGTCGTAAAAGTCGGTGCCGGCTTAGACATCAACATGTCGGTAAAAAATATTTCAAAGCATGCGTGTAAGCGCGATGTTGGTTCAGGCGCTAACGAGGTCACAATAATTTCGGGACCTGCTTTAGTTTGGTCAACCGATCATTGCGGGGCCGGTACCGAGAGCAACTATGTTGATTTAGTTCCTGGTGAAACTTGGTCTGTGCATGTGCTGTGGAATGGCAAACTCTCCGCACCTAATTGTCAGGTTCTGGCGAACGCGCAGTATGGCGCATATTGGGCACATGCCCGAAACGGCGCAGTTGTTAGCTCTGGTGCAAGATTTGTGATTCAGTAACTGCGTTAAACGTAGCGTTCAAGCAAACTTGATTCGGCTAAACGAGACAAGCTTTCTCGAATTTTTCGCGCTCGCGCCTCGCCAACACCTTCTACATCGCGTAAATCTTCGACAGTTGCTGCCAAGATTTTTTGCAATCCACCGAAGTGGGTAACTAGTTTGTCAATAACAATTTCTGGAAGCCTTGGTACCTTAGCCATCAGGCGATAGCCACGTGGTTGAACCGCAAGATCTTGGGAATCAATGTCGCCCGCAAGTCCAATTGCCACTGCAACCTGCCCGAGGTCGAGTAGGCCAGCTGAATCTAGCGCCGAAATCGCAAGCAATGCTTTCTCGACGGCTTTATTTCGACGAGTAAGGTTCGGGACATAGTCCTGAATAACGAGCCGCTGTTCATCTGCTGTACCTGCAATTAGCTCGTCGTGCTGCAGCGAAAGCAAACGGCCATCAGTACCAAGCTCAACAACATAACTAGCAATTTCTGCTGCAATGCGCCGCACCATTTCATGACGCTGGGCCACAATAGCGACATCACGAATTGTCACGAGGTCTTCAATTTCTAGTGCTGAAAGCGAACCAGCTACTTCATCAAGGCGCTGTTTGTATCGTTCAAGAGTTGCTAGTGCCTGGTTTGCTCGAGACAAAATTGATGCTGAATCTTCAAGTACATAACGGCGGCCTTCGAGATACAACGCGATGATGTTCATCGACTTACTCACGCTGACAACCGGAAGACCGGTTTGGCGGGAAACACGATCTGCCGTGCGGTGACGTGTACCTTGTTCATCGGTAGGAATAGATGGGTCGGGGAGCAATTGCACTGCAGCGGCGATGATGCGAGTTGCTTCGCGATCACACAGGACGGCGCCGTCCATTTTTGCTAATTCGCGCAGCCGTGTTGCAGTGAATGCGATTTCAACATTAAAGCCACCACTGCTGATTTGATTTACGGTTTTATCTTCGCCAAGCACAATCAGCGCGCCGGTGCTTCCGCGAAGGATTCGCTCTAAGCCATCACGAAGCGCAGTGCCTGGTGCGACCTGGGCTAAAACGGAACGCAAAATTGCTTCAGTATCGATGGTCTCTTTTGTCGGCACAGCAAAATCCTTCTAAAAGCGGGTGCAACAGAAGTCTAGGGCTGAATCTTAAAAATCAAAATGCCCTATTTGGAGATAATCATCGGATTTCGACACTGAGGGGTTAGAGATGGCTGATGGCCGCAGCTAGATTGGCGACTTCAATCAACTTAAGCCCAGGTACATTGGCGGTTTTACTGGTACCTCTTGGCACAATTGCCGTTGTGAAGCCTAAGCGAGCCGCTTCGGCAAGACGTTGCGCCAAGCCAGGAACGGGGCGAACATCGCCGCTGAGGGCCACCTCTCCGATAACAACTAGATCATCAGAAAGTGCCTGATCACGTGCTGCCGATGTCAGGGCAAGGCACATTGCCAGGTCAGCGCCCGGGTCAGAAACTTTTGCACCAGCAACCGTGGCAAGGTAGACATCCTTATCCCATAGCTTGATTCGAGCTGCCCGCTCGGTAACTGCGGTCAACATTGCTGCGCGGGTATTGTCTAAACCCGTTGTACGGCGAAGTGGATTATTGGACGAACTTGTTGTGGTTAGCGATTGCACTTCAACTAGTAAAGCCCGACGACCTTCGAGTGTGATTGTGATGCAAGTTCCAGGAATCGCTGCGTCACGATTTGAACGGAACAAACTAGATGGGTCGCTCACTTCTTGCAGACCATCGTCTGTTTGTTCAAAACAGGCAACTTCATCCGCTGGTCCGTATCGATTTTTATTTGCTCGAAGTAAGCGAAGGGGAGTGCTACGGTCACCTTCAAAAGTGAGCACAGTGTCAACAAGATGTTCAAGCGAGCGTGGCCCAGCAACAGAGTTATCACGCGTTGATTGCCCAATTAGTAGCAGCGGCATACGGCGACCCTTTGCTGCGCGGGTGAGAACTTGAGTTACCTCATGAACTTGGGTAACACCGCCAGCTCTACCATCAAGTTCCGACGACGCGATTGTTTGAACGCTATCGACAATTAATAGATCAGGGTCAACATCTTCAATGTGGCCCAGCAGAACGGCTAAATCTGTTTCGTCAGCGATTAGTACGTTAGGTGACATCGCACCAATTCGTCGGGCCCTAATACTAATTTGCTCAGCCGATTCTTCCCCAGAGACATAAAGAACTTTTCGCGGTTTTCCATTTCCATCAGCAAATGTATTGGCTGCAGCTAAAAGTAAAGTTGATTTACCTACGCCAGGTTCACCGGCGAGTAGTACGCACTGCCCAGCAACTAGTCCGCCACCGAGTACCCGATCGAGTTCGTTTAGTCCAGTGTGTGTGCGCTCGACTTCACCAACTTGAATATGTGAGACCGGCCTAGCAGGTTGAATTGGTGCCACGCCTTGGGTAGTTGTTTTCAGTCCAGCGCGATTCGTTATCCCACCGGTTTCAACGACAGAACTCCAGGCCTGACATTCGGGACAACGACCAACCCATTTGGCGCCAGTCCATCCGCATTCGGTGCACTTGAAGGATGCGCGAGGTGTTTTTGCCATGTGCCTAGATTACGACTTCAGTACGACAAGCGTGCGGCGACTGTTAATTATGTGCGCGGTTCTGGTTTTGGATCAGCAGGATGCACAGCGAGAATCTTGAGTAACTTGCGGTCTCCGGTATTGCGAGCCGCAGCTAAGGTAACTTCGCGCGCGGCACAGTGTTGTTTCAAAATTTCGTAGGCTTTAGCGCCCATCAAGGTAATTAGTTCAAATTCGTATGATTGGTAAACCGCTTTACTGGCAACGTGGGCTTCAGTTGCCGTGCTGCAATACCAATCCAAATCTTTGCCACCAGCGCCCCAACCACGACGGTTGTATTCACCAATTACGACTACATCAATGTTTGTGCCATCGCCACGATCTTGTTCTTCAAAAGTTCGACGAATCGGAAGTTGCCAACAAACCCAAGGCTTTGTCTCAACTGGGTTCTTGCCTTCCTTCAGGGCCAGGATGTGTAGTGCACATCCATCGCCACCTTCAAAGCCACCTCGATTATGGAAAATACAGGCACCATTGAATGCTCGGGTTTTTTTCTCGCCGTCGTCATCGCGTTCCATGAAGCCGTTTGTCCGGCCTTCTTCGTAGTTCTGCCAAATGTCAGGAGTGAGTTGCTTGGCGAAAGTTCGGGTCTTTTTCTCATCATCTTTGTCGGCCATGTGTGCGCCATATGTACAACAGCCAACATCAGGGCTGTCCTTATCGATACCTTTGCAACCTTGGCCCCAAATGCAGGTCCAACGACTCGTCAACCAGGTGAGGTCGCATCTAAAAATATTGGTTTCATCTTCTGGGTCGGGGAACTCAACCCAATGACGTGGAAAATCAAGTTTCTTTTCTGGCACAGGGTGAGCCTATCTGAAATTCGTTGCTGCTACACATAAAGTAAGAATAGAAAATTATTTCGGGGAGTAGCCACGATGTTGCGCAAAGTTGTGCAGTCCGTATTAACAAACGCACGAGTGCAGTCTTTGGTTGAAACATCCTCGGTCGGTGAAGCTACAGCAGCACAATTTATTGCGGGCTCTCATGTAAATGATGCAGTCGATGCGGTGCGGGCGCTTAAAGATGCTGGACTCCTTGCTACTGTCGAACGATTATTAGAGCCTGCTGCAGATGAGACTGATGCACGGTCCAATGCCTTGAGTTACATTGACTGCATCCGATCGCTAGCCGGCGCAGGGCTAGGCCATGATTTAGATATCACAATTCAACTCAGCACAATTGGGCTGGCACTTCCTAACGGTGAAGTGATTGCAACTGAAAATTTGAGCAAGATTTGCCAGGACGCCCAAGATGCACAGATGTCTGTAACCATCGGGATGGAACAACTAAGTGATGTGCCAACAACATTGCGTGTTGCACACACGCTGAGCGAGCGGTTCACAAACATCGGGATCACATTGCAGTCTTCTTTGCTCCGTAGTGAGCAGGATGCTGCGGTGTTTGCCGCAAGTGGCGCACGGGTTCGGCTTTGCAAGGGCGCATTCACGAAAGATCCCGATCATGCATATGTAGATCAACCTGAAATTGATAAAGCATTTGTGCGGGAAATGCGAACTTTGCTACGTTCGCCTGCTTACGTGATGATTGCGACGCATGATCCACGTTTACTGCAAATTGGCCAAGCACTTGCGCTTAGGTCAGGTCGCACTAAGGATTCGTTCGAGTTCCAAATGTATTTGGGCGTGCGCAAAGATGAGCAGCAACGATTAGTTGGATTAAACCACCGCGTACGAATCCATGTCCCGTTCGGTGAACAGTGGTATCCAGTTGTAGCCGATCGGCTTGTTCGCCAACCAAAATCAATTGGCACCGCATTTGGTTCGCTAATCCGTCGTAAGTCCTAGGCTTACGTTAGAACTACCGCGAAAGGTTT
Organism: Actinomycetes bacterium; assembly: GCA_037137575.1. GTDB lineage: Bacteria > Actinomycetota > Actinomycetes > S36-B12 > UBA5976 > UBA5976. Next base: position 24,599 of record JBAXKB010000004.1, read on the forward strand.
GGCGAAATGAAAATTGCACTTATTGGCGCTGGAGTAATGGGTGAGTCCTTACTCGCTGGCATTTTGCGCTCTGGAGTAATGCCAGCTGATATCAACATTGCTGAAATTCGTGAAGCGCGATCAGCAGAATTAACCGAGAGGTATGGCGTAACTTGTAGCGATTCACATTCTGCAGTTGCCGATGCAGATACCGTTTTGTTGGTCGTTAAGCCACAAGATATCGCGGGTGTCCTAGCCGACATCTCACCAGCACTGGCGCCAAATACTTTAATTATTTCGTTAGCTGCCGGCATAACGACTGCTTCGATGGAAGCTAATTTGCCTGCTGGTCAACCTGTTGCTCGAGTTATGCCAAATACTCCATCGCTAGTGGATCAAGGTATGGCTGGCATTAGTGCTGGCACAAGTTGTTCGGATGTGCACTTGGAACGTGCTGTTGCATTAATGAACAGTGTTGGACAGTCAGTAGTAATTCCAGAAGACCTGCAAGACTCATTGACTGCTGTATCAGGTTCAGGTCCGGCTTACATTTTTTATGTCATTGAATCTATGGTTGCCGCCGCAGTTGAGCTTGGCCTAACTCGCGAAATGGCAACAGAACTTGTTGTACAAACAGTGTTTGGCGCGGCAACTTTAATTAAGCACACCGGCGATGAAGCGCAAACTTTGCGCGAGCGCGTCAGTTCGCCGAATGGAGTCACCGTTGCGGCCATAAATTCATTAGATGAGCAAGGCGTGCGCGAGGCATTTAAGGTCGCTATGTTGTCTGCAAAAAAGCGTTCTAGAGAACTTGGCCAACCAACTTCTTAATTACATCGATGTAACTATCTAAAATCGGTTTCACGTCTATCCCGTCAGCCACTATGGTTGGGTTTTACTTGAAATAAATGTGAGTCCACCCCAGAGGGGTTGCTGGTGGTGGCTCGCACCAAGAATTAAGGAAGCAATGTGAATCCAGTAAATGACCGGCCACTGTCGGAAGTTAGATTTTTAACCATTGCTGAAGTTGCAAGCGCGATGCGCGTATCAAAAATGACGGTTTATCGTTTAGTCCATAGTGGCGAACTTCCAGCTGTTCGGGTTGGTCGATCGTTTCGGGTACCTGAGCAAGCAGTTCATTCATACCTACAGGATTCATTCGTAGAAGCTGGCTAACTGCAGGCTGATGTGCAATACCAGCAGGTAAATGCGTAGAATTCTATCCGTCAACAAAAACAACTTATGAAGGTGGTCGTGTGGGCTCCGTTATTAAGAAGCGCCGCAAGAGAATGGCGAAGAAAAAGCATCGCAAGATGTTAAAGAAGACGCGTTCAAAGCGTCGTAAGTAACTCTAAGAATCTTTTGATCGGGAGCGGCGCATGGCAGCAACTGCCATGCCTGCTCCCGCTCCTATTAGGGCCAAAGCTGTTGTTGCGGCTGGAACGGCATAACGCTTCACTAGGTGCTCGCGTCTGAAGTCGTGGATAGGCCAAGAATGAGTTTGCGCTAACTCTCTTAATTGCGCGTCTGGGTTAACAGCAGTTGGATGACCGACACTTGTTAATAGTGGAATGTCATTGTGCGAATCTGAATAAGCGAAGCTACGCGCTAAATCTAGGTTGTGTGATTTTGCTAGGTCGATTACTGCCTGTGCTTTTTGCGGACCATGCATCGGTTCACTTTTCAAATTTCCGGTGTATTTGCCATCAATAATTTCGCTGACAGTTGCAACAGCTCCGGTTAGCCCCAACTTGGTTGCGATAACTTGTGCTAGTTCAATTGGCGCTGCCGATACTAGCCAGACTTGATGTCCAGCCGCTCGATGCGCATGTGCCAATTGCACTGTGCCTGGCCAAACTTTGTCTTCCATGATGTCGTCGTAGATTTCTTCAGCTAAAGTTGCAAGTTCTTCTACGCTGCGATCGCGGACAAATGACAAGGCATTTTCGGTGACTTTGGCCATGTCAGTGAGATTTTCTTTGCCAGAAATTAGGAATTTGCCTTGCGTGATTGCGTAGTCTGCAAGGTCTCTTGGGGTGAGGATTCCGCGAGCAAATAAACCGCGAGCCAAATGGTAGATGCTAGCGCCGCGCATGATGGTGTTATCGACATCAAAGAAGGCCGCAATTTGGGCGCCAGAGAGATTCTGAGCAGGCAACTCACTATCGGGCTCTTGGGCTATCTGATTCACGTCTCTCAGCGTACTCTTGCCTTGTAGGCAACTATGCGGCCAGAGCAAGTGCCGCCAGGAGATGTATGGCGAATTTGGTGCAGATCATTGGCAAACCTGACTGCCACTTATGTGAGCAGGCACAAGTTGTCGTGACTCGCGTTTGTTCGGATTTAGGTGTGCTTTGGGAGTTTGTCTCGATTTTTGACCAGCCAAATCTGGCTGATCAGTACGCCGAATTTATCCCGGTGATAATGATTGATGGAAAAGTTCACGATCAATTTGGGGTCAATGAAACCCGACTTCGCACTGCACTATCTTGACTGGGCCGAAAACCGCGAATTAGTGGGCTTTTTGGCATAGCCAAGTTTTTAACACTTTTTAGACCTTAATTTTGCCAAATCGCATACCACGAATATGCCCTCAAGCGCCAATTTTGCCCCTAGGGAAAATGTGCCTAATGTGAGTGCCATAACCTACGCGCGGAAGTTGGTTTCTATGCCAGTGTCAGAGTCGCCTCGAGCGTCGACGCATTTGCGTTCAGGTATTCCTGAAGCCACTGTGACTCGACTCCCGATGTACCATCGCGCACTTGTTGCGATGGCAGCGCGCGGCACTGAATTAGTTTCATCCGAAGAACTTGCAACAGCCAGTGGCGTATCTAGTGCAAAACTTCGCAAAGATTTATCTTTCTTAGGTTCCTATGGAACTCGCGGCGTTGGCTATGACGCAAACTTTCTGCTGTATCAAATTGCGCGTGCACTTGGTTTAACTCAAGAGTGGGCAGTTGTAATCGTTGGTGTTGGAAATCTGGGGCACGCACTTGCGGGCTACCCAGGTTTCGCATCACGCGGGTTCCACGTAGTTGGATTATTTGATACCGATCCGAACCGAATTGGTGAAACAGTTGTTGTCGGTGGCGTAGATGTGACAGTTGCAGACATCAAGACTCTGCCTTCAGTCATGCAAAAGACTGGCGCATCGATTGGCGTGATTGCAACGCCTGAGAGCGCAGCCCAAAGTGTTAGCGATCTACTTGTCCGCCATGGCGTGACAAGTATTTTAAATTTCGCACCTGTCCTGCTGGACGTTCCCCAAGGTGTAGACGTGCGACGAGTGGATTTAGCAACTGAGTTGCAAATTCTCGCGTTTCACGAACAACGCAAGGCTGAAGTGGCCTTGGGAAGCAGCAATGCTGGCTAGTCCAATGATGAATGAGGCAGGTACAACAATGAGTCAGGTAGGTGCGTAATGCCATCCACCCAACCAATAGCAACATCCGGTGTTGCATTTGTCGTAGCAGGTCCAGGTGAAAGTGACCTATTAACGGTTCGGGCACTTCGCCTGCTCCAAACTGCTGATGTGATTATCACCGACAGCGAAGTCGTAGCGTTAGCTCAAGAAGTCGCCCAAGGCGAAATTCTGATTGCGCTAGATAACGTAGGTGCACCGCTATCACTGGCGGCACGGACAAAAGCAGTAGTAGATACTCGTAAGTCTGGTAAATCAGTCGTGCGATTACTCTCTGGTGACCCGGTTATTGATGGCCGCCTTGCGATGGAAACTGCCGCGGTTGCAAAAGCTGGCTATGTATTTGAAGTCGCTGCAGGTGTTTCACCTCTTACTGCCATTCCCGCACATGTTGGCTTCTCGTTAACTAGCGGTCGCACTCGCGAAGTGCGCATTATTGACGCTGATTCGCCAACCGTTGACTGGACTACTCACACTGATCCAACAATTACATTGGTCGTTCACAACGCTGCAGATCGTGCCAATGAAGTTTCTAAGGCATTGGTGAAAGCGGGCCGCGACCCACAGACACCGGTAGCAATTGTTCGTGATGGTGCCACCATTGAACAGCGCTCTTTGCATTCAACGTTAGAAGGACTTCCAGCGGCAATGAAGTTGGCAAAGCATTCTGGCGCTGGACTAGTAATTATCGGCGAGTCAGCCGCAGAGCGCACTCCTTGGTTTGAAAGCCGGGCACTTCATGGCTGGAAAGTTCTTGTTCCTCGCACGAAGGATTCAACTGAAAATTTGCAAGAAATGTTGCACACACTAGGCGCAGTTCCATTCGAAGTACCAACGATGTCGGTTGAGCCACCGCGCACACCACAACAGATGGAACGCGCAATTCATGGTCTGGTATCCGGCCGGTTCGAATGGGCTATTTTCACGAGCGTTAATGCCGTGCGCGCAATCCGCGAGCGCTTTGAAGAGATTGGCTTAGATGCTCGTTCACTTTCGGGTATCCGCATTGCAGCCATCGGCGCTGACACTGTTGCTGCATTGGTAGCGATGGGTGTGCGACCAGACCTAGTTCCAGATGGCGATCAAACCTCAGCAGCATTGCTTGATGTGTGGCCAGAATTTGATCTGATCACCGATCCGATTAACCGTATTTTCTTGCCGCGCGCTGACCTAGCCACTGAAACACTAGTTGCTGGCCTAACTGCGCTTGGTTGGGAAGTTGAAGATGTTACTGCTTACCGAACCGTGCGAGCTGCGCCACCACACGTTAGTACTCGTGAAGCGATTAAAAGCGGTGGCTTTGATGCAGTTGTGTTTACTTCAAGTAGCACCGTGCGCAACTTAGTCGGCATCGCTGGTAAACCACATGCCGCCAGCGTTATCGCCTGCATCGGTCCGGCAACTGCCAAGACCGCACAAGAACATGGACTTCGGGTTGACGTGTTGCCAGAAGAGCCAACCATGACAGCATTGGTACAAGCACTTGCTGCACACGGTGTGGTGCTGCGTGATGAGGCAGCGCAAGCTGGCGCGGTTGCGTGGCGTCCGTCGCGCAAGCGGTCGGCATCTCGTCGACGCGCTACCTGATTATTAGGAGTAAGCCATGAGTGATGAACTAACTATTGTTCATCTGCTACGCCATGGTGAAGTTCACAATCCGGATAAAATTCTTTACGGACGTTTGCCAGGATATTTTCTTTCTGACTTAGGTAAAGAGATGGCAGAGCGCGCCGCATCAGTTTTAGTTAGCCGAGATATCGCTGCGGTCATTTCTTCGCCATTGGAACGCGCCCAACAGACAGCGATGCCGATTGCGGCTGCGCATAAGTTAGAAATCGGCACCGATCCAAACCTGATTGAAGCTGCAAATATTTTTGAAGGCCAGCGAGTAGCAGTTGGCGATGGCGCATTGCGTGATCCGAAGTCTTGGCGGCATCTCTACAACCCAGTGCGCCCATCTTGGGGTGAGCCGTACAAAGAGCTTGCGAGCCGCATGCAACAAGCAGTTGTCGATGCTCGTGCTCTAGCTCGTGGTCGTGAAGTAGTACTAGTAAGCCACCAACTGCCTATCTGGATTGCGCGAATGGCATTTGAAGGACGTCGCTTCGCACACGATCCACGTAAGCGTCAATGCAGCTTGGCTTCCCTTACATCATTAACCTTTATCGGAGATCAACTCTGCGCAATTGTTTACACCGAGCCATCAATTGACTTGGTCGAAAAAGCTAGCAAAATTGCGGGTGCTTAGTATGTTGCGACGAGTCATCGGCGCGCTGCTTGCGCTTTTTTTCCTGACAGCTTGTTCGCAAACTTCGGTTAATAGTTCAGGTGACACAAGTTATGTAGCTGGCGATGGTTCGACAATTTATCTTTTACCTAAAGACCGCGGGGAAGTCGTTAAGCTTTCGGGGCGCACACTAGATGAAACCAATTTGTCGACACAGACATGGCTGGGCCAAGTGGTTGTGGTGAACATGTGGGCATCTTGGTGTGGACCTTGTCGCAGCGAAGCAACTGCCCTAGCAAACTCTTACAAAGAACTTCATCCTTTTAAAGTTCAGTTTGTTGGGTTGAATACCCGTGATGGGTTGGCTGCTGCTCGGGCATTCAATAACCGTTTCCCAACTGGATACCCTTCGATTCAAGATCAAGATGGGCAGCTAATTTTGCAGTTTGGCAATTTAGGTCCGGCAGCTACGCCTTCGACCATCGTGTTGGATCGCCAAGGTCGTATCGCGGCGCGCATATTGGGCCCAATCACCCAGGCGCAACTTCGTGGCATTGTCAATGCAGTTATTGAGGATAAAGCATCATGATTCACGCGGATGTCGCCGGAACAGTAACTTCGGGCTCACTGGTATTAGCTTTGCCGTTAGCGTTCGCAGCTGGTCTAATTTCATTTCTTTCGCCATGCGTTTTACCCTTGGTGCCCGGTTATTTGTCTTTCATGACAGGTGTTGCAGGCGCGCGAGCAAATGGCCAAGCGCCAAAGCGGAGTCGGGCATTACTGGGAACCTTACTTTTTGTTGCTGGCTACTCAGTGATCTTCATTTCCTTTGGCGCCCTTTTTGGCGGGCTGGGACAAACTTTACTTTTGCATCAACGATTAATTCAGTCGGTCATGGGAGTTGTAGTTATTGTTCTTGGACTCGGCTTCTTAGGCGTTATCCCGGCATTACAGCGCGAAGTGCGCTTACATCATCGACCAACGGGAACTCTAGTCGGCGCATTTCTTCTCGGAGCAGTTTTTGCAATCGGGTGGACCCCATGTATCGGCCCAACTTTGGCTGCGGTGCAAGGAATGGCCTTACAAGAAGCTAGCGCAGTCCGAGGCGCAATTTTGAGTGCGGTGTACTGCCTTGGTTTGGGTTTACCGTTTGTAATCATCGGGCTGCTGATGGAAAAAGGTGTTCGTGCAATCAAAGTTTTGCGCACGCACTCCCGATTGATAATGCACATTGGTGGCGTACTGCTGATCATTGTCGGATTACTTTTGGTAACTGGGTATTGGAATACCGTAAATATTTGGCTGCGAAGTTTGCTGCCTGTGTGGGCGGTGCCGTTTTAATGCTGAGTTTTACTGCGTGGTTACGTTGGTTATGGCGTCAACTGACAAGTATGCGCATTGCGCTATTTCTGCTATTCCTTTTGGCATTAGCCAGCGTGCCGGGTTCAATTTTTCCGCAGCGCGGAACAGCGCCAGCCAGAGTTAGCCAGTACCTACGCGATAACCCAAAGTCTGGGCTGATTTTAGATCGCTTGCACATGTTCGATGTTTTTGCTTCACCTTGGTTTGCTGCTATCTATCTACTTCTATTTATTTCGCTTGCTGGTTGCGTCATTCCACGCTTATTCGAGTATTGGAAAGAATTACGCAGCGAGCCACCTGCTGCGCCAAAAAATCTAAGTCGTCTTGGTGTTTACCAAACTTGGCACAGCGAGGTATCTGCAGAGCTGGCCCTGCCGGACACATCCTCGAGTTGGGCCAAAAACGGTTGGCGTGTTCGAACCGCAGCAGACCATGTTTCTGCTGAGCGCGGTTATGCCCGAGAATTTGGGAATCTGCTATTTCACTTTGCGCTGCTTGGCTTATTGGTGGCGGTAGGAGTGGGAAGCTCATATGGATTCCGCGGCACAGTAATTGTCCGTGAAGGTTATGGTTTTGCAAACAATGTAACTCAATACGACAGTTTCACACCGGGTAGAGCATATTCGGTAAACGAATTAGCGCCATTTTCATTTTCATTAATAAAGTTCCATGCTTCTTATCAAGTTGGTGGAATGCAATCAGGAGCAGCTCGCGAATTTCATGCTGATGTTTCGGTTAAGTCATCGCCAACTGCATCGTCCAAGAAAGTACGCATCGAAGTTAATGAGCCGCTAAGAGTTTCTGGCGTGACTGTTTACTTGGTTGGGCATGGTTACTCGCCGGAATTCACGGTGCGCGATTCAAAGGGCGATGTGGTTTGGAAAGATGCAGCCATATTTTTGCCGCAAGATGCAAACTTCACCTCAAACGGCGTAGTCAAAGCGCCCGATAGTGTTCCACAACTTGGGCTGCAGGGTTACTTCTTGCCAACAGTCACGTCTGATTTCAGCATGGGACCGCGCTCTATTTTCCCGGCCGCAGATGATCCAAAGGTCTACCTGAGTGCTTGGCAGGGTGACCTGGGCTTAGATAACGGAATTCCACAAAGTGTCTATCAATTAGATACCACAAAGATGAAACGAATTGGCACAGAAGAGTTAGCCCCTGGCCAGAAATGGGTTTTGCCCAAAGGTCAGGGAACCGTGGAATTTACGGGCTTCAGGCAGTGGGCTGCTTTTTCACTAGCGCATGATCCTGGCAAAGGCTGGGCGCTGTTATTCGCCATCTTGGCAATTGCTGGCCTAACAATGTCACTACTAATTCCACGCCGTCGAGTTTGGCTGCGGATTACAGAATCGCAAGACGGGGGTAACCTGTATGAAGTTGGTGGGTTAGCGAAAACTCAAGCGCCGGGGCTACCAGCAGATGTAGCAAAACTTGCCCAACTCGCACTTGAAATTGCACCGGAGGTAACTCGTGATTAATGAATCACTAGCACACACCAGTAACATCCTTGTCTACGCAGCCATGACCGGCTTTGTGGTGGCAATGGTTGCTTTTGCAATATCGCTTTCCAAGAGTCGACGCATTGAGTCACTTGAAGATTCTGTTGCCCGCACTAATTCAATTTCACCAGCCGCCCGCCTGGGTGGAACTGCCACATTGGAGCAGGCAACTGTTTCTACTGCGTTAACTGATGGTGATGAACGAGGCGCGGGTCGACGCGCAGGTAACATCGGTATGTCGCTCACTTGGCTTTCCACACTTTTGCTAGGTGCGTCAATTTTGTGTCGTGGTATTTCTGCTCACCGTTTGCCTTGGGGAAATATGTACGAATTTTCCCTTGCTGCCGGTTTCGCAATTGCAATCTCTTATTGTGTGCTTTCAGTAAAGCGCGATTTACGTTGGCTTGGCCTATTCATCGTTGTACCAGTGCTTCTTGATTTAGGTATCGCTACAACGGTTCTCTACACCGATAGTGAAGACTTAGTGCCAGCTCTTCATTCGTACTGGCTAGCAATCCATGTAACTGCTGCAACTGTTTGTGTTGGCGCTTTTTCAGTGGGCGCGGCGCTTTCTGCGCTGTACTTAGTTGCCGAGCGCGCTGAATCTCGAATTCTGGCCGGTCTTGAAGTCGGGCGCACAGGCGCTTTAGCAAAACGGCTACCTTCGGCAGATCGCCTCGATTTGATGGCTTATAGAATCCATGCTTTTATGTTCCCGCTTTGGACTTTCGCAGTAATTTCTGGCGCGATCTGGGCTGAAGCCGCCTGGGGTCGTTATTGGGGCTGGGATCCAAAAGAAACTTGGGCCTTCATTACTTGGGTAATTTATGCGGCGTACTTGCACGCGCGAGTAACTGTTGGCTGGCGCGGTCGCAAAGCTGCCTACATCGCACTTGCTGGTATTTCGGCGATTCTCGTGAACTACTTCGTGGTTAACATTTTGATCCCAGGTTTACATTCGTATTCTGGCGTTAAATAAGCCATCAGCCTGAACAAAATTTTGGTTAGCCACACAAATCAAATCTGACTTTAGACTTAACTTATGAAACCAACTCTGATCTACACACTTTCCCGACTTGCCCTGCTTGGACTTTGTCTGGGTCTTGGTTACTTGGCCAGCTTGCGCGGTGTCATCTTGTTGCTCGCAGCGTTTTTGGGATCAGGCTTATTGTCGTTTGTACTTTTAACAAAGCAGCGCACAGCGATGGGTGAAAAAATTGGGACAGCGTTATCTGCTGTGAACCAAAAAATTGAGGCAAATACGGGTAAGGAAGATATCGATTAAGAATTTGCTATTGCAAAACTAAGGATCAAGGAAAATACGAATAGGGTTTTTCCAGTTCCAGCTAAAACTGGAATCAGTGCCTTGCCTTGTGCGCCACTACGAATCACTTTGATTGGTTCAACCGCAATGAATCCAGCACTTACTGCTACCCAAGCAAGCGTTGGTCCCTTTTCAATAAGCGACATGGCGATAGAAATTCCAATTCCGGCCATAACTGTAAGCACAAAAAGTGCGCGAGTTTTTGCATCACCTAAGCGCACAGCCAGTGTTTTTTTACCAGCAACAATATCGCTTGGAATATCTCGAACATTGTTGGCCAGCAAAATTGCAGTTGAAAGTAATCCGCATGAAACGCCGCCCAAAACAGATAGCACAGAAATATTCCCTGTTTGGCTGGCGCTAGTGCCAATCACTGCGACCAATCCAAAGTAAGTGAAGACAAAGACTTCGCCAAGGCCCAAGTAACCGTATGGCTTCGAGCCACCCGTATAAAACCATGCGGCCAACATTGCCGACAGACCAACTGGTAGCAGAATCCAAAGTCCGCTGGCTGCAGCCATAATCAGTCCAGCTATTCCAGCAACTGTGAAACTTAAAAATGCAGCTCGCTTTACTGCAGAAGGAGTTGCTAGTTTCTGCCCGACAAGGCGCACCGGACCAACTCGCACATCATCAGTGCCTCTTATTCCGTCGCTGTAATCATTAGCAAAGTTAACCCCGATTTGTAGCGCTAAGGCCACAACCAACGCACATAAGGCAATACCAATGCGAGCACTTCCGGCAAAGTCAGCGATTGCGGTACCGACAAGTACCGGCGCAATTGCCGCTGGCAGTGTGCGAGGACGTGTACCTGCGATCCATTGCGATCTCGTTGCCATGATTTCCTTGTCTAGCTTGCGCCAGGATGATTAAGTTGACCATCCGAGATTTCTTGATTTGCTTGGAGTCTTAAGCCAAGGCGATCAATCTTTCCACTATCGAGCATAGGCAACTGGTCCACAAATGAAACAGTGCGGGGAGTGGCAGCCCGACCAATTCGCTGAGCGACTGCTTCTTGAATTTCACGTCGCAACTTGTTTTTAGATTCTGCGGTGTGGGTTTCATTGTTGCGCAACACTACGTACGCCACAGGCAAAGAACCCCATAGCGGGTCAGTTACATCGATAACTGCCACTTCATCAATATTTGGGTGATGTCGAATAGCTGCTTCAACCGCAGAAAGTGCAACGTTAACACCACCCACTGTGACTATGTCATCAAGACGACCAAGTATGTGAATCAAACCGGCTGGGTCAATTGCCCCAACATCGTGAGTAATGAATCGGTTATCTACAAATGAAACCCCATCCAAGTCTGGGCGTAACCGGTAGCCAGAAGCGAGTACTGAACCTGCAATACTGATGCGTCCTGGTTGTGCATCTTGCTCTGAAGCAATAGATACCTGCACCCCATTTAGTGGCATGCCATCGAAAACACATCCACCGCAAGTTTCACTCATGCCATAAGAGACTGAAACTTTGATTCCGAGTTGTCGCAATTTTTCCAAGAGTGGTTGGGGAGTTGCTGCTGCGCCGCTCAACACTAAGTCGTAAGCCTGAAGTGCTTCGATTCCAACTTTGCCTGAATCGATGAGCCGGGAAATTTGTGTTGGCACCAAACTCACCATCAGCGGACGTCCATCAGCTTGTGAACTTCGAACCGCGCTTTGGGTAGTTGCCCAAAAAGTTGGCGCACTAAATTGCCGAGCGCCACCAATCGAGGGATCAAGCACGATGGGACTGTTATTGAAGTGGGAACGCACAAGGACCATCAGTCCAGCAATTCGATGTATTGGCATGGCAAGAACCCAACGGGAGTCTGTGCCAAATCTTTGACCGAAGGCAGTAGCCGAAGCATGTAGAGCTGTGCGTGAAAGTAGTGTGCCGCGCGGAGTCCCAGTTGAACCAGAGGTTGAACAGACAATAGCTATTTCATCAGATTCAATTAGAAAATCGGGATCGTCAGCGCGAATTACCGACTTGATTGTCGAGGCAACACTTTCTGGCTCAGTTGGAATAGGCGCAATTGCTGGTCCGGTTCCGTCCAAGGCTCGACGAAGTGCTGGCTGGATTTGCATAAGCCCGCCCGCGCCTGGCGAAATCAGGACAGATGCAAGCATCTGCCTGCTTGCCTGATTGGCGAATGTGTCAGAAGTGCTCATTGAGACTAGCCTAGAGCGAGACGCAACTAAAGATTTCAAGGTATGCCATGGATACACGTAATCAATACCCATTAGAGCCGATTGCCCCTGCTGGTAGCCCTGCTTTAACTGACCCAGCGCACTCATCCATGATTCCTGCTTGTGAGTGGGAAAGCATTGGCGAGTTCTCGGATATCAAACTTGAACTGGCAACGGATGAAGCAGCGGGCATAGCCAAAATAACAATTAATCGGCCAGAAAAACGAAATGCATTTCGCCCGCAAACTGTGACCGAATTACTACACGCATTCGAAATCGTTCGAGACCATCCAAGAGTCGGTGTGGTTATTTTGACAGGCCAAGGTGATTTAGCATTCTGCAGTGGTGGCGATCAGAGTATTCGCGGTGACGACGGTTACATCGGTGACGACTCTGTTGCACAAGCGGGCGTAGGCCGACTAAATATCTTGGATCTGCAAATTGCCATTAGGCGGATTCCAAAGCCAGTTATTGCAATGGTCGCTGGTTACGCAATTGGTGGTGGCCACGTCCTACATGTTGTTTGCGATTTAACGATTGCTGCAAGTAATGCTCGCTTTGGTCAGACAGGTCCAAAAGTTGGCTCATTTGATGGCGGATACGGATCTGGTTTATTAGCTAAACACATTGGTCAGAAACGCTCGCGTGAAGTTTGGTATTTATGTCGTCAGTATGGATCTGCACAAGCGTACGACTGGGGTCTAGTAAACCAAGTCGTTCCAATTGAGGATCTTGAACTTGAGACTGTGATTTGGGCGAATGAAATACTTTCAATGTCCCCGCTTGCACTTCGTATGCTTAAGGCAAGCCATAATGCAGTTGATGATGGCTTAGCAGGCGTGCAGCAACTAGCAGGCGATGCGACACTGTTGTTCTACATGAGCGAAGAAGCGCAAGAAGGTCGTAACGCATTCAAGGAAAAGCGCGAGCCAGACTTCAACCGTTTCCCCAAACGCCCTTAACCTGAAGGCACATCTGTAATGTCGATTGAAGTTTTGGCCGATGAAGCTTTGGCATTTTCTGTGCCACTTGCAATGGCGTTTCGGTCGACGCAAAATCGAGAAGGTTTAGTTTTTCAAGGCCCAAGTGGCTGGGGTGAATTCGCGCCATTTCCTGAATACGACGATGCGATTGCCGGTCGCTGGCTGGCCGGCGCTCTCGAAATGGCATTTGGGAAATTGCCAAAACTGGTTCGCAATCAAGTGCCAGTAAATGCCATAGTTCCGGCTACTGACGAAATGACGGCCTACGAAATAGTAGAACGCGCAGTTACGCGCAGCGGCATCTCTACAGTCAAAGTTAAAGTAGCCCAAGCGGGGCAGTCGTTAGCTGATGATGTTGCTCGAGTTCGCGCGGTTAGAAGTGCCCTATCGAGTAATGGAATCGCCAATGGAAAAATCCGACTTGATGCCAACGGTGGCTGGTCACTTGAGCGTGCCCAAAAAGATTTGAACATTTTGGCAGACGCAGCCAATGGACTCGATTATGTTGAGCAACCGTGTGCAGATTTGAGTGACTTAAAACAATTACGTGCACGTACTGATGTTCTCATCGCAGTTGATGAGGGCCTACGTTTAGCATCCGAGTTTGATGTTTTAGCTATTCGAGATGCCGCTGATATTTTAATTGTTAAATCACTTCCGCTTGGTGGGGTTGTTCAGGCTCTGCGCTTGATCGATCGCATCGGTCTTGCGCTTGTCGTCAGTGGGAGTATGGACACTTCAGTGGGTTTAGCTAGTTCATTATTTTTAGCTGGCAGCGTCACGGAACTTTATGGTGCTTGTGGGGTGGGAACTGGTCCGCTACTGGCTTTGGATTTAGTACACACCACAAAATTGGCACACAATGGAGTCATGGATGTTGAGCGCACAAATCCAGATTTGGATTGTTTAGCGGTTGCGCACGCATTAACGTCGAAGCAACAGCAATCTAGTTGGCGCACTCGTATGGTTAATGCTTGGTACGCAAGTGCCCAAGACTTAGTTTCGCCAGAAGTTAAGCATGCGGTGCTGGCATGCTAGACAAATCCACCTCGGTAGCACGCGCTGTAGTTAGCACTTTAATTAACCAAGGCGTGCAGCATGTTGTAGTTGCACCTGGTTCGCGTAGTGCGCCGCTTGCCATAGCATTCATGCAAGCTGAAGCAGCTGGACTAATCAAGGTTCATGTGCGCATTGACGAGCGTGATGCCGGTTTTCTTGCACTAGGGCTAGCAAAAGCGAGTGGGAATCTTGTGCCAATAGTTGTGACATCTGGCAGCGCAGTTGCAAATCTTTTACCTGCTGTTGTTGAGGCTTACCAGTCTGGTGTTTCACTTTTAGTGTTGAGCGCTGATCGACCAATTGTTGCGCGAGGCAAGAGCGCTCCCCAAACGATTGCCCAGTCAAACATCTTCAGTTCATTTGCAAAAGCCAATTACGACTCAGATTGTGATTCATTTTCTACCGCAACATTTGCTGAACTTATTAAACTTTCGGGCGCAACACATCGCGGACCAATACATGTCAACATCCAATTTGAAATGCCACTTGTACCAACGGCTGAAAATGTTGCTTGGACACCTGAGTATTCGAAAGTCGATTTGCTAGTCAGTCAGGAGTCACAGGGCAAACTCTTTGACCTGCCCACACGTGGTGTCATTGTCGCTGGTGACATTGTTGATATCGCGCAGGCTCGTGAAGTTGGAAACCTTGCGCAGGCGTTGGGCTGGCCAATTATTGCTGAACCATCAGCAAATCTGCATTCTGAATTGAATACGCTGGCTCATGGTGTTTTAGTTGTGGCAAGTAATTCAATGCCAACTCCCGAATGCGTTTTGACGGTAGGAACGGTTGGGCTTTCACGGCCGATTTTGAATCTGCTTAAAGTAACCCCGAAACACATTGCGGTCCATTTTTCCGGCAATGGTCCGGATTTACCAGATCCTGTTCAAAGTGCCAGTGAAGTATTACCTGCGCTGCCTGTTGCAGAAAGTGAAGTCGATAGGCAGTGGCTGACATCCTGGCAACAAGCTGATTCGCTGATTAGCGAAGTGGTTTCGCGCAACTTGCAAGGACAAACTCTTAGTGGCCCATCTGCGGCGCTGCAAGTTTGGAATCATGCCAAGGACTCAGACCAACTTATGGTTGCCGCATCTTGGCCAGTTCGCCACCTTGAAGCTTTCGCGCCCAAGCGAACGGGACTGCGAGTTTTTGGTAACCGTGGGGCAAATGGCATTGATGGCTTAATCTCAACGGCTTGGGGGATCGCAGATGCGATGTCTGGGCGCACCTATCTCTTAATCGGTGATGTGGCTTTTCTACATGACATCGGCGGATTGAATGTCGGGGCAGGCACCGAGCAACCTAATCTCACCGTAGTTGTGTTAGACAACGATGGCGGTGGAATTTTTAGCCAGCTTGAACAGGGTAGAGCCGAATTCGAACCATACTTTGAAAAGGTATTTGGTACTCCACACGGCAAAGATCTTTGGCAGATTGCTGAGAGTTTTGGTTTTGCAACAACTCGAGTAACAACGCAAAAGGAATTAGAAAGTGCTTTGCAGCGCACTGCTTCGATACCTGGTGTCCACATCGTAATCTGCCTTACGGGGGAGCGAGCGTTAGAAAATACTCTCATTCAGCGCATAAACAGCGAAATAGGGCAAGCACTTTAAACTTATGCGTAGGCGGGGAATCCGTCGTATTGTTTTCACAACGGATGTTTAATCAAAGAGCATCGTTACCGAAAGGGAATATCATGACCAATCCAGAGGATGCAACCATAACTGTAAAAGCTAATGGTTCACTACAGGTTAAGGGCGCCACGATTATTGGTGCTGATGGTGTTGTGATTAGTACCGAAGAGGCTGTTTTCTTATGTCGATGTGGGCATTCGCAGAATAAGCCATTCTGTGATGGCGGCCATCGCGCAGCTGGCTTTGAAGATTCTGGTTGCCACGAACCTACAAGTTCATAATTTTTTATTCGGAAAATTTTTAGTTTCCTGACTCCTGTCGGATGCAAGGTGTAGCGTTTAAATACCAAAGCAGAAACTGAGAATCCCATGTCTAAGTCATTACGCGTAGAAGTAATCCAGCCTGAAGGCGCTTCATTGCCCCCGCGTGTTTCTTACTCGCAACTGTCTAAGTACAACCAATGTGGGCTTCGCTACTACTTCAGCTACTTAGCTAGCTGGTCCGAGCCACAGACTTCTGCGCTTGTTGGCGGAAATATCGCGCACGATGTAATCGAGCGTTTGTATCGCCTCCCAAACGAAGAGCGCACTCTGGACAGAGCGCTTGAGTTATTGCGTGAACACGGTCCGCGCATGCTAAAGGCGCCTGATTACGCAAAGTTTGCCAGTGACAACGCAATGAAAGCCAATGTTAAAGAAGCAGTCGAGAATCTTTTCAAATTAGAAACCCCAAGCGAGCTTGTAGTTGAGCCAGAACACCTTGAGATGGAACTTGAAGTTGAAATCGATGGCGTTAAATTTTTTGGCAAAGTCGATCGATTTACGGTAGATGGTGTTAATCGAGTAACTGACTACAAAACGGGGAAAAATCCTGGCAGATATGTTGATGACAAACTAAAGCAGCCTTACCTATACGCACTTGCATTCAAGATGCAGCATGACATTGATGTTGATGAAGTTGAACTTATTTTTCTCAATGCAAAACACATTGAGAAACGACCTGTTGATTTTGCGATAGCTGAGGCTATGGGAGTATCGCTGGTAAGAATGCGAGCTGAGAGCGAACTTTCGGTCAGCGCCTCAGCATGGGATGCAAGACCTGGAAAACTTTGTTCATATTGTGTTTTCGAAGCTGTTTGCCCCGCGGTGACTCCTAATTCAGCAAAACCTGGTTCGATTGAAAGCGACAATGCCTTGATCCAGTTGGGTTTAACTCGTCGGGCCCATTAACCGCGCATTGCTAGTGTGCCGGCCCGTAGTAACTACACTTGGAAGATGCGCAACTCTCGTTACCGTTACTCACGTTTAGTCATGATTGTTGGTGCTATTACTTTCGGTATCAATGCAATTTGGCTATTGACATCGCCGCGAGGATTCTCCAAATACATTGGTTTTGAGACTGCCGATACAAACACTTGGGGATTTCAGATGCTCGGCGTAATTCTCGTTGCGTTAGCTGTGCACATGTCCGCGACTTCGAGGCAAGTTCCGGATGCGGTTTTCCGTCGGGCTGCAATTGTGATGATTTTTGTTTCACTAGGTTTGTCTTATTTGACTTACAACGCTCCGGGCCAGCACACAACGGGACGAATGATTTTTGTTGCTATCGGTGCATTATTTGCCCTGCTGTATGCAGTGACATTGCCAATTAAAAGTATTGGTATTTTGGAAGAAGAACCTAAGTAATTTCCCGATTAGATTAAAGCGCTACGCATAGCGTTGAACTTTGCATTTGATTCAGCAATTTCGAGTTCACTTGTTGAACCGGCCACTATTCCACATCCTGCATAAAGGCGAAGTTGAGTCCTGTTTGTGCCTTCGATAGCGGCGCAGCGAAGCGCGATACCAAATTCGCCATCGCCATTGTGAGTGAACCAACCTACTGGCCCGGAGTAACGACCACGCTCGATAACCTCGAGATCATTGATTGCACCTAGCGCACGTTCAGTTGGCGTGCCGCATACTGCTGCAGTTGGGTGCAAGGATGCGGCCAACGCAAGTGCGGATACATTTTCCGCAAGTTCACCAGTTATGTCAGTGGCAAGGTGTTGCACATTGGCTAGCTGCAAAATAAATGGCGCATCTGGAACCACTAAGTCGGTGCAGTGCTGCGCGAGTGCAGATTGCACTGACCTGACTGCGTATTCGTGTTCTTCTTGATCTTTGCCAGAGTCTAGAAGCGATGCAGCCAAGGCATCGTCTCGGCCCAGGTTTGAACTTCGGCGAACAGTGCCAGCAAGCACTCGACTAGTTACTTGCTTGCCACCTCGACGAATTAGTAGTTCAGGCGTAGCGCCAACTAAACCATCAACGCTAAACGCCCAGCAATCAGGGAACTCGCTATTAAGTCGTTGTAACAGTGCGCCAACATGAAGTGGAATGTCTAGTTGCGCCACAATGTCGCGGGCCAAAACTACTTTGTCGAGCTCGCCGCTATTTATTCGCTCGATTGCTTGCTCAACACTTTCTTGCCAAGCTTCAACAGATTGTGTTCCGGGTAACCAAGTAATTGATTCAACGGGTATTTGCTCTGGAGTTATTTTTTCTATTCGTGCTAGTGCTTCACGCAGCAGATGATCTAAGTCATTTTTATGAGCAACAACCGTAATTGTGGTTTTGCCATCTGTTCGTTGTACACAAATTTGTGGCACAACTACCACAGAAAGACCTGGCTCTGCAGCGAAAGCAAACGAGGCGAATGCCAGGGCACTATCGCCAGAAGTCTGTTCACACCAGTTACTCCACCAGCGCTGCGCGCGGCTAAACCGCTCTGCGCCAGTGAATTCAGCGCGTGCGGTGGTGCCCCAGCCGACAATGCCTGTGTGGTTATCTGCAGTTCCGCGCACCCAAGCGTGCCCACCATCGGCAGGAAGTAGCTGTAGCAAGTTTGGAATGTCAGCAATCAGGACACTTCGTACGTAGTAACTAGAGTCAGGAGCCAAAGCTAGTGATGTCATAACCCCCTTAGCGTAAAGCCAATCAGGTTCGCTGGCATCAGGGCGGGGTTGAACCGATTTTTCGCACCACAGTATTTAATGACAGACTAGACGCATGTCACGTGCTCACTTGAACAAAGACCCCGATGAAGTAGCGGCAATGTTTGATGCCGTCGCCAAACGCTACGACGTGACTAACGATGTACTTTCCTTCGGACAGACCCGCACTTGGCGCAAAGCAGTGGTTGCTTCAATCAATCCGCAGCCAGGTGAGAAGATTCTAGATTTAGCCGCTGGCACAGGCACGAGCACTCAGCCGTTTTATCTTGCTGGCGCAGATCCTGTTGCTTGTGATTTCAGCCAAGGCATGATTGAAGTGGGTCGCAACCGGTTCCCGCATCTAACTTTTGTGCAAGGCGATGCCTTGGATTTACCCTTTGCTGACAACACTTTTGATGCAGTTACCATCTCGTTTGGTCTGCGAAATGTAAACGATGTTGATTTGGCCCTGCGCGAGTTATATCGAGTTACCAAACCATCAGGGCGCCTAGTAATTTGCGAGTTCAGCTCGCCAACTTGGGCGCCAATGCGCACGGTTTACTTGGAATATTTGATGAAAGCATTGCCAGGGGTGGCCACCAGGGTCTCGAGTAACCCAGATGCGTACGTTTATTTGGCCGAATCTATTCGAGCGTGGCCAAACCAACCAGAATTAGCCGAGCAAATCATGAAGGCGCGTTGGCAAGATTGTGCCTGGCGCAACCTAACTGGTGGCATCGTGGCTCTTCACCGAGCAGTCAAGTCAGCTGAGTAAGTGGTCGCAAAAGTTGTACCCCTTGTTGCCCGCATCCCGCATTGGTGAAGATGTGCTGCGTTCGCTAAACTAGACACCGACCTAGTGAAAATTTTCACAAACGCACAAAGTTGTGTATTTGCCTGAACTTTTCCATCTCGATTCTGCTGTGATTAGCACAGCAAACCGTGCGTAACTCGAACGCGAAAGAGGGTGCAACCAAGTGGGACAAGGCGCGATTTACCTACCCATTCTGTTTTTAGGTCTGTTGGCTTTTGGCTTTGCTGCATTTTCGGTAGTGGCCGCCACATTTACTGGACCAAAACGATACAACCGAGCAAAAGTTGAAGCTTACGAATGTGGCATTCAACCAACTCCGCAACCTGAAGGTGGCGGCCGGTTCCCGGTGAAGTATTACTTAACTGCAATGTTGTTCATTATTTTTGATATTGAAATTGTTTTCCTTTACCCATGGGCTGTCACGTGTGACAAACTTGGAGTTTTTGGGTTGG
Organism: Actinomycetes bacterium; assembly: GCA_037137575.1. Lineage (GTDB taxonomy): Bacteria > Actinomycetota > Actinomycetes > S36-B12 > UBA5976 > UBA5976. Next base: position 44,512 of record JBAXKB010000004.1, read on the forward strand.
CCGAAATGGTGTTATTTATTGTCACAGTGTTAGCTGCGTACGCATTTGTTTGGCGTCGCGGCGGCCTCGAGTGGGATTAGTTAGGTGCACGAGTAATGGGTATTGAAGAAAAATTACCAAGTGGAGTTCTACTCACAACTGTTGAAGGCTTAGCTGGATACGCACGTAAAAACTCGCTGTGGCCAGCAACCTTTGGACTAGCATGCTGCGCGATTGAAATGATGGCATCCGGTGCTGGCCGCTACGACTTAGCGCGGTTCGGTATGGAAGTTTTTCGAGCTTCACCACGCCAGGCTGACTTGATGATTGTGGCCGGTCGCGTAAGCCAAAAGATGGCGCCAATTGTTCGCCAGATCTACGATCAGATGGCAGCACCTAAATGGGTTTTGGCCATGGGGGCTTGCTCATCATCAGGCGGAATGTTCAATAACTACGCCATTATTCAGGGGGTAGATCACATTGTGCCTGTTGACATCTACTTGCCAGGTTGCCCACCGAGACCAGAGATGCTGATCGATGCATTGCTGAAACTGCATGATCAAATTTCAGAGACAAAACTTGGAACAAACCGCAAACGTCAGCTAGAAGATCTTGAGAATGCAGCGCTTATCGCAACCCCAACTATCGATCAGGTTGGGCTAATGCGATGAATGACGATGTAGTAAAAGCGGGGTTGCCCCTACTTCAGGTAACCACTGTTCGCGAGGGCATGTTTGGCGCGAGTGGGTCGGGTGACACTTCAGGTTTCGGCGGTTTGGTTTCCGTAGTTCCAGTTCCAGTTGCATCTGCGCAACCGTTCGGAAATTACTTTGACGAAATTTATGCAGAGCTAGTTGCCGCGCTTCCACTTTTCAAGTCGTCAGCCGAAAAAGCATTCGACAAAATTGTTGTAGCGCATGACGAGATGACGATTTATGTTCACCCAACTGAACTTCTTGCCGTTGCTCGCACCTTGCGCGACGAACCAGGTCTTCGGTTCGAATTGTGCCTAGGCGTGAGCGGAGTTCACTACCCAAATCAAACTGGTGCTGAACTTCACGCGGTCTACCACTTCCGGTCGATCACACACAACCGCCGTGTTCGCTTAGAGGTTGTCGCTGCAGATTCACACCCGCACATTCCATCAATTGTTTCTATTTATCCAACGAACGATTGGCACGAGCGCGAAACCTTCGATTTCTTTGGCATCATCTTCGATGGCCATCCACACTTAACTCGCATTCAAATGCCAGACGATTGGCAAGGTCATCCGCAGCGTAAGGATTACCCACTTGGTGGAATTCCGGTTGAGTACAAAGGCGCAACAGTGCCAGCTCCAGATGAGCGGAGGTCATACAACTAATGACTGATACATACGCAGCGTCATACGACACAACTGAAGGTCGCGTCTTCACCGTTATGGGCCAAGACTGGGACACCATTACTGGTAACGCAGCTGGCGAAACCGAACGTATCGTGGTCAACATGGGTCCGCAACACCCATCAACTCACGGTGTGCTTCGCTTGATTCTGGAAATTGAAGGCGAAACCGTAACCGAAGCCCGATGTGGCATTGGTTATTTGCACACGGGCATTGAAAAGAACATGGAGTACCGACACTGGACTCAGGGCGTAACTTTTGTTACCCGCATGGACTACTTAAGCCCATTTTTTAACGAAACTGCCTACTGCTTAGGCGTGGAAAAACTGCTCGGTATCACTGATCAAATTCCCGAACGCGCAAATGTAATTCGCGTGATGATGATGGAACTGAACCGAGTCTCGTCACACCTTGTTGCGTTGGCTACCGGCGGTATGGAACTAGGCGCATTAACGGCCATGATTTTTGGTTTCCGTGAACGCGAATCAGTTCTTGACCTTTTTGAACTAGTAACTGGCCTTCGCATGAATAGTGCATACATTCGCCCCGGCGGTGTTGCCCAAGATTTGCCAGCTGGAGCTGAAGAAAAGATTCGCGAAACTATCAAGGCATTGCCGCGTCGTTTTAAAGACACCGCAGACATGTTGGTTGGCAACTCCATTTGGATGGGCCGCACTTCAGGTGTGGGCATTCTTGACCTGGCTGGCTGTATGGCGCTTGGTGCAACAGGTCCGATTCTGCGTGCTACTGGATTGCCAGCAGACTTGCGTAAATCTGACCCATACTGCGGTTACGAAAATTACGAATTTGATGTCATCACTAAGGACACTTCAGATGCTTATGGCCGGTTCTTGATTCGTTTGGAAGAAATGGAACAGTCACTGAACATCGTTGATCAGTGTCTTGATCGCTTAGCGCCGGGTCCAGTAATGGTGGAAGACAAAAAGATTGCTTGGCCGGCTCAGCTTTCAATCGGCAGCGATGGTCAAGGCAACTCTCTCGATCACATCCGCCACATCATGGGCGAAAGTATGGAAGCACTAATCCATCACTTCAAACTTGTAACTGAAGGATTCAACGTGCCAGCCGGTCAGGCTTATGTTGCCGTTGAATCACCACGTGGCGAACTTGGTGTGCATGTTGTTTCAGACGGTGGCACTCGTCCTTACCGCGTGCATTACCGCGATCCGTCATTTACAAACTTGCAGGCAACTGCAGCGATGTGCGAAGGCTCGCAAATTGCTGACGTGATTGCGGCTGTTGCGTCAATCGACCCTGTCATGGGGGGAGTGGATCGCTAAATGTCACTAACCGAAGATACCCGAACTAAAGCGCGCGAAATCATTGCTCGCTATCCACATGCACGTTCAGCGCTGCTACCGATGCTGCACCTAGTGCAGGCGCAAGAAGGTTATGTAAGCGCCGATGGCATTGCACTTTGTGCTGAAGAACTGGCACTAACTACTGCTGAAGTTTCAGCAGTAGCGACTTTCTACACGATGTACCACAAGAAGCCAGTTGGCGAGTATCACATCGGTGTTTGCATCAACCCAGGTTGTGGCATTCTCGGTGGCGATGCGATTTGGTCAACTCTTTGCAGTCGCCTCGGTATTAGCAACGACGAAGTAACTGATGATGGCAAGATTTCGCTTGAGCGCATTGAATGCCAAGCAGCTTGCACTCATGCACCAGTAATGACCGCTAACTGGGAATTCCTGGACAATATGACGCCAGAATCTGCTGTTGATGTTGTTGAAAAACTGCGTTCTGGCCAAGAAGTTCACAGCACGCGCGGACCAAAGATTCCAACTTTCAAAGAAAACGAATTAGTTCTTGCCGGATTTGACGATGGCTTAGCTGGCGAGGGCGTACAGGCTGACGAGTACATGCTTGCTGGTTTGAATCGAGCTAAAGAATTAGGCCAAAGCGCGCCGGAGGTAAAGGCATGACATTAACTCCAGTTCTATCCGCACATTGGGATGACGCAGATTCGTACACAATTTCGGGTTACATGCGCCACGGTGGATACACCGCATTTAAAAAAGCATTAACCACAGACCCTGATGAAATCATTTCGTTAGTTAAAGACTCAGGCTTACGGGGTCGCGGTGGCGCAGGTTTCCCAACTGGTTTGAAGTGGAGTTTTGTTCCACAAAACGATGGCAAGCCGCACTACTTAGTTATCAACGCCGACGAGTCTGAGCCAGGTGCTTGTAAAGATATTCCGTTGATGATGGCGAATCCACACTCGTTAATCGAAGGCATGATTATCGCGGCATTTGCAATGCGCGCAAACCACGCTTTCATTTACATTCGTGGTGAAGTGCCACATGTTTTCCGCCGCGTAAACGCCGCAATTCGTGAGGCTTACACCGCTGGGTACCTTGGCAAGAACATCATGGGCTCCGGATTTGATCTTGAAGTTGTGCTTCATGCTGGAGCGGGAGCATACATTTGTGGTGAAGAAACCGCGCTACTTGATTCACTTGAAGGCCGCCGTGGACAACCCCGTTTGAAGCCACCGTTTCCTGCAGTTGCCGGGCTTTATTCATCGCCATCATGCGTGAACAATGTTGAGACCATCGCAAACATTCCTTACATCTTTAACAACGGTGTCGATTGGTTCCGATCATTTGGCACCGAAAAATCACCAGGATTCAAGTTATTCGCAGTTTCGGGTCATGTGAATCGCCCTGGTATTTACGAGGCTCCGCTGGGTATCACTATGCGCGAACTTTTGGAACACGCAGGTGGCGTTCGTGCTGGACACAGTGTGAAGTTCTGGTTGCCAGGTGGCTCATCAGTACCGATGCTTACCCCTGAACATTTAGACACTCCACTGACTTACGAAGACATCGCTGCCGCAGGTTCAATGCTTGGCACTGGAACTCCGATGGTGTTCGACAACACAACATCAGTTGTGCGAGCAGTTACCGGCTGGCTTGCTTTCTACAAGCACGAATCATGTGGCAAGTGCACGCCATGTCGTGAAGGTACTTACTGGATCAGCGATGTTTTGCATCGCCTTGAAGAAGGTCATGGAACCGAAGCAGACCTAGAAACTCTGGTTGAATTGTGTGCACAGATTGCTGGTCGATCATTTTGCGCACTTGGTGACGCAGCAGCAACGCCGTTCCCCGCAGCGCTTAAGTATTTCCGCGATGAATTTGTGCAGGCAACTACAACGCCAGCTAACGAGTCTTACGATCCAACCGCTGCCACCGTTTTCGCAGGAGCAAGCCGATGACTGTTACAACTTCCACTGTCACTTGCACTGTTGACGGGGTAACTGTTGAAGTACCTGCTGGCACGCTAATCATTCGTGTGGCCGAAATGCTTGGCACCGCAATTCCACGTTTCTGTGATCACCCACTTCTAGACACAGTGGCAGCTTGTCGCATGTGCCTAGTTGAAATTGAAGGTCAGCCAAAGCCACAGCCATCTTGTGCGATTCCAGTAACCGAAGGCATGGTTGTCAAAACTCAGCACACCAGCGAAGTTGCCGCAGCTGCGCAGGCTGGCGTGATGGAGTTCTTGCTGATTAACCATCCACTTGATTGCCCGGTGTGTGACAAGGGTGGCGAATGTCCGCTACAGAATCAGGCAATGACAAGTGGTCGTAGCGAGACTCGATTCACTGGCGTAAAACGCACATTCCCGAAGCCAATCAATGTCAGCGCCCAGGTTCTTCTAGACCGCGAACGTTGCGTTTCATGCGCGCGCTGTACTCGCTTTGCTGATCAAATTGCTGGCGATCCGTTCATTGAACTTCTAGAGCGTGGGGCAAAACAGCAGGTTGGCATCTCCGAAGATCAGCCGTTCGATTCTTACTTCTCTGGTAACACAATCCAGATTTGCCCGGTAGGCGCATTAACAAGTGCGAAGTACCGATTCCGTTCCCGTCCATTCGATTTAGTTAGCACTCCAACTGCTTGTGAACACTGCGCAAGTGGTTGTGCGCTTCGCACCGACGTGCGTCGCGGCACTGTTATGCGTCGCTTGGCGTGGGATGCTCCGGAAGTTAATGAAGAGTGGAACTGCGACAAGGGTCGCTTTGCCTTCCCTTACTTAACCCAAGCGCGAATCACGACTCCACTTGTTCGCGACGAAGATGGAAATCTTGTTCCAGCATCTTGGCCAGAAGCAATTCGTGTTGCCGCAGCCGGCTTAGCTAAAACTGGCGCACAAACCGGTGTTCTTACTGGTGGCCGTTTAACTAATGAAGATGCTGGCGCATACGCAGCATTTGCGCGCGGAGTGCTTGGCACAAACGATGTAGATTTCCGCGCTCGCGCAGTGAGCGATGAAGAGACCGCGTTTTTGGCAAATCATGTTGCTGGACGCGGCTTGGATGTCACTTATGCCGATCTAGAAGCAGCGCCAGCGGTGTTATTGGTTGAGTTTGAACCGGAAGACGAGTCACCGATTGTTTTCTTGCGCCTTCGTAAAGCAGCGCGTACTCGGGGAACAAAGGTTTATTCGGTAGCACCGTATGCAACTACCGGCTTGGGCAAAGTTGGTGGCACGTTAATTGCAACTGCGCCACATGCAACTCCATCCGCCGTTGCTGGTTCAGCCAAATTAGTAGCCGAATCAGGCAGCGTTATTTTGGTCGGCGAACGCGCGGCCTCCACACCAGGACTACTTACTGCAGTTGCCGAGTTAGCAACAGCGACAGGTGCTCGCATCGGTTGGATTCCTCGTCGCGCCGGCGATCGTGGCGCACTTGATGCTGGTCTGTTGCCAATTAATGGGCGCAATACTGAAGACATCATCGATGCAGTTGGCTCAGACATTTCGGGCCTAGTAATCGCTGGCGTCGCAAGTGAAGATTTGATGGCGGACCTCGAAGGCGCAATTGAGCGCGCTGAGTTTGTTGTCTCACTTGAAACCCGGCACACCGATGTAACGGCAATTGCTGATGTAGTTTTCCCAGTGGCCACTGTGGTTGAAAAAGCTGGAACATTACGCAACTGGGAAGGTCGCGATCGCAGTTTCACCGCTGTGGCGCCTAAACAAGGTGTCATTAGTGACGCTGCGGTTCTTGGCGAAATCGCACAGGAACTGGGCGTTCAACTTTCGGTTACTGAAAACTTTTGGGCAACTGCTGATAAGCCGGCACTTTCTGGCGCAGCTGTGGGCGCACCAGTTCTTGAATCTGGCCAGGCTGAACTAAGTTCTTGGCGCCACTTGTTAGATAAGGGCACATTGCAAGATGGCGAGCCTTACTTAGCAGCCACTTCGCGTGTTGCTGTCATTCGGGTAAGTGCTGCCACTGCAAAGTCTCTTAGCTTGGTCGATGGGGAATTCGCAACTGTAGATTGCTCTGGAGTAACAGCAAGTGCGCGAGTCATCTTCACCCACGACATGGTTGATGGGGTTGTCTGGATGCCGGGAAATAGCGAAGGCACTTCACTAAATCTGCCGTCTGGCTTAGTCGTAACTGTTACCGCTGGAGGTCAATCGTGACATCGCTAGTTCGTGTGGGCCAAAGCGCAACTACCACTCAGTTTGGCACTGATCCGATTCTGATTATCTTGCTAAAGGTTGTCGGTATTTTCGCAATCATGGTGGTAATGACTCTTATGACGATTTGGGCTGAGCGTCGCGTGGTTGGTCGTATGCAGATGCGTATCGGTCCAAACCGAGTTGGTCCGTTTGGTTTACTGCAATCGCTGATGGATGGCATCAAACTTGCGCTCAAGGAAGAAATTATTCCCAAGACCGCTCACCTGGCCGTTTACTGCATCGCTCCAGTTATTTCAGCAACGACCGCGTTCTTAACATTCGCAGTTATCCCACTTGGGCCAACAGTTTCCATGTTCGGACATCAAACACCGTTGCAGCTAACTGATTTCCCGGTTTCAGTTCTGTACGTGCTAGCGATTGCATCGATAGGTATTTACGGAATCGTGCTTGCCGGTTGGGCATCTGGATCAACTTATCCACTACTTGGTGGTCTGCGTTCAAGTGCTCAGATGATTAGTTACGAAATTGCGATGGGCTTGTCCTTCGTGGCAGTGTTCCTCTACGCATCTTCGATGTCTACTTCGGTGATCGTAGAAAGTCAGCAGCATGTCTGGTACGGCGTTTTGCTATTGCCATCATTTGCGATTTATACGATTGCAATGGTTGGCGAAACTAACCGCGCACCATTTGACCTTCCAGAAGCTGAAGGTGAACTAGTTGGTGGTTTCCATACCGAGTACTCGTCACTCAAGTTCGCGCTATTCTTCCTAGCTGAGTACGTGAACATGGTGACGGTTTCAGCGATGGCAACCACATTGTTCCTTGGCGGCTGGCGCGCACCATGGCCAATTTCAGTTTGGTCTGGGGCAAACCAAGGCTGGTGGCCACTGCTTTGGTTCTTTGGAAAAATCTTCGCGTTCCTATTCGTTTTCATCTGGCTCCGCGGCACACTTCCACGCATGCGATACGACCAGTTCATGAAGTTCGGTTGGAAAGTTTTAATTCCAGTTTCAATTGTGTGGATTGTCATCGTGGCAACCGCTCGCGAATTACGCAATGCAAACATGCTAGATACGCGCATGCTGTTGTTCATTGCTAGCTCAGTGCTATTTGTTGGCGTAGTTATTTCGTACTACCTAGAAATTCGTGCCAAGAAGCGTGATTCGGTAATCGAGCACGAGCAGCGCCAACGCGAAGCCCGTGGTTTTGATCCATTTGAAGGTGGGTTCCCAGTTCCACCACTACCCGGGCAGAGCGCTCAACCATCTCGCTTGAGTTCAATAAAGGTCGCCCAAACACAAGATCCAGTAGCGCAAGTGGAAGGTCAGTAATGCCACAGTTACCACAAGTGATTCGCGGATTTAGTGTCACGTTTTTCGCAATGTTCAAGAAAGTCACAACTGAGCAGTATCCAGAAGAGCGCGACATCTACCCACCGAAGCCACGCTTTCATGGTCGTCACCAACTAAACCGTCATCCTGATGGTCTAGAAAAATGTATTGGCTGTGAACTTTGTGCTTGGGCTTGTCCTGCCGATGCCATTTTGGTTGAAGGCGCTGACAACACTGAAGAAGAGCGATTCTCGCCAGGCGAACGCTATGGCCGCATTTATCAAATCAACTATTTGCGTTGCATTTTGTGCGGGCTTTGCATCGAAGCTTGTCCGACGCGCGCGCTAACCATGACCAATGAATACGAGCTTGCCGATAATTCCCGCGAAAAACTCATCTATGAAAAGGCTGACTTACTAGCGCCACTTTTGCCAGGTATGGAAGCTGCTCCGCATGAAATGGCAGTTGGCGCTACAGATACGGATTACTACCTTGGCAATGTGACTGGGGTAAATCAGCTAAAGGCGGTGACTGAGTAATGACTGGTGAAGTTGTAATTTTTTGGGTTACCGCAATTTTTTCGGTAGCCGGGGCAGTTGGCATGGTCATTTCACGCAAGGCAGTCCATAGCGCTCTATGGGTTGCCTTCACCATGATCAATCTTGCGGTGCTCTACTTCAGTCTCGGTGGCGCTTTTCTGGGCACAACCCAAATTGTTGTTTATACCGGTGCGGTAATGATGCTGTTCCTGTTCGTTTTGATGATTGTTGGTGTTGACTCATCAGATTCATTGATCGAAACCATCAAAGGGCAGCGGATTGTGGGCACTATTTTTGCATTTGCAATGGGCGCTCTTCTAACTTCAGCGATTACCACAACTGGCTTCTCAGCCGCTGCTGGTGTTGCTGGCGCCAATGAGGCAAGCGGTGGAAACATCGAGGGTTTGGCTCAACTAATTTTCGGCCGCTACTTACTTGCCTTTGAGGTAACTTCCGCACTTTTGATTACTGCCGCACTTGGCGCAATGGTTTTGGCGCACAATGAACGCTGGACACCACGTAAAACTCAAGCGCAGTTGCAGCGCGAGCGCACACTTGCGGGTCATCCAACACCAATGCCAAGTCCCGGCGTGTTGGCGCTACATAACTCAGTTGATACCCCTGCTCTGTTGCCAGATGGTTCACCTTCGCAAGAGTCTTTGCCACGAATTTTCAAGTCGGTTCAACATCCTGATGATTCAACAAACAACGAGGTGACTTCATGAACCCGAACAACTATTTAGTTCTTGCCGGCATCTTGTTCACAATCGGCGCTTTTGGTGTGTTAGTTCGCCGCAACGCAATCATTGTTTTCATGAGTGTTGAAATGATGCTCAACGCTGCAAACCTGGCTTTTGTCGCGGCCTCACATATCACGGGAACTCTTGATGGCCAGGCGGCAGCTTTTTTCGTAATGGTTGTCGCTGCGGCTGAAGTCGTGGTTGGGCTTGCCATCATTGTTGTGATTTTCCGTACCCGTCGCTCAGCTTCAATTGATGAAGCAAGTCTGTTGAAGTACTAGGGGATTATTGATGATTTCTGCACTCATTGGCTTGCCATTATTTGGCGCGGCTTTACTGTTGCTCGGTGGCCGCCGGACAAATGCTTGGGGCCATTACTTCGCGGTCGCAATGTCGTCATCAGCATTTATCGTTGGTGTCACCCAGTTCATTGCGCTGCTTGGTAAGCCAGCAGAAGAGCGAAGCATTGATACAAAACTTTTTGATTGGATTTCAGTTGGCACGTTCCATGTGCCATTTGGCTTACATTTGGATCAACTTTCAATGGTTTTCGTGCTACTTATTACTGGCGTTGGTTCGCTAATTCATGTTTACTCAATCGGTTACATGGCGCACGATGAAAACCGCCGCCGATTCTTTGGTTACCTAAACCTTTTCGTAGCGGCGATGTTGCTGCTAGTTCTCGCCGATAATTACTTGCTGTTGTACGTAGGTTGGGAAGGCGTTGGTTTAGCCTCGTACCTACTTATCAGCTTCTACCAACACAAGCCATCTGCAGCAGTTGCTGGCAAGAAAGCATTCGTAGTCAATCGCGTTGGCGATGTTGGCTTGTCTGTTGCCATCATGTTGATGTTCGTTACTTTCAAAGATGTGACATTTAGCGGTGTTACTGCACATGCGCAGCATGCATCAGGGCACAGCTTGACCCTCATCGGCTTGGCGCTGTTGCTAGCCGCTTGTGGAAAGAGTGCTCAGTTCCCATTGCAATCTTGGTTACTCGATGCGATGGAAGGCCCTACTCCGGTATCGGCTCTGATTCACGCGGCAACCATGGTTACCGCCGGTGTTTATTTAATTGTTCGCGCACATGCGATCTTCGATCTTTCTGAAACTGCGCGCACTGCTGTCGTGGTTATCGGTGCAATCACACTATTGCTCGGTGCATTCATTGGTACTGCCAAAGACGACATTAAAAAAGGTCTGGCTGGTTCAACCATGAGCCAGATCGGTTACATGATTTTGGCTGCTGGTCTAGGCCCAGTTGGTTATGTATTCGCTATCTTCCACTTGTTAACCCACGGCATGTTCAAAGCCGGATTATTCCTTGGCGCTGGTTCAGTGATGCATGGTATGGAAGATGATGTAAACATGCGCAACTACGGCGCACTTCGTGGGGCCATGAAAATCACTTACATCTCATTTGGACTTGGTTTTCTAGCGATCATCGGTATTCCACCGTTCGCTGGTTTCTGGAGTAAGGATGAAATTATTCATGCTGCATTCTCACAGAACCTAGTTGTTGGCTTGGCTACTTTGTTAGGTGCGGGAGTTACCGCGTTCTACATGACCCGAATGATGGCCATGACATTCTTTGGTGAATCTCGTTGGAAGAAAGGTGTTCATCCACACGAGTCACCACTTGTTATGACTGCGCCAATGATTATTTTGGCCATTGGTTCAGTATTTGGCGGCTTGGCGCTTAAGTTCCTAGGCGACATCGAGTTGTGGCTTGAGCCAGTTGTTGGAGTCGCAGCGCCAAAAGATCCGGCATCTAACGCTGTGTTAATTCCAGTCACACTTACCGTTGTGCTACTCGGCGCAGGATATGGCTGGCTTAAGTACGCCAAGACTCCAGTACCTGCACTGGCCCCAGAAAATGTTTCGTTACTAACCCGCGCAGCTCGCGCAGATGTATATGGTGATGCATTGAACGAGGCGGTATTCATGCGCCCTGGTCAGTACCTGACTCGCGCGCTTGTTTGGTTTGATTCACGAGCGGTCGATGGCCTGGTCGGTGGCTTGAGCGCAACTGTCGGCGGCCTATCTGCTCGATTGCGCCGCACCCAAAATGGGCTTGTTCGTTCGTACGCGTTAACTATGGTTGGCGGCGCTGTCTTGATTGCTTTAGTTCTACTCTTAGTGAGGCTCTAACTATGTTGTTAACCGGTTTGATGCTAACGCCGCTAGTTGGTGCGATTGCAGTTTTTGCGCTACCAGCCTCACGTACTTTGTTGGCAAAACAGATTGCCTTGTTTTTTGCAACTATCACCACAGCAGGCGCTGTTTATGTTGGCATTTCGCTCGATCCAAATGTTAAAGGGATGCAGTTCACCGAAAGTCATGCGTGGATTCCAACTTTCAGCATCAATTGGGCGCTTGGCGTAGACGGAATCGCAGCTGTTCTTATTGTGATGGCTACGATTTTGGTGCCACTAGTAATCATCGCTAGTTGGAACGATGTTGAGCGTATTGGTCGCGGAACTGTAAAAGGTTACTTTGGCTTAATCCTGCTTCTTGAAACTTTTATGATCGGTGTTTTTGCTGCGACCGACTTGTTCTTGTTCTATGTGTTCTTTGAGGCCATGTTGATTCCGGTTTATTTCCTAATCGGTCGTTTTGGTGGGCCACAGCGCGCATATGCTGCGATGAAATTCTTGCTCTATTCACTTGTGGGTGGGCTGTTCATGTTGGCATCGCTCATCGGCTTGTTCATTGTTTCCATGCGAACCAGTGCCACGGGCGGAAGTTTTGATTTCCAAACTTTAGTTGATTTGAACATTGATCCAGCCACACAAAAAATGTTGTTCCTTGGCTTCTTCTTTGCATTCGCAGTTAAAGCTCCGATGGTGCCGTTCCATACTTGGTTGCCAGATGCTGCAGCGGAATCAACCCCAGGAACTGCAACCTTGCTTGTTGGGGTGCTAGACAAAGTTGGCACTTTTGGCATGCTGCACTTCTTGTTGCCGATTTTCCCTGATGCAAGCAAGTTCTACGCTCCAGTGATTATCACGCTTGCAGTGATCAGCATCTTCTACGGCGCATTGCTGGCCATTGGGCAGACCGACATGATGCGCCTCGTAGCTTTCTCTTCAATTTCCCACTTCGGCTTTATCGTGCTCGGTATTTTCGTATTCACATCACAAGGTCTATCTGGTTCAACTTTCTATATGGTGAATCACGGTTTCTCAACCGGCGCGTTGTTCTTGGTGGTGGGGTTCTTAGCAAGCCGCCGCGGCTCATCATTGATCGCTGACTTTGGTGGCGTGACTCGAGTAGCCCCAATTCTTTCCGGTGTTATTTTGCTCGCTGGCTTGTCCTCGCTTGCGCTTCCAGGTATGTCTAGTTTCGTCTCGGAGTTCCTAGTTCTGTTAGGAACATTTAGCGTGTATCAGTGGGTAGCAGTGGTTGCCACGACCGGCATTGTGTTGGCGGCGTTCTACATTCTTTGGATGTATCAGCGCGTAGTAACCGGCGAGCCATCCCAAGAAGTGCGCGACACGGTTACCGAAATTTCTACTCGTGAATTGGTCGCTATTGCGCCAATCATTGCGTTAATCATTTTGCTTGGGGTGTTCCCTCAGACAGCCTTGCGAATAATCAATCCAGCGGTGCAACAAGTATCGAATGTCTTGGAATCGGGTAATGGGGGTCAAGGATAATGACACCGACTATAGAGTACGGCGCGCTTGCACCAATCAGCATCGTGATGTCCGCTGGAGTGATTTCCATTTTGCTTGAAGCGTTCTTACCTCGCACTACCCGCAGGCCGGTACAGCTGGTGCTGGTATTTTCAACTTTGGCACTTGCCTTGTTTTATGCACTTCTTAATTCGTTAAGTGGCAAAGCAGGCTCCGCTATGGGTCAAGGCGGACAGTTGCGCGGACTGCGCCAACTGGTTTCCTCCGGTTCAGTAGCAATTGATGGCCCTGGCCTATTTCTCCAGGTAACTATTTTGCTAGTCGCTGTAGTTGGCGCGCTGCTTATTGCTGAACGCGGCATTGATCCGCAGGGTGATGCATTCGCTGCTCGCGCATCTGCCCTTCCTGGCAGTGAAGACGAGCGTCAATTTACCAACCAAGGTTGGTTGCAGACCGAAATCTGGCCACTGTTCTTATTCGCAGTCGGCGGCATGCTGTTGTTCCCGGTATCTAACGACCTGCTGACTATGTTTGTGGCACTTGAAGTTCTGTCGCTGCCGTTGTACTTACTAGCAAGTATGGCGCGCCGACGTCGCTTGCTCAGCCAAGAAGCAGCCCTGAAGTATTTCGTTCTAGGCGCATTCTCCAGTGCATTCTTCCTATTTGGGGCAGCACTTATCTATGCGGCAACTGGCACGCTGACTTTCGGAGAAATTTCTACCGCATTGGGCAATTCATCACACGATGCAATTGTGTTGGCTGGTGTCGGTCTGATTGCAGTTGGCTTGTTATTTAAAGTGGGCGCAGTGCCATTTCATCAGTGGACTCCAGATGTTTATCAGGGCGCACCAACCCCATTGGTTGCTTTCATGGCAGCCGCTACAAAAGTGGCAGCGTTTGGCGCACTTCTTCGCATCTTCTACGTAGCATTTGGCACTCTGCGTTGGGATTGGCGACCAATGATGTGGGCTGTGGCTATCGTGACCATGTTGCTCGGCTCGTTATTGGCGGTAACGCAGACTGACATCAAGCGCATGCTTGCTTATTCGTCTGTGGCACATTCTGGTTTCATTCTTCTTGGCGTCATTGCCGCTTCGCAGGCAGGATTAGCTACTTCGCTGTTCTACTTATTTGCGTATTCATTTACCACACTTGGCTCATTCGCCATTGTGTCGTTGGTGCGCGATCCATCTGGCGAGGCAACACACCTATCTAGTTGGGCTGGCCTAGGCAAGAAGTCACCTTTGGTGGCTGGGATTTTTGCGTTGTTCCTGCTCTCACTAGCTGGCATTCCGCTAACTAGTGGTTTCACCGCAAAGTTTGCCGTGTTTGGCGCAGCTATTGAAGGCGGAGCAACACCGCTTGTGATTACCGCTGTTATCTCGAGCGCGATTGCTGCTTTCTTCTACGCGCGCGTCATAGTTTTGATGTTCTTCTCGGAAGGCAAAGCAGACGATGTCGCCGTTGTCGTGCCCAGTGCATTCACCAAGATTGCTATTGCTATTAGTGTCGCCGTCACCTTGCTATTGGGCATCCTGCCTGAACAAGTTCTCGAAGCGGTCACTAATGCCGGTTTGTTCGTACGATAGGAATTGGCACCCGCCAACGATGTAATGTGACTGTTTTCCCAGAAGAGCTAGCAACACTTGAGGCAGATTTGTCTGTCCGACTAGTTGCCGTGGAAGATTTGTTACGCAGCGAAATTGCCAGTGATTATGCCTTGGCAGACATCACGGCTCGTCACTTAGTTGAAGCCGGCGGAAAGCGATTTCGCCCACTACTTGTGCTGCTAGCTGCGCAATTTGGTAATCCAGATTCACCGGGCGTTATTCCTGCTGCGGTTGTCGTTGAACTTACCCATCTAGCGACGCTGTATCACGACGATGTTATGGACGAAGCAGACGTTCGACGCGGCGCACAGTCAGCTAATAGTCGTTGGGGTAATACAGTTGCAATTTTGAGTGGGGATTTCTTATTCGCCCGGTCCTCAAAAATTCTGGCAGATTTAGGGCCAGAGGCAGTACGTGTGCAAGCACAAACGTTCGAACGTTTAGTCGTTGGCCAACTTCGCGAAAGTGTTGGACCGCAAGCCGGCGAAAACGCCGTTGCTCATCACCTGCAGGTTTTGGCGGATAAGACTGGCTCGCTTATTGCAGCTGCTGGTCGTTATGGCGCCATGATGAGTGGGGTAGACGCAGAAACAACCGATGCAATTGCCGAGTTTGGCGAATGTGTCGGCGTAGTTTTCCAACTTAGCGATGACTTATTAGATATTGAATCTGAAGTTTCAGGCAAA
The DNA here is from genome assembly GCA_037137575.1 of Actinomycetes bacterium. Taxonomy (GTDB): domain Bacteria; phylum Actinomycetota; class Actinomycetes; order S36-B12; family UBA5976; genus UBA5976. The sequence goes on from JBAXKB010000004.1 coordinate 59,885, forward strand.
ACACCGGGCACTGATTTGCGAGAAGGCATTAAAACTTTGCCCGCGCTCTTGGCTTTGCAGGATGAAACCACCACACAGGAATTACGCGATTTGTTATCGCGCCCGTTGCCTAATGATGCCGACCATCTACGGGCGCTAACTTTACTGCGCGAGCATCCTGCAATGCGTGCTGCCCGCGATGTCTTGAATGAGTGGGCAGATCGGGCCCGCGACCTGTTACAGAAACTGCCAGACACGCAGGCTCGCTCGGCCCTGAATGTGCTCATTGACAACGTGAGTGATCGAAAAATCTAGGTAATTCGGGCTTTTTCGCCTCTTCTAGGTAAAGAAATAGCCAAGATTTAGCCAAATCCCATTTTTCCACTAGAAATTGCCCAGTTTGCCCGCCACAATGAAGTTAAGAGTTTTTCGGCTTTAGGAGCAGGTATGCGTAAGTTAGCAAAAATGATGATTGCACTAGTTGCAGTTTGGTCATTGATGTTTGTGGGCACAAGTCCGGCCTCAGCGAATAATACCTCGAAGCCAACCAAGAGTTCATCAGTCAGTTCCACTCACAAAGCGGACAAGACTAAGAAGAAAGATAAAAAGACCAAAAAGACAAAGAAGGCTAAAAAAGCTGGCAAGAAAGCTAAGAAGGCTAAAAAAGTTGGCAAGAAAGGCAAACGCGTAGCAAATTTCGCGCCAGTTGCCGAACCGACTCCAACAGATGCGCCGCTGTGCGATCCCGATGTTGATGTCTGCGACCCAGTTGTTGATCCAGACCCGACACCATATTGCTCGGTAGTTAGGGTCGGAGATGTTGATGTCTGCGAACCAATTTGTGACCCAGCAGTTGATGTATGTGATCCACCGTGCGATCCGATGATCGACAAGCTCTGCCAACCAATTGATCCAACTTGTGATCCTGCAGTAGATGTTTGGTGTGAAATTGTTGTTGATCCAACTTGCGACTCAACAGTTGATTCTTGTGACCCGGTTGTTGACCCGATCGATCCGATTGTTGACCCATACCCAACTTGGGACTTCAACTCTGCAGCTTGGACCACCTACTATGACAGTCTTGCCAAAGCAAATACTGATTACACAGATTTTGTTGCAGCTGCCCAAGCCGAATTCAATGCATCAACATCAGATGCAAGAGCAGCGCTTGATGAAGCATATGCATCTGCAACAACTTTTGCTGAGATAGTCAAAGCAAAAACCGAATTCCGACTAGCTACTGAAGTTCAGCAAGCGAAACTTAATGCCGTACTCGCTGATGCAAACGAAGCATTTGCATATCTTTCCAACAAGGCTTACGACCAATTGGTCGCTGATGGTGGATTGACTGTGTTTAAGTGTGGCGATCGTGATGGCGACGATGTAGATGTAAAAACCCATGTTGATCCTATGCCGCCTGCGCCAGGCGAGACTGGCGCACCAGTTCCACCGAAGGATGGAAAGCGCCATAAGGACCATAAGAAGCGTGGACATTAATCCAAGAAATTGACTTGCTGTGGGCCTGGGTTTTTCCCGGCCCACAGTTTTTCCGTGAACGTAGGTGCGGGCTGGCTGTGCAAATTTTCGCAGGGTAAACCTAAACAGGTGGAACTTCCCAGCTAGTTATCGCCTAAAGTCGTAGTGTGATGCAAACTCCCGCAACTAAGCCCCATATTTTGGAATTGGGTCTGGCTTGCTGTGCGCTCGAGGCTTCCTCAGTGGATTTACTAGAGGCTGCGGCATCACTTGTTGATGTGACTCAACTCGAAAAATTTAGCTCTCACATTCTGGTAATTGCCGGTACGGTAACCCATGCGCTAGCGCCGACGGTAAAACACGCATACGAGCAGTTAGCCGAACCTAAAGTTGTTATTGCCTTTGGAGTTTGTGCCATTAGCGGCGGGCCTTACTGGGACTCATACAGCGTCTTAAATGGTGCTGGCCAACTATTGCCAGTCGATCTGATGGTTCCTGGCTGTCCGCCTGCGCCAGAAGATCTGGCTGCGGCTCTGGGTGAAGCACTGAGGTTGATTAAGCCATGATTAATTACCCAGGTGCAACTCGCTTCGAAGCGCGCCACGATGCTAGCTGGCTGTGGATTACTGCGGACAGTTGGCTCGACTGCGCCAGCTGGTTAAAAGCGCGCAAGTTCGTTAGATGCGAGTGGCTCACTGCAGTTCACTTAGCCGAAGATCAATTTCAAGTGACTTTGTGTGTGAGCGATTCTTTGGCTAACGAAAAAGTGCTTGTCGTGACTCAAGTTGACCAAGAGATTGAATCACTTGAGCAGATTTACCCAGTTGTGCAATTTCACGAACGTGAAGTTCGCCAGATGCTGGGGCTTAATTTTAAAAATGCCACAGATGAAAGTCCGGCTTTCAGCGCAGATTTCGCTGGGCACCCATTACGCCGCGACTTTGCCTTAACCGAACGCACGGAACACGAGTGGCCAGGGCAAGTAGACCCAGAGAAGCAAACTAAGCGCCGGCCAGCACTTGCCCCGGGTGTGCGTCAGGAGTGGTTGTAATGAGTGGGCCACATGAATCAATCGCTCTGCATCCGCAGAGCTGCACTTCGTGCATGTTGTGTGTGCGCGAATGCCCAGACTGGTGCATAACAGTGGAAGCTCACTCAGAGCCAGATGCTGATGCGCCGCAGTACAGTAATGCCCGGCGCCCAGCCATGAAGAATGTTTTAGATTCGTTTGAGATCGATTTCAGTCACTGCATGTGGTGCGGTATCTGTATCGATGTGTGCCCGTTTGATGCTTTGCATTGGTCGGCGCAACCACTAGCTGCTAGCACGCAGCGCGACGGATTAATTTATCCAATCGAGCGACTTATCGAAAATTTACCCTTAGCTAAAAGACCAGATGGAAGCGCTGCACCACAAATTGACGAACCACCAAGTGGTCGGCGCAAAAAGTAACTTCGGCTTAGCGGTAGTTGGTGAATTGAACTGCGAAATCTAAGTCGGCATCTTTTAAGAGTGCCTGTACTTCTTGCAAATCATCGCGACTCTTGCTAGTAACCCGAAGTTCTTCGCCCATAATCTGGGTCTTGATACTCTTTGGGCCTTCATCGCGAATTAGTTTGCCGATCTTCTTGGCTTGCTCCTGATTGATGCCAGCCAAAAAGTCGCCGTTGATTTTGTATTCCTTGCCCGAAAGGCGAGGGTCTGTTGATTTCAGAGATTTAAGACTTACGCCCCGCTTAACTAACTTGTCGCGAAGTACTTCGAGCGCTGCTTTAACTTTTTCCTCAGTTGATGAAGTTATTTCAACACCAAGCTCGCCTTTCCACTCAATCGTGGTGTCAGTTCCTTTGAAGTCAAAGCGAGTAGCTAGTTCTTTTTGTGCCTGATTTAAGGCATTATCTGCCTCTTGGCGATCTACTTTGCTAACGATATCGAAACTGGAATCAGCCATTTTTACCTCACCTGGAATTACTTATTAAGTGTCAGAATACCGTTTCGGGTGAGGGCGATTGGCAGTAAGGGGCTATGTGTCGGTATTCTCGTTGAGTTGCCAATTTTGGTAGCGTGGCAGGTTGCCCGAGCGGCCAATGGGAGCGGACTGTAAATCCGTCGCGCAAGCTACAGTGGTTCGAATCCACTACCTGCCACCACTTTGTTTTGAGCAATCGCTTATTCAATCTCGAACCTCTGGTTCCTGGCAAAATTCTCAGGTACGCTCAAAGAAATGTTTACCCCAGCTAAATCCAATTCGCCGTTCGCTTTTGTAAAAACAGGAACGGACCATAACGTGGTGCGGTCCAAAGTCGGTTTACTGGTATTCGCTCTTGTTGCCCTATTCGGGTTACTTAACCCAACCACTATTCATGCAAGTGAAGTATCAGTCGTGATTAATGAAGTTGACTGCCATGGCAACGATTGGGTTGAGTTGTTCAACCGCGGCTCTAACGCGGTCGATATATCAGAATGGATTTTGACGGACAAAAAATTTTCCACCAAGAATCTTTTACACCTTTATAAATTCCCAACAGGCACATCACTAGCAAGTCATGCGCATTTAATTGTGCAACAAACTGGGGTAGGGGATCTGCAATTACCTTTTGGAATCAGTTGCGCCAAAGGTGGAATAGTGCGGTTGGGCCAACCTATTTCACCAACATCAATCACACTGATTGACGAATTGGCTGTGCCGATTGTGCCAGTACACACTACTTATGGCCGAGCGATTGACGGATCGAACACTAAAGAGTTCACACTGCCGACTAAGCGCACCAAGAATAAGACTGCCCTGCCGATAATGCTTGGCGCGCAAAGCAAAATTTGCGCCAAGAAGAAGTCCTGTGTCATTTCGCTACGGGCAACTCAGACGACAAAGTTTCAGTTAGTTAAGAAACCCCCTGGCGTGAGTATTAGCTCAAAAGGGAAATTAACTATCTCAGCTAGCAAGGTAATGACAGCGACCTATCAGGTAAAGCTGATCAATGCGGTTGGTAGTCGAGTAATAAACTTTCGCATAATTAGTAAATAGTTTTTGTCTAATCCACGCCTAGGCCGCTAATTGGCCAACGCCAGATTTAGTCAGTGAACTTGGCGGTCAAAAAACGGCTGGTATGTACCAGCGGTCTTGGACCCGCCAATAAATCTAATGAAGCGCAGTATTTACTAAATCGAACCGGGCGGATTCCACTTAAAAGTAGTCCGCGAACAAAAGTGGAACTGCGGGTTAGCGATTTAACTTCAACTAGCACCAGTTCGCTTTGCAGAAGTTTTTGCTTGTTGCCAACTGTAATTGCGAGATCTTGATCAATGGTGATGCGCTCAAGCGCATTATTGTGCAGCAGAGTCGAGCGGGCGAAAGAGTTTGTTGCTGTGTGAACGAGTTTGTGAGTCGCACTGGTTATGTCAGCATTAGGAATGAACTCATCTAAAACCTTGTGCGCAAAGGCGCTTTCACGTTCACCGAAGTCACTGGAATTTTCTAGTGTTGCTTTGTAAGTCTGCAGGTTGCCTAATTTCATCTTTACTTCAAAGCGGCTGTGGTTGGAATCCAGGTATGTCCTAAAGCGAATTTTTGCCCGGCGTTTTCGCCGCTTGACGTGGTCGAAATAGCAATTGAGCTCGGCAGTGTCGAAATATTCGGTGCGGTATTCAAAAGAGTTAATCCCCGAAATCTCCAGCACCGAGCAGTTTTCCTCGTTGCGCTTGAGGAATGTGTCTAGTTGTACTCGAGTCAGGATAAATTTCCGGTCGAATCGGCGCTTACCTAGCCACCCATCATCAATCGATTTCAAATCAACTGTTTGGAAATTTGAAAGGCGATCAAGCAGAAGTGTCATCGACTAACTCGGTAAATAACCTGCAACAACATTGTTTCTTGCAGGGTATTAACTTCCATGATGTTGCAACTAATGATTTGGGCCGCCAGAATTTCGCTTAGATGTGTCTTTAACGCAGCATCATCAATTATCACGCGATCGATTGTGATCGTCATACTGCTTGAGAGCTGACGAAAGCCTTTTAATTCCACAAGTGTCATCACAACGAGCAAGATGCCTAGTAAGAGCCCGGGCAGGGTTAGCGAAGATAAATCGATTGCACAAATCAACGCGATGGATAGCGACATGAAGAAATAAGCAATTTGGATGTGGGTGTATTCGAAACTGCGTAGACGAATAATCGACAAAACGCCAAAAAGCGCAAAACCAACAGCGGTGGAAAGCGGGCTAAAAGATAGAACCGTCAAAACAGAGAACAAGCCAACGTTGCAGGCAAGGTATACAACGGCCAAATCGTTTCGCTTATTTATCCGATAAAACAGGCCAAAAATTAAATAAGAGATTCCAAAGAGGTCTAACGCGATGCGCGGGAAAATCAGAGTTAGGTCTGGATCTATTGCATGCGGCACAGCGCACATCCTTAAACAGTATTTGCGGTTATCTGCCGACTATATTGCATTTTTAGACTAAAAGTACGGTTCTTTGGGTGACGAAGTTGCAGAATGATAGGCAGAATCCCTACGGAGTGGGTAACAGCGACCAATGAGCAGAACGCCTCAATTTCGCAGTTTCCTGCGGTATTCGGTACGCTATCTGAGCATTAACTTTGCCCCCTTGGCACAGTGGTAGCGCACTTCCTTGGTAAGGAAGAGGTCGTCAGTTC
>JBAXKB010000005.1:0-59974 GCA_037137575.1 Actinomycetes bacterium
AGGTTTATTGAGAGCGGAAAATTCACGACGGTAGGAGTGAATTTAATAAATGCTGGAGCGGGTGACCAACGTTTTGTGACGATAGGAACGAAACGATAGGTACTGCCGAACCTTTGGTTCGATCCCGGGCAGCCGGGAGCGTAGCGAGCGGGTGACCGGGATCGAACCGGCATGGCCAGCTTGGAAGGCTGGGGCTCTACCATTGAGCTACACCCGCGGGAGTCAGATTTAACCGTATTAGTTTTGGCTTCTTCTGTAATTCTGACCGCGGTTTAGCCTATCGTATTTTTTGCATTAGACTTCTGTAGGTAATCGGGGCGTAGCGTAGTGGCTAGCGCGCCTGCTTTGGGAGCAGGAGACCGAGAGTTCGAGTCTCTCCGCCCCGACTCTGGTGGTCACGGATCTAGTTTCTAGGTCCGTGACCATTTCATACCGCGCCGCGCGGTTTCTAGAGCCGGATTATTAGGAGAGCTGTGAAAAGCGCAGTAGAGAATCTTTCAGCAACACGTGTCAAGGTATCGATTGATCTTGAGTTTTCTGAGTTGAAGCCAAGTTTGGATGCTGCTTATCAGCGCATTGCGTCTCAGGTGAGTATTCCGGGTTTCCGTAAGGGCCATATTCCTGCGCGCATTATTGATCAGCGTTTCGGTAAGGGCGCTGCTCTTGATGAAGCGGTTAATGATGCGATTCCCTCTAGTTTGTCTGAGGTAATTGTTGAGAATAATTTTGTCCAGATGAGTCGTCCTGATGTCGATGTGACTGCTTTGGATGAAACTGTTGGTTTGAGTTTTACTGCTGAGTTTGATATTCGTCCTGATTTCGATTTGCCCGATTTTGGTGAGTTGAAGGTTGTTGTTGAAGACCCTGACGTTACTGATGCGCATGTTGAAGAGCAGTTGGATGAGTTGCGTGCTCGTTTTGGTTCCTTGAAGACTGTTGAGCGTGCGTCTGTAGATGGCGACATCGTCGTTGTCGATTTGCGTGGAAGTCATAATGATGTTGAAGTTCCAGATTTGAGTGCTCAGGGTTTGAGTTACGAACTTGGCTCTGATGGCATGGTTGCAGGTTTTGATGATGCGGTTCGTGGCGCTTCTGCGGACGAGGTTCGTAATTTTGTGTTTACCCCAACTAATGGCGAGTGGGCCGAGAAGTCGGTTGTTGTCGAGGTGAGTGTGCGCCAGGTTCGTGAGCGTGAGTTGCCTAAGGCTGACGACGTTTTTGCGCAACTTGCAAGCGAGTTCGACACCATTGATGAGTTGCGTGCTGATTTACGTGATCGTCTGGGTCGTATGCGTTTACTTGAGCAGGCATACCAGGCTCGGGATTTAACTCAGGATGCGTTGATGGAAGCGATCAAGGTTGAGGTTCCTGCTGGCGCTGTGGCTGATGAGATTTCGTCACATTTCCAGGATGGCCATGGCGATGATTCTCATCGTGAAGAGTTCGAGTCTCAGGCTCGCACTGGCATAAAGAGCCGCATGGTTTTGGACAAGATTGCTGAATCAGAAGATTTGCAAGTTAACGACGCTGAGATGACTCAGTGGTTAATCAGTGAGGCGCAGCGTTACCAGATGGCGCCAGATCAGTTTGCTGACGAGTTGGTTAAAGCTGGCCAGATCAATGCCGCTGTTGCTGAAGTTCGTCGGACAAAGGCTTTATCTTTTGTGCTTGAGCAGGTTCAGGTTGTCGATAAGTCTGGCCGTGAGATTGATTTGGAATCTGTTTTGCGTGGCCCACAGCCTGCAGTTGATTTCGATGCAGCTTTTGACCAAGACTCAGATACCGAGAATTTCGAAGCTAACGAGTAGCCGCTGATGCCCCGATTGGTTTTGGGGTTGCGGTCTTTTTCTTTCCCACGCTGTCAGCGAACATAACTATGTCGCTCGGGCGAATGACGCATGTGCAGGGTAGTGTCTAACTATTACAGACATTTGTGCCTTCGAAGGAGTCATTGTGAGTGGAATTGAGGTGCCGGGTTTAATCCTCCCGGAATCACGCACCCCATCGGCGGGTGTTGCAGGTTTTGACGATTCGGTCTACCAGCGGTTACTGCGCGAGCGCATCATTTTTCTAGGTTCTCAGGTTGAGGATTCAATGGCTAATGCCATTTGTGCGCAGATGCTTTTGCTTTCTGCTGATGATCCTGAACGCGACATTTTCCTTTACATCAATTCACCTGGTGGCTCGGTTAGCGCCGGTATGGCTATCTACGACACCATGCAGTTTGTGAAGAACGATGTAGCAACTGTCGCTATGGGATTGGCAGCTTCGATGGGCCAATTCTTGTTGTGTGCTGGCGCACAGGGCAAGCGTTACTCGCTGCCACATGCTCGCATCATGATGCATCAGCCCTCTGGTGGTATCGGTGGCACAGCGTCAGATATCAAGATTCAGGCGGAGCAGATGCTTTACACCAAGACCAAGATGGCCGAACTCATTGCTGAGCACACAGGCCAGACTCAAGAAACCATCAAGAACGATTCAGACCGCGATCGTTGGTTCACGGCGGAGGATGCCAAAGAATACGGATTTGTTGATCATGTTGTGCGCAGTGCGCGCGACGTTATTGGCGAAGGCGGAACAGGAGCGTAATTATGACAAAGAAACTTTCACCAGCGGATTACGCACCACAGGGTCGTTATGTGTTGCCTAGTTACATCGAGCGCACCCCACAGGGTATTCGCGAATACAACCCGTACAACAAGTTGTTCGAAGAGCGCATCATCTTCTTGGGTGTGCAGATTGACGATGCCTCAGCAGATGACGTAATGGCTCAGTTGCTCGTACTTGAGTCACTTGATCCTGATCGCGATATTCAGATTTATATCAACTCTCCTGGTGGTTCGTATACAGCCATGACGGCTATTTACGACACCATGCAGTTCGTTAAGTGTGATGTCCAGACTGTTTGTTTGGGCCAGGCCGCATCTGCTGCAGCTGTAATTCTTGCTGCCGGTACTGCTGGCAAACGTTTTGCGTTGCCACATGCTCGCGTACTTATTCATCAGCCGTACACCGAAGGTGGCGGTCAGGGAAGTGACATCGAAATTCAGGCAAACGAAATCATTCGTATGCGCGAGGAGATGGAAGGCATCTTTGCCCTCCATACCAAGCAAGATCTTGCTCAGGTGGCTAACGACATTGAGCGCGACAAAATTTTGACTGCCCCAATGGCAAAAGAGTACGGAATCATTGACGAAGTTTTGTCTACTAGAGTCCCACTAATTAAGTAGTAAGTAACGGTAAGTACGTAGCAATTCACTTCCTGACAGTTAAGTTTTAACACTTTCTGTACTTTGCGGCGTGTACAACAAGAGATAGTCAGTGTTTCGGGGTAGTTTTAAATAACGCTCTCTAGTAAGCGAAACACTTATTCCCCCAGGAGGTGCACACTATGGCTCGAGTTGGCGAAAGTAGCGAACTTTTAAAATGCTCGTTTTGTGGCAAAAGCCAGAAACAGGTTAAGAAGTTAATCGCCGGACCCGGTGTTTACATCTGTGACGAGTGCATCGATCTTTGTAACGAAATCATTGAAGAAGAGCTTGGTGAGTCAGTAAACCTCGGCTGGGATGAACTTCCTAAGCCACGTGAAATCTACTCCTTCCTAGATCAGTACATCATCGGTCAGGATGCTGCTAAGAAGTCACTTTCTGTTGCGGTCTACAACCATTACAAGCGAGTTCAAGCTGGTGCAAATGCTGGCGGCCGTGACGACACGGTAGAACTAGCGAAATCGAATATCTTGCTTCTTGGCCCGACTGGTTCAGGCAAAACTCTGCTGGCCCAAACTCTTGCCCGCATGCTAAATGTGCCATTCGCGATTGCTGATGCCACTGCGCTTACTGAAGCTGGCTATGTTGGTGAAGATGTTGAAAACATTTTGCTAAAACTAATTCAAGCTGCTGATTACGATGTAAAGAAAGCCGAGACAGGCATCATTTACATCGATGAAATCGATAAAGTTGCCCGAAAGAGCGAGAACCCGTCAATCACCCGCGACGTTTCCGGTGAAGGCGTGCAGCAAGCGCTGCTAAAGATTCTTGAAGGAACAACAGCTTCGGTGCCGCCACAGGGTGGGCGCAAGCATCCACATCAGGAATTCATCCAAATCGATACCACCAATGTTTTGTTCATTGTTGGTGGCGCCTTTGCTGGACTCGATGAAATCATTCGACAGCGAGCTGGCAAGAAGTCGCTTGGCTTCACCGCTTCGGTTGGCGAAGATGATAAAGACGAGATGGACATTTTTGGTCAGGTAATGCCAGAAGACATGCTGCGTTTTGGCATGATCCCTGAATTTATTGGTCGGCTACCAGTATTCACATCAGTGAGTGCGCTAGATGAAGAAGCGCTTGTTCGAGTTCTTACTGAACCACGCAACGCTTTAGTTCGTCAGTACCAGAAGTTGTTTGAACTCGATGGGGTTGAACTTGAATTCACCCAGGATGCACTTGCTGCAGTTGCGGGCCTTGCTGTGCTACGCGGCACCGGCGCTCGCGGCCTGCGCGCAATTCTTGAAGAGGTATTGCTTACTGTTATGTACGACGTACCGAGTCGCGAAGACGTGGCCCGCGTTGTGATCGATAGCGATGTAGTGCTTAAAAACGTCAACCCAACATTGGTTCCGCGTGAAGCGCCGGCACCAAAGCGGATTCCAAAAGAGAAAACTGCTTAACCAAATTTAGACATAGAAAAACCCTCGGTAGCAACCGAGGGTTTTTCATTTGGCTCAATGGTTATTCTGTTACTGGACTCAAATCTGCAGTGACGACTATCTGTCCTTCGGAAACTGTGTAATTGAACTCACCAGATACACGCCCAGCCGCGAGCAAATCACGAGCCGCTTGTTGGATGAATTCAATCTGCGCCTGTGAAGCCGTGATGTTTGCGTTTTCTAATCCGGCTTTCATAGAAACTTTTGCTTCACTCTTAATCTTTCGAAGCTGGGAAAGTACTTCAGCCACGCCAGCTAATGCCTTTGCATCGCCGCCATGTGCTCGAAGTGAATCAGACTTAGGCCAGCCGCCTGTGTGCACTGATCCTTCTTGCCACCAGGACCAAACTTCTTCAGTCACGAATGGTAAGAACGGTGCGAATAACTGCAGCAAAGTTTCCAAAGTAACACCAAGTGTTGCTTTGGCTGATTCACCTTCGCTAGCACCAGCAAGTCCGTAGGCGCGGTCTTTAACTAATTCAAGGTGATCGTCACAGAATGCCCAGAAGAACGATTCAGTAACTTCCAACGCCTTGGTGTAGTTGAATGCTTCAAAAGCCGCTGTTGCTTGATCAACCACGTCGGCAAGTGCTGCTAGTAATGCTTTGTCGATTGGGGCGTTAATTGCTGAAACCGGGGCTGTGCCTTGACTTAACACAAACTTGCTAGCGTTCAGAAGTTTTACAGCAAGACGACGGCCAATTTTCATCTGGCCAACATCAAATGCAGTATCGGTGCCTGGGCGACCAGAAGCAGCCCAGTAACGCACAGCGTCGCTGCCGTGTTCGTCTAGTAAATCGATAGGAGTGACAACATTTCCTTTGGATTTACTCATTTTCTTGCGATCAGGGTCCAAAATCCAACCACTAATTGCTGCGTGCTTCCAGGGAAGTTCGTTTGATTCAAGATGAGCGCGCACAACCGTACTGAAAAGCCAAGTGCGAATAATTTCATGAGCCTGCGGGCGCACATCAAACGGCCAAACGCGCTGCCACAAATCGTCGTCCACACTCCAGCCGCCGGCAATCTGCGGAGTGAGTGATGATGTTGCCCAAGTATCCATAACGTCTGGGTCGCCGATGAATCCGCCGGCTATCCCGCGCTGATCTGGCGTGTAACCGGGTGGGCAATCGGATGATGGATCAATAGGTAGATCGCCATCATTTGGCACAAGTACTTCATCCCATTTGGGATTGCCATCGTTATCGACTGCGTACCAAACTGGAAGTGGAACTCCAAAGAAGCGTTGGCGCGACACAAGCCAGTCGCCATTTAGACCTTCAACCCAGTTTTCGTAGCGCACTTGCATGTGTGCTGGATGCCAAGTTATTTCGCCACCGCGAGCAACGAGTTCGTCGCGCAGTTTCTCGTCACGACCACCATTACGGATGTACCACTGACGAGTAGTAACAATTTCAAGAGGCTTGTCGCCCTTTTCAAAGAATTTAACTGGATGGGTTATTGGGCGAATTTCGCCTTCCAGGTCGCCAGATTCGCGCAAAAGTTGCGCAATCTTTTCTTTAGCCGAATGCGCAGTTAGTCCAGCAGTAGCTGAGTAAACGTTCTGTCCAAGTTCTGATGTGATCCAAGCTGGCACTTCGCTAATGATTCGACCATCCCAACCAATAATTGGGCGAGTTGGTAGTTGCAATTCGCGCCACCAAATTACATCGGTCAGATCACCAAAAGTACAAATCATGGCGATACCTGAACCCTTTTCTGGGTCAGCAAGTTTGTGGGCAAGAATCGGCACTTCAACGCCAAATAATGGAGAAGTAACAGTTGTGCCAAAAAGTGGTTGGTAACGCTCGTCGTCAGGGTGAGCAACCAGCGCAACGCACGCGCCAAGAAGTTCAGGACGAGTTGTTTCAATAAAAAGTTTTTCACCATTTGGCTTATGGAATGAGACACGGTGGTAAGCGCCAGGGCGTTCGCGATCTTCAAGTTCGGCCTGGGCAACAGCAGTTCGGAACGTCACATCCCAAAGTGTTGGCGCTTCACTCTGGTAAGCCTCGTTACGCGAAATGTTATTTAGAAATGCCCGCTGCGAGATCGCTTGTGAGCGTGCGCCAATGGTCTGATAAGTCATTTTCCAGTCGACGCTGATACCAAGTCGGCGCCACAGCTCTTCGAAGACTTTTTCATCTTCGACAGTTAGTCGTTCACACAGTTCAACAAAGTTGCGACGCGAAATCGCAATCGCATCTTTGCCAACCTCAGCAGGTGGCTCAAAGTTTGGATCGTATGGAAGCGATGGATCGCATCGAACTCCGAAATAGTTCTGCACGCGTCGTTCAGTTGGCAGACCGTTGTCGTCCCAGCCCATTGGGTAGAAAACTTTTTTACCGGTCATTCGCTGGTAACGAGCTATGCAGTCGGTATGTGTATACGAGAAGACGTGGCCAACATGAAGTGAGCCGCTCGCAGTTGGTGGTGGTGTATCGATTGAGAAAACATCAGCGCGCGTTGCCGTGCGGTCAAAGGAATATGTGCCGGCATCGTCCCAGCTTGTGAGCCATTTTTGCTCAAGGCCCTCTAGGGATGGCTTCTCTGGAACTGTATTGGTGGTCATGAGCCTTAATTCTGCCAGAACATGCACCCTAGACTTAACCCGTGACCAAGGAACCTGAAATGACTGAATTGGCCCGAGTTGAGGAAGTTCTTAATTCGCGCTGGCCAGAGACACGAATCGAGCCGAGTCTCGATCGAATTGCGCACTTAATGACGCTGCTTGGCGACCCGCAATTGGCCTATCCGGTTATTCACATCACTGGAACCAATGGAAAATCTTCAACCGCGCGCATGATTGAATCGTTACTTCGGGCGCGTGGCTTAACTACAGGATTAGTAACCAGCCCGCATTTACACAGTATTAACGAGCGCATCCAACTTGATGGTTTGCCAGTTGACGCTGACACATTTGTTCGGGCATATGACGAGATTGAGCCGTTCTTAGCCTTGGTAGATGCCCAGAGTATTAATAACGGCGGACCAGCGATGTCTTACTTTGAAGCATTAACTGGTTTAGCTTTCGCAATCTTCGCTGACACGCCTATCGATGTGGCAATTGTCGAAGTAGGTATGGGCGGCACTTGGGATGCCACAAATGTGGTGCAAGCCGATATTGCAGTAGTTATGCCAATTGGCCTTGATCACACCGAATACCTTGGTGAAACTATCGCCGAAATCGCTGGCGAGAAAGCGGGCATCATAAAACCTGGCTCGATTGCGGTCTTGGCGCAGCAGCAACCCGAAGCGGCCGAAGTTTTATTGCGACGCGCTGTTGAAGTTGATGCGCCAGTTTTGCGTGAAGGTCTTGAATTTGGTGTGGTGGATCGAGCCTTAGCATTGGGTGGCCAAGTGATCACATTGCATGGCATCACTGGGGACTACTCAGATATCGTTCTACCATTATTCGGCGCGCATCAGGCAGCAAATGCAAGTGTTGCACTTACCGCAGTTGAAGCTTTTTTCGGCGGTGGTGATCCAATTAGTGAAGAGAATGTGCACACGGCTTTTGCCGGTGTTAATTCGCCAGGGCGCCTTGAAGTTGTTAGGCGCAGTCCAACTGTGATTGTCGATGCAGCACACAATCCGCATGGAGCCGCAGTTTTAGCAACCGCGTTGGAAGAGTCGTTCACATTTGAATCGATAATCGGGGTTGTCTCAATCATGGGCGATAAAGATGTTGATGGAATCTTGGCTGCATTTGATGGTTTGTTCGATCAGATAGTGGTTACGCACAATGGAACACTCCGAGCAATGCCAGCGAACGATTTGGCCGAAAAGGCTGAAGCTATTTTTGGTAGCGATCGCGTGACTGTAGCAAGCAATCTTGCTGAGGCAATTTCACAAGCGGTTGCAATGGCTGACGCAGCTGGAACCAGCGGTGTTGGGGTAGTTGTGACGGGCTCTGTTGTTACAGCCGGTGTGGCTCGCGCACTAGTGGGTCGCTCATGAAAATGATGGGCAGCGCAGTGATGATGCTTGAAGTCATCGTCATTGGATTAGTCATGCCAGTTGCACATGTTGTCTACGAATACCCACTCTCAACGGTGGTGTGGAGCGCTTCTGGGTTGATGTTGCTTTGCATACTTTCCATTGGCAGCATGAGGCGTGATCGCCGCACTGCCGTTGCAACTGGTTCATTCGTGCAGATTCTGGTCTTTATTACCGCGCTATTTATTAAGCCATTTTTGGTACCGGCGATTTTGTTCGGTCTCATCTGGATTTTGGCCGTTGTGTTAAGCGCTCGAGTAGATGTTGCAAAAGCTGCTAAAGCGCAGGGCCAACAAGGGGATAGCGCCAATACGGAAAGCGTTTAGACTAGTGGGCATGACTGAACGCACATTAGTTTTAATCAAGCCAGACGGCGTACAGCGCGGCCTAGTTGGCGAAGTCCTTTCACGGATTGAAACCAAAGGTTACAAAATTGTGGCTCTGGAACTTCGCACCTTAGATCGCGCAATCGCTGAATCACATTATGGCGAGCACTCGGAGAAGTCATTCTTTGCGCCACTCGTCGATTTCATTACCGGTGGCCCACTAGTTGCTGCGGTAATCGAAGGGCCGGATGCAATCCTTTCCTGGCGAGCAATGATGGGCGCAACCAACCCAGCTAATGCAGCGCCTGGAACTATCCGCGGGGACTTAGCTACTGAAACACAGTTAAACGTCACTCACGGTTCTGATTCACCAGAATCAGCAGCTCGAGAAATATCATTGTTCTTCCCAAACATCTAATCTCGGCTTAACTTTCCAACTAAGGCGGCGTGCGTGTCCCAGACTCTTCATCAAAATGATTCAGTTAAATCTGTTTTCCCAGAACTTGAACGACTATTACCGCATGTGCAAAAGCCTGTGCAATATGTGGGTGGTGAACTTAACGCGGTTTCAAAACCTTGGAACGATGTAAAAGTGCGCTGGGCTCTTATGTACCCAGATGCGTACGAAGTTGGTATCCCCAATCAAGGTGTTCAGATCCTTTACGAAGTATTGAACGAGCGAGCCGACACTTTGTGCGAGCGCACTTATGCAGTGTGGCCTGATCTTGAAAAACTGATGCGTGAAAATAGCGTCTCCCAATTCACTGTTGATGCACATCGCCCGGTCGGCGCCTTTGATGTATTCGGTGTTTCTTTTTCCACGGAACTTGGCTACACCAACATGCTTACTGCCATTGATTTAGCTGGCATTCCAGTGCACTCAGTTGAGCGTGACGAGACGCATCCGATCATCGTTGCCGGTGGCCACGCGGCTTTCAACCCTGAGCCGATTGCAAGTTTCATTGATGCCGCAGTTTTGGGCGATGGCGAACAGGCGGCCCTTGCTATCACTGACATCATCGTAAAGTTCAAGGCCGATCGTGATGCTGGACTGCTTGCCGAGGTAAGCGATTTACGCGAAGAGTTGCTGCTTCGCCTTGCCACATCAGGTGTGGTTTACGTGCCGGCTTTTTACGATGTCCAGTATTTAGAAGATGGCCGAATCCGCCGAATAACGCCTAATCGTCCAGGCGTGCCATTTCGTGTTGCAAAACACACTGTGATGAACCTTGATGAATGGCCATATCCAAAAGCGCCACTAGTGCCAATCGCCGAGAGTGTGCACGAACGAATGAGCGTTGAAATTTTCCGTGGTTGCACGCGTGGCTGTCGTTTTTGTCAGGCTGGCATGATCACTAGACCAGTTCGTGAACGTTCTAAAACCACAATCGCTGACATGGTGCAAAACGGTCTTGAAAAAACTGGCTATGAAGAAATCGGATTGCTCTCGTTATCAAGCGCCGACCATAGTGAAATCGCAGACATCGCAAAAGGTCTTGCAGATCGTTATGAAGATACTCAAACATCATTGTCGTTGCCAAGCACCCGAGTTGATGCATTCAACATTGACCTAGCTAATGAATTAACCCGCAATGGTCGTCGAAGTGGACTTACGTTCGCCCCTGAAGGCGGCAGCGAGCGCATTCGTCGGGTAATCAACAAAATGGTTTCGGAAGAAGATTTGATTCGCACAGTGACTGCGGCCTACAGCGCTGGTTGGCGCCAGGTGAAGCTTTACTTCATGTGTGGTCTACCCACTGAAACGGATGAAGATGTTTTACAGATTGCTCGGCTAGCGCATGAAGTAATTAAGGCCGGGCGTGAAGCTTCTGGGCGAAAAGATATCCGTTGCACAGTGTCTATTGGCGGGTTCGTGCCAAAACCACACACGCCATTCCAGTGGGCAGCTCAACTAGATCACAAGACCACGGACTCTCGTTTATACAAATTGCGTGATGCAATTCGCAATGATCGCGAATTTGGGAAGTCAATTGGTGTTCGTTACCACGACGGAAAGCCTGGCATTGTTGAAGGAATTCTCTCGCGTGGCGATCGTCGTATTGGCCGAGTAATCGAGCAGGTTTGGCGCGATGGCGCCCGCTTTGATGGCTGGAGCGAACATTTCTCGTACGACATGTGGATGGCTGCAGCCGAAGTTGCCCTTGCCGATGAGCCAGTTGATGTCGATTGGTACACAATTCGCGAGCGCGAACTTTCTGAAGTTCTTCCCTGGGACCACTTAGATTCTGGCTTGGACAAAGAATGGCTTTGGGAAGACTGGCAAGATTCACTATCTGAAGTAGAGGTCGATGACTGCCGCTGGACTCCATGTTTCGACTGCGGCGTTTGTGATCATATGGGAACTGAAATTCAAGTGGGCCCAACAACTGGAATCTTGCTGCCATTGCCACAAGTTAAATCCGAGGTTTTAGTCAGTGGCTCGTGACCCGGGCCGCGAAATAGTTCCTGCTGTCCAAAAACTGCGCATTCAGCATGCCAAACGTGGCCGCTTAAGGTTTACCTCTCATCGGGATTTCCAGCGCGCATTTGAACGCGCCCTGCGCCGCGCTAACATTCCGATGGCCTACAGCGCCGGATTTTCCCCGCATCCAAAAATCTCGTATGCAAATGCGGCGGCAACTGGGGTAGCTAGCGAAGCCGAATATGTGGAAATTGGCGTAGTTCAAAAAGTAGATCCAGAGGCAGTGTGCCGAGTACTTAACGAAGTGCTCCCAGCAGGCTTTGATGTACTGGCAGTTGTTGAAGCTAGAACTGGTGATTTTGTCGCCAGATTGGAAGCGAGCCACTGGAACATCGAGTTGCCAGGGGTAACAGATGAGCAAATTACTCATGCCGTTACCAAATTCTTAAGTGAAACCGAAGTACTAGTTGAACGAAATACCAAAACTGGAATTCGCACCTTTGATGCTCGAGCCGCAGTTTTGCGCGTAGAAATCCAAAATGAACAGACGCCACAACCCTTGGTAACTAACGATGAACCAGAATCAGGTCAAATCTGTGCCATACTTCAAGTAGTTGTACGGCATGGCGTGCCAGCTGTACGACCAGACGATGTACTGGCAGCTCTAACTAAAGTTGCTGATCTTGCACTTCCGTATCCCGCACGGGTCACTCGGTTAGCGCAAGGTCCACTAAGTGCAGATGGCTGGTCAGTCACAGATCCACTGGATCTGGATCGGCAGACCGCATCCACTTCTTGAGCCCGACATCGTGACACATAGGCTTTTGCGCCCTTAACGGGCGTGGGTGATCGCTCGCAAGCGTACCAATTGGTGCATTTGTGGGTTGAATAGGAGAACGACATTATGTCGGACAATGAAACGCAGCCAGAGGTTTTTGGCATGCAAGTGAAGAAAACTCGCAATAAATCAGTGCCAAAAAAAGTGACAAAACCAACAGTCACAGCTGAGCCAGTTAATGAATCAGCCCCAGCGGCAAAGAAAGTGGCTAAGAAGAAGCCAGTTGATGCAGCCCCGGCAGTAGCAGAGGTAAGCGAGCCGAAGAAAGTTGCCCGCAAGGCACCTGTGTCGGTTCCACTTTTCCAGGCTCCTGCGGCTACCCCAGCTGCGCGCAAAACTGCTGCCAAGAAAACTGCAGATAAACCAGAGACGACTACAGATAAGCCAGTTAGAGCTACCGGACGAAACAGCAAGGTCGCAACGGCCGATGCGCAGGTTGGCGAAGATACTGCGAAAAAGCGAGCGCCGAAAAAAGGCACAACTGATGACAGTGTTGATTCATCAACAGATTCTGGCGAGGAATCATCTGGTAATTCGCGAAATCGAAATCGAAATCGCAATCGTAACAAGAGTCGCGATCGCGCGAGCTCGCAAACAGATTCTGATGACAATTCAGTTGAAGTCGAGAGCGATTCGCAGGATGGCGATGACACTGGTGCAAACCACAAACGCAGTCGTAAACGTAATCGTGATGGTTCTGGTGAAGAATCAGGTTCAATCCGGGTAGACGCGAAGCGTCAACGTCGCCGTGATGGCCGAGATGCTGGCCGTCGTCGCGCACCGATTGTTACTGAAGCTGAATTTTTAGCTCGTCGCGAAAACGTTGATCGTGTCATGGTTGTTCGTCAACAGGGAAGCCGCACTCAGATTGCAGTTCTTGAAGATGGCATTCTTGTCGAGCATTACATCAACCAATCGACTAGTGGTTCACTAGTCGGCAACGTGTATGTTGGCCGGGTACAAAACGTACTGCCAGGCATGGAAGCGGCATTCGTTGACATTGGCAAGGGTCGTAACGCGGTTCTTTACGCTGGTGAAGTTAACTGGGATGCAGCTGGACTTGAAGGTCAGTCCAAGCGAATTGAATCTGCGCTTAAAACTGGCGATACCGTATTAGTTCAGGTCACAAAAGATCCTGTTGGTCAAAAAGGTGCCCGGCTAACGAGTCAGATTTCCTTGCCAGGGCGATTTGTGGTCTATGTCCCAAATCATCCGATGACTGGTATTTCGCGCAAACTTCCAGAGCGGGAGCGTACTCGCTTGAAGAATATCCTGCGTGAGGTTGTGCCAGAAACTGGTGGCGTAATTGTTCGCACTGCATCTGAAGGTGCAAGCGAAGAAGAACTATCACGCGATGTCGCCCGACTAGTTGCGCAATGGGAAGACATTGAAGCAAAGTCAAAGACTTCAACTCCGCCCACAATGTTGTACGGTGAGCCAGATATCTCTATCAAGGTTGTCCGTGACATCTTCAATGAAGATACGAACAAGCTCGTAGTTTCTGGTGAAGATGCTTGGGAGACTGTCGAGCAGTATGTGAAGTATGTAGCTCCAGATCTGGCAGAACGTTTAGAGAAGTATGTTGGAACTCAAGATGCATTCACGCATTACCGAGTAGATGAGCAGATTGCTAAAGCCCTTGATCGCAAGGTTTACCTACCATCCGGTGGCTCGCTAGTTATCGACCGCACCGAGGCTATGACTGTTGTCGACGTCAACACTGGAAAGTTTGTCGGCCAAGGTGGCAACCTTGAAGAAACAGTTACCCAAAACAACCTAGAAGCTGCGCAAGAGATTGTCCGTCAACTTCGTTTGCGCGACATCGGCGGCATCATTGTTATCGACTTCATTGACATGGTGCTTGAAAGCAACCGTGATCAAGTAATTCGCCGACTAATCGAATGTTTAGGCCGCGATCGCACCAAGCATCAGGTTGCAGAAGTTACTTCACTTGGTTTGGTGCAGATGACTCGCAAGCGAATTGGTGCTGGACTACTCGAAGTATTTGGTCAACAATGTGACCATTGCAACGGTCGTGGTATCACCATCCACATGGATGCCAACGCATCAGCTAAGAGCAATCGAGGCGAACAAGGTGGCAATGAGCAGGCGCGTCCAGTGAAATCCCGGAAAGTGCAAAAATCTGAGCGCCCGGCGTTAGACACTCCAACCGAACTTTCAGGTGCAGTGGAAGTACCTGAAAAAGTTGAAGAAAATCAAGGAAAATCAAGAAATGACCGACCAAAACGGGGTCGTCGAAGTGCGAGTAGGCCAGCTGGTCAGCCCGTATTTGGCGCCGAGGTAGACCTCACAGTTTGACCTAACCCCCGCTTCATCCGTAACCTTATGGGGCTTACCTTTTAGGGATTTTTACCACTTTTGCAAGGAGTAACAACGTGTACGCGATCGTTCGATCTGGCGGACGCCAGGAGAAAGTCGCCGTTGGCGATGTCATCACCCTCGACCGGGTTGAGGCAAAGCCTGGCGATTCTGTAATTCTGCCTACCCTGTTAATTGTCGATGGCGACATTGTCACATCAGATAGCAAGACTCTTGCTGGCATAACTGTGACTGGTGAAGTTGTTTCTCATGGCAAGGGTCAGAAAATTGAAATCCTGCGCTACAAGAACAAGACTGGTTACCGTCGTCGTCAAGGTCATCGCTCGGCACTAACTGACATTCAGATTGTTGCTATTGGTAGCACCAAGCTTGCCGACAAGGACAAGCTTGCTGTTGCTCCAGTGAAGAAGAAGGTTGTGGCTAAAAAGGCTGCGCCTAAAGCTGCTGCTAAGCCTGTTGTTGCTGAAACCACTGAGGTCGCAGACGCACCAGTTGCAAAGAAGGCACCGGCAAAAAAAGCTCCTGCTAAAACAGCTGCATCAACAGACGATGCTCCTGTAGCAAAGAAGGCAGCTGCTAAGAAAGCAGCGCCTAAAGACAAGACGGAAGAGTAGGCATAACTCATGGCACATAAAAAGGGTGCGTCCAGCACACGAAATGGTCGCGATTCAAATGCTCAGCGCCTTGGCGTTAAGCGTTTTGGTGGTCAGGTTGTTAGCGCAGGCGAAATTCTTGTTCGTCAGCGTGGCACACACTTCCACCCAGGTCTAAACGTTGGCCGTGGTGGTGACGACACATTATTCGCATTGTCTGCAGGTTCAGTTCAATTCGGTACTCGTCGTGGTCGTCGTGTAGTCAACATTGTTCCAGCGGGCTAATTCCGCAAACACAATTTTTACAAAGCGGGCCTGAAAACTTCGGGCCCGCTTTTATTTTTAGGAGGTGCACATGACAAGTTTCATTGATCGTGTTGTCTTGCATGTGCGTGGTGGCAATGGCGGCAACGGTTGCGCCTCCGTTCATCGTGAGAAGTTCAAGCCACTCGGCGGCCCAGATGGTGGAAATGGCGGCAAAGGCGGCGATGTCACACTAGTTGTTGATACTTCTGTTACAACTTTGCTGGAATACCATCGCAGTCCACACCGCGCAGGTGGCAATGGTAAGCCAGGTCAGGGTGACCATAAAAATGGCAGCAATGGGCTGGCGTTAACCCTTTTGGTTCCCGAGGGAACCGTAGTGAGCCTCAGCGATGGCACAGTTATTGCGGACTTAATCGGCGAAGGCACCGAGTTTGTAATCGCACCTGGTGGTCGAGGTGGTTTAGGTAACGCTGCCTTGGCATCTACTAGACGTAAAGCGCCAGGCTTTGCACTTTACGGTGAACCTGGCATCGAACGAGATGTAGTTCTGGAACTAAAAACCGTGGCCGACATCGGTTTGGTTGGATTTCCAAGTGCCGGAAAGTCTTCGCTGATCGCAGCGATGTCGGCAGCTCGGCCCAAAATCGCAGATTATCCATTCACCACTCTTGAGCCACATCTAGGCGTGGTGCAAGCCGGTGATACCACATTTACTATGGCGGATGTTCCGGGTCTGATTCCAGGTGCCAGCCAAGGTAAAGGTTTGGGCTTGGAATTCTTACGGCACATCGAACGCTGCGCCGCCCTTGTGCATGTTCTCGATTGTGCCACTTTGGAATCAAATCGTGATCCACTGCGTGACTTAGATGCTTTAGAAAGTGAACTTGAACAATACGGTGGGCTACAAGATCGTCCCCGCATCGTTGTGCTGAATAAAGTCGATTTACCAGAAGGTCGCGACTTAGCCGAAATAGTTTTGCCAGATTTGCATGCCCGCGATTATCGGGTGTTCCTCATTTCTGCTGTTAGCCATGAAGGGCTTCGCGAATTAGGTTTTGCGATGGCGCAAATTGTTCGTGACGCTCGTGCTGCTGCTGTGGTTGAAGCTTCGGCTCGTCCCCGAGTACTTGTGCGACCAAAGTCGGTTGATGATTCAGGCTTTACCGTTTCAGTTGAACGCAATGGTGAAGATGTTTTGTACCGAATTATTGGTGAGCGGATCGAGCGATGGGTACGTCAAACAGATTTTGCTAATGATGAAGCGGTTGGATATTTAGCTGATCGGATGGCTCGTGCGGGAGTAGAACTTGCACTTGCTAAGAACGGAGCCGTCAACGGCAGCGAAGTTGTTATCGGCGCCGGTCCATCTGCAGTTATTTTTGACTGGCAGCCGACAGTTTCCGACTTACATCAGGGCCCTCGTGGTACTGACGAGCGTCTTGTCGACATGAGTCGCCCGAATGCTACGCAACGCCTAGAAGAACACCGCCGCCGTCAGTATGGCGAAGCATATGCTGGCGGGGAGGAAGAAACCCCAGAAGTTCAAGGAAGCGAAGAAACTGATGCGTAATGACATTAAGAGTGCCAAGCGGATCGTCGTTAAAGTTGGCTCATCCTCACTAACCACTCGCCAGGGTGGATTGGATGAAGTGCGACTTAATGAACTGGTTCAAGTAATTGCTTCGCGAATACAATCTGGTGTTGAAATCGTGTTGGTTTCAAGTGGCGCGATTGCTGCCGGATTGGCCCCGTTAGGTCTGCAATCTCGTCCGGCGGATTTAGCAACGCAGCAAGCTGCCGCAAGTGTCGGACAGTCGCTGCTAGTAGCCCAATACTCATCTGCATTTTCAGAACACAAAATCACTGTGGGTCAGGTGCTATTAACTGCCTCCGATGTGATTCGCCGCGCGCAGTACCGAAATGCACAACGTGCTTTGCTGCGCTTACTTGAACTTGGTGTGCTTCCTATCGTTAATGAGAACGACACTGTTGCCACTGACGAAATCCGATTTGGTGATAATGATCGACTAGCGGCGCTAGTTGCACATGTCGTGCAGGCAGATGCCCTGTTTTTATTCTCTGATGTAGATGGACTTTATGACGATGTGCCATCGAATGAGAATGCGAAAATAATCGACCGAGTGCAAGATTTTGCTGACATTGCCGGGGTAACAATCGGCGGCACTGGAGCAGCGGGTGTTGGTTTAGGTGGCATGGCTACCAAAGTCAATGCAGCGCAGATTGCCACTGCTGCTGGAATCCCAGTCGTGCTTACAGCAACAGCAAATGCCGAGCAGGCGCTAGCTGGCTCTGGCATTGGGACGTACTTTGCGCCGGCAACGCAGAGGTTATCGACCCGAGTTCTTTGGTTATTACATGCCACTACTTCGTTGGGATCATTAGTTCTAGATGCGGGGGCAGTAGATGCAGTGGTTAATCGCCGTATGTCACTGTTGCCAGCAGGTATTACCGCTATTGATGGAAACTTTGTTGCTGGCGACGCTGTGGACTTGGTTGATGAGGCAGGTGCAATCTTGGCTCGGGGAATCGTTTCGTTTGATGCAACCGAACTGCCAGCACTCTTAGGGAAACGCACTGTCGATATCTCCGTTGAATTTGGTGAAGGCTACGATCGCGAAGTAATACATCGCGACGACCTAGTTTTGATTGACCTTTCTGCCCAATAAGAGAGAATTGAATTATGACTGACGATCGCCCAGAGGTATTAGCCGCTGCATTGCGCGCAAAAAACGCCGCTTCCGTATTACGTAATGTATCTACGGCTGCCAAAGACTCAGCATTAATTGCGATGGCCAATGCGCTAGTACTTCATACCGATGTAATCGTTGCCGCAAATAGTAAAGATGTTGAAGTTGCTCGCACAAATGGCACCGACGAAGCAATCATTGATCGATTGACCCTTAACCGCGAGCGAATTGAAGCAGTGGCGCAGGGGCTTCGCGATGTAGCAACTCTTCCAGATCCTGTGGGTGAAGTTGTTCGTGGATTCACACTGCCGAACGGCCTCGAGGTGCGCCAGCTGCGCGTACCAATGGGCGTTGTCGCCATGATTTATGAAGCCAGGCCAAATGTCACGGTCGATGCGGCGGGTTTGGCGCTCAAGAGTGGCAACTGCGTACTACTGCGTGGGTCATCTTCGGCGCACAACACAAATGTTGAGTTAGTTGCAGTAATGCGAAGCGCACTAGAAACCGGGCCAGTTCCTGTTGATGCCATTCAATTGGCACCAGGAACAACCCATGAAGCAGCAAAGCATTTAATGACAGCGCGTGGGTTAGTCGATGTGGTAATCCCACGCGGTGGCGCTGGCTTAATCAAAAGCGTTGTCGAGCAGTCCACAGTGCCAGTAATTGAAACTGGTGTTGGTAACTGCCACGTCTACATCGATGAATCTGCTGATATTGAAAAAGCTGTGCGCATCGCGGTTAATGCCAAAACTCAGCGCACCACAGTGTGCAACACTGCCGAAACTTTATTGGTACATGCTGCTATCGCCCCACAATTACTTCCTGTGCTACTTGCAGCATTCAAGGAAAAAGGGGTAACGATTCACGGCGACCAAGCTTTTGGCGAGTATTCTTTGGCGGCTGGTATCAATTTTGAAAGTGCAACAGATAAAGATTGGGCCGATGAGTACTACAGCCTAGATATTGCAGCCGCAGTCGTGCCAGATATTGACGCTGCGATTGCGCATATTCGCAAGTGGTCTACCGGACACACCGAGGCGATAGTTTCTGAATCTCAGTCAGCAATTAGGCAGTTCACAAGTTCAGTTGATTCAGCTGCAGTGATGGTAAATGCCTCAACCCGATTCACTGATGGTGGCGAGTTTGGCTTTGGCGCCGAAATTGGCATCTCAACCCAGAAACTCCACGCGCGCGGGCCAATGGGATTGCAGGAATTAACAACGACTACCTACATCGTCACTGGCGATGGACATATCCGTACATAGCAAGAGAAGTAGACTGAAACTATGAGTAGTTTTCCTTGGTGGGGTTTCGGCTTAGTCGGCTTTGGGATTTTGACCTTAGCCCTTTATGTCGTCACTCGTTTTAATCCAGATCGTTAAGC
The DNA here is from genome assembly GCA_037137575.1 of Actinomycetes bacterium. Lineage (GTDB taxonomy): Bacteria > Actinomycetota > Actinomycetes > S36-B12 > UBA5976 > UBA5976. Next base: position 19,592 of record JBAXKB010000005.1, read on the forward strand.
TGTGGCCCGAATTGGCGTGATGGGTGGCACCTTCGATCCCATCCATATCGGTCACCTAATCGCTGCAAGCGAAGTCCACACCAGCTTGCAGTTAGATCAGGTGCTGTTCGTTCCGGCTGGTGAGCCATGGCAAAAAGTGAGTCAGGATGTCAGCCCAGCACACTCGCGCTTCGAGATGACAAAATTGGCCATTGCCGATGACGACAGATTCGAAATTAGCGACATTGAAATAACTCGAGATGGACCGTCGTACGCCATCGATACTTTTTTCCAATTAAAAGTGCAACAACCAGACGATGAGTTTCAGTGGATTGTCGGCGCAGATGTACTTGAGCGAATTACCACCTGGCATCGCTGGGAAGAGTTTGTCGCACTTGTCCCAATTGTTGCCGTGAACCGACTTGGGATTGAAATAGCGGAATTGCCCTTTAAGTACACAGAAGTTCAAATGCCCGAAGTACGAATTTCGGCAACTGCCCTGCGCAAACGATATGCAGATGGTGACTCGAGCAAATACTTAGTACCAGAGCGTGTTGATAATTACATAAAAGAGCAATCGCTGTATCACCAAGTACAGGGATAACTTGATGCACAGGATTCCAAACTTTTTAAAGTGGCTAGTGGGCTCGCTACTAGCTATTGCAATTTTGACTGGCTTGATGCTTTTGCAGAATCCAAAAGATTCTGTGGCAAAGGGCCGGCTTCCTGGTCCATTGAACGACATTTCCGCAACACCTGACCCTAATCAGGTTCACAATCTTCTGGTAGAAATTACTGATAGCAAACAGCAGTTTGTGGTTGGCGCTCTTTTGATGAATAACGCAAGCAAGTACTCAATAGCGGCCATCGATCCAAATGTTGCCGTAGATTTGCGTGAATTTGGGTTTAGAGATTTACGCAGTGCTAGTAACCAAGTTTCAGCGGGCCAATTAGTTGAGGCACTAAATGTTTCAGCTGGGCTATCAATAGACGGAGTACTCAACTTAAGTGAAATTGGACTTGGTGCATTGTTAGACAGCATCGGGGGAGTAACCGTAAACCTTCCCGCCAAACTGCGATTCCCAACAGCAGAATCCGACAAAGTCCTAATTTTGCCTGCTGGTAAAACTCACCTAGCCGGTGCTACGGCAGCGGCATATGCGATTTATCGCCAGCCCGGCGAGTCGGCTGCCGAACAGAGTGTGCGGTTTCATCCAGTCCTGAGCAAAGTGCTAGATGCATTGCCAGCAGACCCACAAAAACTGAATTCGCAATTGATGTCACTTGGGCAAGCAGGCAGCAGTAACTTGTCCCATTTAGATGTTGCCAACTTCTTGGCTAAATCACGAGGTGGTTGGACTTCGGCAAGTTACTTATCGCTTACTACATCACCTTCCCAGTTGGCTACCGATGTTAAAGACAAATGGCTTTGGCTAAATACTGGATCCATTTTGAGCACTTTCATCGCTGATCAGTCAGATGCCCTTTGGAGCGCCAAAGGTGAGCAATATCGGGTTTCAATTTCGAGCCACTCACCCGAAGATCGACTTGTAGCTCGCGAACTTTTAAGCCGAGGGACGCTCTATTTTGTAGATGGCGGAGGTGCTGCCCCATCGCTGCATTCGCATCTAATAATCACCGATGCGGTGCCAGCAGAGGTTGCGCAGCAGTTGGCGGCCAAACTTTCGTTGCCAGAACTTGATACTGTCGTAGTATCACAAATATCTACGGGCACAGACATGCAACTAGATTTGGGTAAAGATTTCACAAACATCCAGCAGAAGGGGAGCAGTCAGTGACCGCTACCGAACATTCATTAGCAATTGCCAAAGTTGCGGCCCAAGCTGCCTTTGATAAGCAGGCAACAGAAATCACACTGTTGGACGTGAGCGATCACCTAGTAATCACTGATCTGTTCTTAATTTGTACTGCGCAGAACGAGCGCCAAGTCGGCGCAATCGTTGATGCAATCGAAGAAGTGCTCGATGCCCAAGGGGTAGAGCCAATCAGACGCGAAGGTCAGCGCGGGGGCCGATGGGTGCTTCTCGATTACTTTGAAATGGTTGTGCATATTCAGCAAGCTGAAGAGCGTTCACTTTATGACTTAGAGCGACTTTGGCGCGACTGCCCACACATTGCCCTGGAATTGATTTAGCCATGACAGCGCGCACCTTGGTTCTGTGGCGACACGGGCGAACCTCGTGGAACCTAGAAAATCGTTTCCAAGGACAAGAGGATGTACCGCTTGATGAAGTCGGTTTAGACCAAGCTCGTCGCGCAGCCCAAACTTTGGTGGCATTGCAGCCAACACACATAATCTCAAGTGATTTAACGCGAGCATTAGACACTGCTCGTGCTTTGGCTAGTCTGACGGGCATTGAAGTTGAAACCGATGAAGACCTTCGGGAAACTTTTGCCGGCGATTGGCAAGGCCTAACTAAAACCGAATTGACGCAGCGTTATGCCGATGACTACGCCGCGTGGGGTGGCGACTCCAATGTGCGCCCTGGTGGTGGCGAAACGCGCCTTGAAGTGGCCGAGCGGGTCATGCGGGCAATCTCACACGGATTAGAGCGTGTACCTGAAGGTGGCACGTTAGTTGTGGCATCGCACGGTGGTTCGTTGCGTGCGGCCCTGGGTCGCCTCTTAGCGCTAGAGCCATCACAATGGACTGCGCTTGGTGTGTTGGCAAATGCGCAATGGTCAGTATTACGCGAACTGGACGAAAACATCCCGCGCCCAGTCGGCTTGCATTGGCGTCTAGCCGAATACAACGCTGGATCATTGCCCGAGCCGGTCATGGGCGATGACCGCTAGCAGTTCGCCTGTGCAAATACTTGTGCGGTAGCATTAGGTTTTCTGGGGCTGTGGCGCAGCTGGTAGCGCACCTGCATGGCATGCAGGGGGTCAGGGGTTCGAATCCCCTCAGCTCCACCAAGGTAGTGAATAGGATTGATGTATGAGCAATCGCATAACGCACTGGATCGATGGCAAGTTTTATGCAGGTCCAGCTGATCGAACAGGTCCAGTTTTTAATCCAGCAACCGGTGAACAAACCGGCACTGTTGATTTAGCCAGTACTGACGTAGTTGATACTGCTGTTGCTGTTGCTGTTGCTGCTGGTAAAACTTGGGCGCAGACTTCGTTAACTAAGCGCGTTGCAGTGATGTTTGAATTCCGTGAACTTTTGAACGCTCGCAAAGATGAAGTTATTGCTTTAATTACCGCTGAACATGGCAAGACTTTAGAAGACGCCAGCGGCGAACTATCTCGTGGACAAGAAGCTGTTGAGTTTGCCTGCGGCATCCCGCACTTGATGAAGGGCTCGTATTCAGAGGGCGTTTCAACCGGTGTTGATGTTTATAGCATTCGCCAGCCACTTGGCGTTGTTGGCATCATTTCACCATTCAATTTCCCGGCAATGGTGCCAATGTGGTTTTTCCCAATCGCCATTGCAACTGGCAATAGCGTAATTGTTAAGCCAAGTGAAAAAGATCCAAGTGTGGTTAATTACATTGCCGAACTTTGGAAAGAAGCGGGTCTGCCGGACGGTGTATTCAACGTTGTACATGGCGATAAAGAATCTGTTGATCGTCTGTTAACGCATCCAGATGTTAAGGCCATTAGTTTTGTTGGCTCAACGCCAATCGCAAAATACATTTACGAAACCGGTACCGCGCACGGCAAGCGGGTTCAGGCACTTGGTGGTGCCAAGAATCACATGGTGGTTTTACCTGATGCGGATCTTGATTTAGCAGCGGATAGCGCAGTTAACGCTGGCTTTGGCTCTGCCGGTGAGCGATGTATGGCAATCTCCGCATTAGTTGCTGTTGAGCCAGTAGCTGATGAACTTATCGCAAAGATCGCGCAGCGGGTTCGTACGCTGACGCTCGGTGCTGGCGTAACTAACTCAGACATGGGCCCACTGATTAGTGCGGTTCATCGCGACAAAGTGCGTGGCTACATTGATGCTGGTGTTGAAGCAGGAGCAACTTTGGTTGTGGATGGGCGTAAACCTGAAATTTCTGATGAAGCTCTGTCAGCTGGTTACTTCCTTGGTGCAACATTGTTCGACAATGTCACGCCAGAGATGAGCATCTACCAAGAAGAAATCTTCGGCCCAGTGCTGTGTGTTATCCGAGTTGAAACTTATGAAGAGGCACTCAAGTTGGTTAACGAGCATCCCTACGGAAATGGCACTGCAATTTTCACAAACGATGGTGGAGCCGCGCGCCGGTTCCAACATGAAGTGCAAGTGGGCATGGTTGGCATTAACGTACCAATCCCAGTACCGATGGCTTACTACTCATTCGGTGGTTGGAAAGCATCGTTGTTTGGTGACACCCATGCACATGGTGCAGAGGGCGTTCACTTCTTTACTCGCGGCAAAGTAGTAACGAGTCGTTGGTTAGATCCGAGTCATGGTGGCTTGAACTTAGGTTTCCCAACTAACGGCTAATACTTGGGTAGGCTAGGTTTCTAGCAAACTTCCCCGGAGTGCACATGAACTTGAAAAATCGTGATTTCCTAAAGGAAATCGATTTCACTGCAGACGAATTGCAGTATCTAATTAACTCTGCCATCGAACTCAAGGCAGCCAAGCGCGAACGCCGTGAAGTAAAGCACTTGCAAGATCGAAACATTGCGCTCATTTTTGAAAAGACTTCAACCCGAACTCGTTGTGCCTTTGAAGTAGCGGCATTCGATCAGGGTGCACACACCACCTACTTAGATGGTCAGTCATCCCAAGTAGGTCACAAAGAATCGATCGCAGATACTGCTCGAGTTTTATCGAGGTATTACGATGCGATTCAATTTCGAGGTAAATCTCAAGAGATGGTTGAAGAGCTTGCCAAATTCTCAGATGTACCCGTTTACAACGGGCTAACAGACGAGTGGCATCCAACACAGATGCTTGCCGATTTCCAGACCATGATTGAGCACTCAGGTCGTGCGTTAAATGAAATCAGTTTTGCTTACGTTGGCGATGCCCGGAACAACATGGGTCATTCACTTTTGATGATGGGTGCAATTATGGGCTGTGATGTGCGCATTGCTGGCCCGGCCGAGTTGCTTCCATCTGCCCAGATTCGTGCGCTAGCTGAAGTTGCCGCTGCAAAAAGTGGAGCGCGCATAACTTTGACTGAATCTATGGACGAAGCACTTCTCGGCGCGCAATTTGTGCACACTGATGTTTGGGTCTCTATGGGGGAATCACCAGAAATTTGGAACGAGCGGGTTAAGTTACTTTCGCCATATCAAGTAAATCGTGAAGCTTTAGCTAAAACGGGTGTAGCTGATGTGAAGTTTATGCATTGCTTGCCAGGCTTTCACAATGAGCAGACCACGATTGGCTTTGAAATCGCGAGTAAAACAGGAATGCGCGAAGGCCTTGAAGTGACTCATGATATTTTCGAATCTGATTTGAGTGTGGTTTTTGATCAGGCTGAAAATCGGATGCACACTATTAAAGCGATCATGGTCGCAACCATCGGAGACTAATGCCGAATTTGTTTGATCCGATCACAGTAGGAAACATCTCGATTAAAAATCGAGTCTGGGTTAGTCCAATGTGTCAGTACTCGGCTATTGATGGTGTGATGCAAGATTGGCATGCAATTCACTATGGCTCCTTAATCACAGGTGGTTCGGGTTTGGTTATGGTCGAAGCCACTGGTGTGCAACCGCAGGGACGTATCTCACCACAGTGTTTAGGAATTTGGACCGAGCAACAAGCCCAAGTTCTTGGCGAGTTGCCGAACTTTGCGCACAAGCATGGCGTGAAAATGGGTATTCAACTTGCTCATGCGGGGCGAAAGGCTTCAACCGCAGCGCCATGGCTTGGCGGCAAGCCGTTAGCGCCAGAAGATGGCGGTTGGCAAACAGTGGCACCATCTGCAGTTCCTTTTGGCAGTTACCCTGCGCCGCGAGAACTTACGGCGAAAGAAATAGGTCAGCTTCGCGCGGACTTTGTTGCGGCCGCTGAGCGCGCTCTTTTCGCGGGTTTTGATGTAATCGAATTACATGTGGCTCACGGATATCTACTGCACGAATTTTTGTCTCCGATTTCAAATCAACGAACAGATGAATACGGTGGCTCGTTTGAAAATCGCATTCGCCTTTTGATTGAAATTGCGCGCGAGATTCGCGTAGTAATTTCTCCGGCGCGCGCATTGTTTGTTCGACTCTCATGTACCGACTGGGTCCCTGGCGGCTGGACCATTGAAGACAGCGTTGAACTTGCTCGGGAGTTGAAAGCTGCCGGAGTAGACCTAGTTGACTGCTCATCAGCCGGCACAACTCCAGATGCGCAGATTCCGGTCGGTCCAGGTTTTCAGGTGCCATTTGCCCAGCAGATTCGCCAACAGGCGCAGATTGCCACAAGCGCGGTAGGCATGATCGATTCAGCCCAGCAAGCACAGCAGATTATTGAATCAGGGCAAGCGGACGCAGTGATGCTTGGTCGCGCCCTTTTAGGCAACCCACGTTGGCCGCTACAGGCTGCCAGCGAATTAGGGGTAGAAGTGCCCTGGCCAAGCCAGTATCAACGTGGAGTTTTGCGTAAGCCCTGAGCATTTCGCTCCCGCTGTGTTGCTCAAGTATTCTTGGGGATTATGAGTGAAACGCCAGTTGACCCAAATTTTTATGATGTGCACGCTGTTCAAGATAAATGGCTGCCAATTTGGGATGAACTAGCGCCGTTTCGCAGTGGGCGCCCAGACGACACCAGGCCAACTAAGTATGTGTTGGACATGTTTCCGTACCCATCTGGCGACTTACACATGGGACATGCTGAGGCTTACGCACTTGGTGATGTGATTGCCCGCTACTGGGTTCACAAAGGTTTTAACGTTCTACATCCAATCGGTTGGGATGCTTTTGGTTTACCAGCTGAGAATGCAGCTATCAAGCGCGGTGAAGATCCAAAATCTTGGACTTATGAAAACATCGCGATGCAGAAGTCTTCAATGCGCCGTTACGCCTGTTCCTTTGACTGGGATCGGGTACTCAACACTTGCGACCCCGAGTACTACAAGTGGAATCAGTGGCTGTTCCTTCAGATGTACGAACGCGGTTTGGCTTATCGCAAAAACTCAGCTGTTAACTGGTGTCCATCGTGCCAGACAGTGTTGGCTAATGAGCAAGTTGTTGGTGGGCTTTGTGAACGCTGTGACACTCAAGTCACAAAGAAGAAGCTGAACCAGTGGTATTTCAAAATTACTGATTACGCAGATCGTCTACTTGAGGACATGTCAGAACTTGAGGGCAACTGGCCGGAGAAAGTTCTGTTAATGCAGCGCAACTGGATTGGGCGTTCAACTGGCGCTGAAGTTAGTTTCGACATTGAAGGTCAGGGCGAGTCGGTCGTGGTTTACACGACCCGCCCTGACACCCTTTATGGCGCAACGTTTTTCGTTGTTGCTGTTGATTCCGATTTAGCTGCCAACCTTGCTGCCGGTACCGAAAGCGAAGCGCAATTCAACACCTATCTCAATCAGGTTAAGTCAACTAGCGAAATGGATCGGTTAGCCACTGATCGACCTAAGACTGGCGTTTTCCTAAACCGTTACGCAATCAATCCAGTTAATGGCGAACGTTTACCAATCTGGGCTAGCGATTATGTTCTAGCCGATTACGGCACCGGCGCAGTTATGGCGGTTCCTGCACACGACCAGCGCGATCTTGATTTTGCACTTACTTTCAATTTGCCAGTTCGAGTTGTTGTGGAATCGGAAACTGATCCGGCAGAAACTGGTGTTGCTACCGCCGATGACGGCGCGCATGTGAACTCAGGTCCACTCGATGGTCTGGGCAAAGCTGAAGCAATTACAAAAATGATCGAGATTTTGCAAGGTGAGGGTCGCGGAAAGTCGGCAACCAATTACCGTCTGCGCGATTGGCTCATTAGTCGCCAACGTTATTGGGGCACCCCAATCCCAATCATTCATTGCCCAGACTGTGGTGAAGTTCCGGTACCAGAATCACAGTTGCCTGTTGTTTTGCCTGATGCGGCAGGTCTTGATCTTTCGCCTAAGGGTGAATCACCACTAGGAGCCGCAGATGAATGGGCAAATGTGCCTTGCCCTAAGTGCGGCATTCCAGCTCGTCGGGATTCCGACACCATGGACACATTTGTTGACTCGTCTTGGTACTACCTTCGTTACTTGAACCCGCAGTTGGACACCGCGCCATTTGAAAAAGCGCAAGCAAATCGTTGGTTGCCGATTGACCAATACGTTGGTGGCGTAACGCATGCTATTTTGCACCTGCTCTACAGTCGCTTCTTTACCAAAGTGATGTTCGACATGGGTTTGGTTGACTTCAAGGAACCATTCACACGCTTGCTCAATCAGGGCATGGTTGTAATGGATGGCTCAGCAATGAGTAAGAGCCGTGGCAACCTAGTTCGCCTATCTGATGAGTTGGATGCGCACGGAGTTGATGCTGTGCGTCTGACAATGGTCTTTGCTGGCCCTCCAGAGGACGACATCGACTGGTCAGACGTTTCCCCGGGTGGAGCAAAGAAGTTCTTGGCCCGCGCCTGGCGCCTATCTGGCGACGTTACTAGCGCAGTTGATGTTGATTTAGCCACTGGCGACTTGGCACTTCGTAAAGTAACGCACAAAGCAATGGCCGATAGCGAACTAGCTTTAGAAAGTCACCGTTTCAACGTTGTGGTTGCTCGGGCCATGGAATTGGTAAATGCAACACGAAAGGCAATTGATACTGGTTGCGGACCTGCTGATGCTGCTGTGCGTGAAGCAACTCATACCGTTGCCATCTTGTTATCGCTAGTTGCGCCATACACAGCGGAAGAAATGTGGGCACGGATGGGTTACGAGCCATCTGTGGCTCTTGCTCCTTGGCCAATTGCAGATCCCGCTCTTCTAGTTGAGGATGAAACTGAATGTGTTGTGCAGATAAACGGCAAGATTCGAAAGCGCCTGCAGGTGTCGCCAACAATTTCTGAAACAGATTTACGTGAACTTGCGATGTCTCAGGAAAATGTCATCGCCGAAATTGCAGGACGCGAGCCGAAGGTTGTAATTGTTCGACCGCCGAAAATCGTCAACATCGTGCTTGGCTAACCGCGAATGAAAATAGGTTTCGTCACCGATTCCACTTCCTACTTGCCTGAAAACATTCGAGCTGAGTTTGATATTGAAGTAGTTCCTGTTCAGGTGGTAATTGAGGGAAAAGCTTATGACGAAGGCAGCGAAATTACGGCTGAGGTAGTGTCTGTTGCCCTAAAGCAGGGAAAAGCGGTAACAACTTCAAGGCCAAGTTCGGCGCAGTTCATTGCTGCATACCAGCGCGTCCTCGATCGTGGTTACGACCAAATTATTAGCGTCCACTTATCTTCAGAGTTATCTGGCACTTACGAATCTGCGTTGTTAGCTGTGGCTAAGTCAGAACTGCCGGTGCGCGTAATAGATTCGCGAACAATTGCACTAGCCATGGGTTACCCACTTATCGGTGGAGCGCGCCTGGCCAGAACTGGCGCGCCAATCGACGATGTTGAGGACTACATCCGCAATAGATGTGAACAGTCAACAATCATTTTTTATGTAGACAGTTTGGAATACCTTAAGCGCGGTGGTCGGATAAGCGCCTTACAATCGCGAATCGGTACTGCGCTTTCATTAAAGCCGTTGCTAACTGTGACGCATGGGAAAATCGTGCAACGCGAGTTAGTGCGCAATTCTGCGCGAGCACTGGCACGCATTGTTGAAATTGCGCAAGCATCTGGATCCCTGCCCAGTGAGTTAGCAATTCTGCATGTAACGTCACAAAACTCTGCAGAAAAAATTGCAGCACAAATTTCGCAGAAGCTGGGTAAGGCAGAAATTTCAGTGTTTCCCGCCGGGGCGGTAGTTGGGACGCATTTAGGGCCAGGTGCGATAGCGCTAGTTATCAGTCCGCTCGCCGGCCCTGCTTAATTGCGCTTAATACACATTGGGCGAATGTGCACAAACTAGTTGGTTGGGAAGCGGCGTAGCTCCGCAGTGATTTAATCTGCACAGATGCCAACAGTTGAGGAACGCATCCGTGCTTTGTGGTCTTCGCGCCCAGATGAGGGTGTCGAATATGTTCCTGCGTCCTACACATTTTCGACTTCAACTAGTACTCGCAGCACGCTAGTGAAGTTTATGGTGGCTGCAATTTCAGCAACAGCACTATTCATGTGGCTAAATCGCCCCCAGATTCAGGCAACTCCGCGAGTGCTCGCAAGCGGAACTCCGATTGCAGCTGCGTCAATTGCAGTCACATCCACAAACATTGTTATCGATGTTGAAGGCAAAGTCCGTTATCCCGGATTACATACTTTGCCAAGTGACGCACGAGTCGCTGATGCCATTGCGGCTTCCGGTGGCACGTTGCCAGGTGTTCCAAAGGGGACAGTAAATCTGGCAGCGCGGCTCTCTGATGGGCAATTGCTCATGGTTGGTCAAGCGGGTGGTCTGGGCCTTGTCGCAGGTGATCAGGGGAATTCGTCGTCAACCAATCGAGTGAGTCTTAATAGTGCAACTGAGTCTGATTTCGAATCCTTACCGGGTGTTGGACCTGTTCTAGCAAATCGTATTTTTACTTGGCGGACCCAACACGGAGCATTTACCAAAGTTGATGATTTGCAGAACGTGCCGGGCATTGGACCAAAAGTCTTTGCGAATTTAGCCAGCCTCGTAACGTTGTAATGAAGTCGGCCAGAATAGTTGATGCGCGATTCATTCCGCTAGCTAGTTCAATCTGGTGCTCAACTGCCGCAACGGTGTTAGTTGGGTTGCAAAGACACCCAAGTGCGTTGATTCTGTGGCTTGCAATGTTTCTCTTGGCCGCACTGGGTTTAATTTGGTGGCACAAGTACAAACACCTGTCTTATTCTGCAATCACGAAAGTAATGTGCGCCGGGGCACTTCTTGGGGTCGCATTGGCACTCACTCGCGTTCTACCAATTACGCAAAGCCCACTAGTGGCCGAGGCCGCGCACCATTCAGTTGTCGATTTCACCGCAACTGTCGTGGGCGATCCAACAGTGTTGCCGCTTCAGGACAAACTGACCTGGACCAGCGCTGCGCGAGTCAGTATGCGCGTTCGGATTGAATCTGTTGGCACCTCAGGTGAAATTATGCATACCAAGATTCCAGTGCAACTTTTCACCAGCAGATATGTAGATCAGTATCTGCAATTGATTCCTGGCACAGCGTTTTCGGCAGTTGGCAGACTTGATTCAGTTCGCCCAGGCACTCCATACGTGGCCTATTTAACTGCGTTAACTCAGCCAAAGATAAGCAGTGCGCCGCCGCGATTTCAGTGGCTAGCCACTTCTTTACGTGAGCGTCTTGTTAAAGCACTTGATCGAACTCCGCAGGATGCAAAAGCACTGGTTCCTGGCTTGGCTTTAGGTGATACCCGCGCTATGAAATCAGAATTATTGACGGCCATGCGTACCTCTGGGCTAACTCATTTGGTTGCAGTATCGGGCGCAAATGTGACAATGCTCTTGGCGTTGGTATTTGCGGCCCTGGCTAGAACTTCGCGATTAACTCGAGTCGCTGGCGCTGCGCTTACCTTAACTGCATTTGTGGTTGTAGTAAGACCACAGCCAAGTGTTCTAAGAGCGGGGGTGATGGGCCTGGTTCTTCTGCTGGGCATCTTGGGTAAACGTAAAACCGATGCAATCAACGCGTTAGGAGTTGCAGTAGTTGTTTTAGTAATTATCGATCCGCTGATTTCAGCGACCTACGGTTTTGCACTATCAGTGTTTGCTACGGCCGGACTTTTAGTTGGTTCTGCAAAGTTACGTAGTGTAATAGCCAGCCGGGTGCCAAAAGCAATTCCAAACTGGCTAGTTGATGGACTTGTTGTTACTTTGTGCGCTCAATGTGCGGTGCTGCCGATCTTGTTGCAGCTAGGCGCAACTTTCTCGTTGGCTGCGGTGCCGGCAAACTTACTTGCAGTTCCACTTGCATCGCTAGCTATGGTTTCAGGATTAATCCTTACTGGAGTCGCAATAATCTGTCTGCCTGTTGCCCAAGTACTGGCGTGGGTCGTGGCTATTCCTGCGCTGGGAATTGCCCTGATTGCGCGTACTGCAAGTTCAGCAACTTTTTTGATTGTGCCAATCCCGCATGGTCTTCTAGGGGCATTTTTAGCTGTCGCATTCGCAGTTTCCATTACTTTTACTTCCACACGCTGGCACAGATGGAATTCGAATCAAAAATCATTGGTATCGCTAACAACGTTAGTTGCCACTACGGCAATCTGGGTTCATCCAGTGGCTCAGCTGCGAATCTGGCCACCGAATAACTGGTTGATGGTTTCATGCGATGTCGGGCAAGGAGATGCCACGGTCATAAACCTTGGGCATCATCAAGCGATAGTTGTAGATGTTGGACCAGATCCGAGTCTTTTAGACCAGTGCCTTACTACCTTGCACATAAAGGCAATTCCGTTGTTGGTACTTACGCATTTTCACGCAGATCATGTTGCTGGGTTAGACGCGGTTTTTCGTGGCCGTAAAGTTGGCATGATTCGAGTCACGTCACTAGCCGATCCACTACTGACCACAAAATTTGTCACGAGTTTTCTCGCGAGTAAATCGACCAGCATGCAGGCGATAACTGCAGGCGAACATCTGTCGATAGGTCAGGTCGATATCCAGTGTCTATGGCCTGCGGAAATCATTCGTGGCGAAGGTAGCGATGCAAATAATGCCAGCATTGTTTTATTAGCAACTATCCATGGTCACACCTTTCTATTGGCAGGCGATGTTGAGGCTCCAGCACAAAAGGCAATCGTTGCGCGCTATCAACTGCCACATGTTGAAGTTTTGAAAATGGCGCATCACGGATCGCGAAATCAAGAGATGCAATTTGCCCAAGAATTATCGCCCGACATTGCATTCATCTCAGTGGGCAAAGATAACGGCTATGGGCACCCAGCTGCCGAAACACTTACTCTCTATGAAGTTCTGGGAACCAAGATTTATCGCACAGATCGCTCGGGCCATTTAGCAATCGTCGAATCAGGCGGGATGCTGCAGGTAATGACATCCCGTTGAGGCATACTCTTACTGTGGCTAAAAAGAATCCAGTAGACGAAACTCGAGCAGTTTTGGCTGTTGGAAAAGAGTCTGCGCTGGTGCAGCAAGTCATCTCCCGCATGAGCACTAATGCCGCGGGCCATGATCCACAATTTATAAAAATTGAAATTGATTTGGGTGAACTAGAGAATCAAGCCAGTGATTTAGTCCAAGCACTTTCACCGTCACTGTTTGGTGAATTCACTTTGTTGATTATCCAAAACATTTCTGAAATTACTGAAGATTCATTTGCCCCACTTTTGCAGGCGATCACTGATGTGCCAGAGCATTTGATGTTGGTGCTGTGTCACCCTGGGGGAGTCAAAGGCAAGAAGTTCCTTGAATTGGTGCGCAAGACCGGGGTACTTGAGGCGGACTGTGGTGAACTCAAAAATGACAAGTTGGACGCCGCTTTGGTCGCTGAGTTCAACAAACACAAGCGCCGCACAACGGTAGAAGCCATCGCAGCATTGCGTGAATCAGTTGGTCCTAATTTAAGTGAACTACTTTCTGCAATCTCGCAGCTTTGTGTTGACATTGAAACCGATCCAATTGATGCAGCAGCGGTTGCACAGTACTACTCGGGGATGTCTGACATCAAAGGCTGGGATGTAAGTGATGCCATGTGGAATGCGAAACCAAAAGAAGTACTTGAGCAATTCCGTTGGGCCATTGAGCAAGATAGTTCTGCATCGCCAGCAATTATTTCGGCGATGGCTAAAGGTTTACGAACACTCGTGCGTTTTGCAAGTGCATCACCAGGAATGGGTGACTCGGAGTTGGCTAGCTACGTTGGGGTGCATCCATTTAGATTGCGTTTTTTACGAGCGCAAAAGAAGTTATGGTTTCCTGACGACTTGGCCAGAGCAACGCGGCTGTTAGCCTTGGCTGATCGCGCAAGTAAGGGCACTGCATATAAGCCAGGAATTTCCGGCGGAGTTAGTTTGGAACGCGCGCAGACATTCTATGAAATTGAAAAGAATGTTTTGGCGATGAGACCGCCACGACAAGATTAAGCGTTGTTAAGCGAAGCAGCCAAAGACGACTTGCGGTTAGCAGCCTGGTTCTTGTGAATGACACCTTTTGATACAGCTTTATCAAGTGCACGTGATGCATCTGCAAGAGCAACAGTTGCTTTAGCAGTATCGCCAGTAGCAACAGCCTCACGGAAGCGACGCACCTTTGTCTTTAGGGCGCTGCGAACTGCCTTGTTGCGTTCTTGGGCAGCAGCATTCTGCAGAATACGCTTCTTTTGCGACTTAATGTTGGCCACTTGGTTTGCCTCTTTCGTTTTGTACCACGGTCGGTGGACCGATGTGCAGCCTCTAGATTACCTGCCAGAGCACCGTTTGCTCAAATTAGCCCCTAATGTGCGAATATAGGGGCGGTAATCCACGATTTTTCTAAATTCACCTGCAATCGGATTAATGCAGATAGCGCAAGACAAAGGACACATATGGCACCGGCAACACCTAAACCAGGCGCCACAGATCCTGCCATTATTCGCAATTTCTGCATCATCGCCCATATTGACCATGGCAAGTCCACACTGGCAGATCGCATGCTACAAATCACAGGCGTTGTTGATCCTCGCAACATGCGTGCGCAGTATCTGGACCGAATGGATATTGAACGCGAGCGCGGAATCACGATTAAGAGCCAAGCGGTTCGGTTGCCATTCAAAGCAGATGACAACGAGCAGTATGTTTTGAACCTAATCGACACACCCGGCCATGTCGATTTCACTTATGAAGTGAGTCGCTCACTTGCAGCTTGTGAGGGTGCCATTCTTTTGGTCGATGCAGCGCAAGGTATTGAAGCACAAACATTGGCGAACTTATATCTTGCGATAGAAAATAATCTGGTAATCATTCCAGTTCTGAACAAAATTGATTTACCGGCTGCGCAACCTGAAAAGTATGCAGCCGAACTTGCGCACATCATTGGTTGTAGTCCTGACGATGTTTTGAAAGTCAGTGCTAAAACGGGCGAAGGTGTTGGGGAATTACTCAATGAAGTCGTAAAACTAATTCCTGCTCCAGTTGGCGATGCCCAGGCTCCCGCTCGCGCACTAATTTTTGACTCGGTCTACGACACTTACCGCGGCGTGGTTACATATGTGCGCGTTATCGACGGACGTATTCCTGTTCGCGACAAAATTAAAATGATGAGTACCGCCGAAACGCACGAGACGCTTGAAGTTGGGGTAATTTCACCAGAACCGGTTGCAACAGAAGCGCTCGGTGTGGGCGAAGTTGGATATTTGATCACTGGGGTGAAAGATGTGCGTCAGTCTCGAGTGGGCGACACCGTAACTTTGGCAGCCCGTCCCGCGCAAACTTCACTTGGTGGCTATCGCGATCCAAAGCCGATGGTTTTCTCGGGTTTGTATCCACTTGATGGTTCGGACTACCCGTTGCTGCGTGACGCATTAGATAGATTGAAATTAAATGATGCCGCTTTGGTTTATGAGCCAGAAACATCAGTGGCGCTGGGCTTTGGTTTCCGGTGCGGATTCTTGGGTCTTTTGCACCTTGAGATTGTGCGTGAACGGTTGGAGCGTGAATTCAACCTCGAGTTAATTTCAACAGCTCCGAACGTTATCTACGAAGTGACTATGGATGATGGCACCAAGCATGTGGTAACAAACCCAAGTGAATTCCCAGGTGGAAAGATTGCCGAAGTTCAAGAGCCTGTTGTTCGTGCCACCATTTTGTCGCCAAGTGAGTTTGTGGGCACCGTAATGGAGTTGTGTCAGCAACGCCGCGGAACACTTTTGGGCATGGACTACTTGTCTGAAGACCGGGTTGAAATGCGTTACACCTTGCCGCTTGCCGAAATTGTTTTTGATTTCTTTGATCAACTCAAATCGCGCACTCGTGGTTTCGCATCACTTGATTACGAAACAACGGGCGATCAGGTTGCTGATCTAGTTAAAGTCGACATTCTTTTACATGGCGATCCCGTAGATGCATTCAGTGCGATTGTGCACAAGGACAAGGCTTATGCCTATGGCGTGATGATGGCGAGCAAGCTCAAAGAATTGATTCCTCGTCAGCAGTACGAAGTTCCTATCCAGGCTGCGATTGGTGCGCGAGTGATTGCTCGAGAAACAATTCGGGCCATGCGCAAAGATGTTTTGGCTAAATGTTACGGCGGAGATATTTCACGTAAGCGCAAACTTCTGGAAAAGCAGAAGGAAGGTAAGAAGCGCATGAAGATGGTTGGTCGTGTTGAAGTTCCACAAGAAGCCTTCATTGCTGCGCTCTCTACTGACGATTCGGCTGCGAAAGATAAATCGAAATAGTAATGACTAATCGCTCACTTGGCGCGTATGTTCATGTGCCATTTTGTAGTTCACGTTGTGGGTACTGCGACTTCAACACCTACACTGCCAGCGAACTACAGCGCGATGGCACAACAGTTTCAACAGATACTTACGCGCAAAGAGTTGTAAAAGAAATCCAGGTAACCGCGAGCAAGCAAACGGATTTTGTGCAACCACTTGAGACCATATTTTTTGGTGGCGGAACTCCCACGTTGCTACCTGCAATGGATCTAAACCTAATTTTGCGAGAGTTAGAAAATACTTACGCATTGGCAGACAATTGTGAAGTCACGACTGAAGCTAATCCAGATTCGGTCGATAAAGAATATTTGGAAACTCTGCGTTCTGGTGGTTTCACTCGAATTTCTTTTGGCCACCAGTCCAGCAGTCAAAAAGTGTTACAAGTTCTAGATCGCACTCATACGGCTGGGCGAACTTGGCAGGCTGTTCAGTGGGCCAAAGAAGCTGGCTTTGCACACGTAAGTGTGGATTTGATTTATGGCTCGCCAACTGAAACGGATGACGACTTACGACTTACTCTTGATGAAGTCACTGCGGCTCCTGTTGATCATGTAAGTGCGTACTCATTAATTGTTGAACCGGGTACCCGATTAGCTGCCACCATTAAACGAGGCGAACTTTCTGCGCCAAATGATGATGTGGCGGCAGCGCGTTACGAAATGATTGACAAGGCACTAACTCGCATGGGCATGACTTGGTATGAAGTCAGTAATTGGTCGCTACCTGGTGGGCAGTGTCGACATAACATCGCGTACTGGCAAAATCAAGACTGGCTGGGCCTAGGTCCTGGCGCGCATGCGCACTTTGCCGGCTTGCGGCAGTGGAATGTTAAGCATCCAGCAGCCTGGGCAGCGCTTGTCGATTCGGGGGATATGCCAGTGGCCGATAGTGAGCAGCTCAGCGCACTTGATGTGGCTCATGAAAACATCATGCTGGCACTTCGCTTACGAAGCGGCTTGGCCCTTTCAGAACTTTCTCCTACCGCGCTAGACCAAGCTAATGTGGCCCTAACAGATGGGCTGCTTGACGCAGAGCAATTTGCAAATGGGTTGGCGGTTTTAACTTTCAAGGGCAGACTTTTGGCCGATGGTTTAGTCGCGCGCCTGTGGGATTAATCGGCATTAGACTGGCACTCAGTAGATAAGAGTGCTAGGAGTGGCATATGGATGACCGTAAACTCGCGGTTTTGCGTGCCATTGTCGAAGACTATGTACAAACAAATGAACCGGTTGGTTCCAAGGTAATCGTTGATCGCCATGGCCTGGGAGTTTCATCTGCGACAATCCGCAACGATATGGCCGCCCTTGAAGACGAGGGGTACATCAGCGCCCCACACACCAGTGCTGGGCGCGTTCCAACCGATAAGGGTTATCGCTTATTTGTTGATCGTCTTTCGAGCGTTAAGCCGCTTTCAAGTGCAGAGCGCCGGGCAATTGAATCATTTCTAGATGCATCAGTTGATTTAGATGATGTGATGGCGCGCACGGTTAGATTGCTGGCCAACTTAACTAAACAAGTTGCTCTGGTGCAGTACCCATCACTTGGCCGTAGCTCGGTTCGACACATTGAACTAATCGCAACTTCGCCAACCAGAGTCCTATTGGTTGTTATTGCAGACACCGGTCGGATTGAACAAAGAATTTTTGAAATCCCACAAGCAACTAGTGAGCAGACAATCGGGGACATTCGTCTTGGCTTAAATGCCACATTGGCTGGCAAACTTTTCACTGAGGTTCCAGACCTATTGCTCGGATTTGGGGATCGATTTGATGTCAGCGCCCGTCCGGTTATTAATTCTGTTGTGGCCACTTTGCTTGAGTCCGTTGTTTCAAAACATGACGAGCGCGTAATGATTAGCGGCACTGCCAATCTTGCTCGGGGAAGCCATGATTTTGGCAGCGGCACTGCTTCCGTACTTGAAGCACTTGAAGAGCAAGTTGTGCTACTAAAACTTTTCGAAACGGCTGCGTCGCCAGAAGCATTGATGGTGCAGATCGGTCATGAAAATCCAGTGCAAGAATTACACACCGCATCAGTAGTAAGTGCGGGCTATGGCAGTGGCGACCAAGTTGTTGCTCATCTTGGTGTTGTTGGACCAACTCGCATGGACTATCCAGGTTCAATGGCTGCTGTTCAATCTGTGGCTTTGTATGTCGGGCAAATTTTGAGGGAGCAGACTGGTGGCTGATCATTACAGCGCACTTGGCGTATCGCGTGGTGCCACAGCTGAAGAAATAAAACGTGCTTATCGCAAGCTAGCTCGCGAACTTCATCCCGATGTAAACCCCGACCCATCTGCAGAAGAACGATTTAAAGAAATTTCAACTGCCTACGAAGTCCTTTCAGATGCGCAAAAGCGCGAAACATATGACTTGGGCGGCGATCCGTTTAGTGCTGGTGGCTTTAATGGCGCCGCTGGTTTCGGCTTCGGCGACATTGTTGATGCATTCTTTGGTGGCGGCGCGCAGCGCGGACCAGTTCCACGTCGTCGACGTGGTCAAGATGCGTTGATCCGAGTGAACATAACTCTTGAGGATGCGGCCTTTGGTGGAACCCGCGATTTAAGTATTGACACAGCTATCACTTGCGGCGTGTGTAAGGGTGCAGGAACCGCGGCAAACACGTCGTTGGCCGACTGTTCAATGTGTAGGGGTGCCGGTCAAGTTCAACAGGTCCAGCGCTCATTTATCGGTCAGGTTATGACAGCTCATCGTTGTCCCCAGTGCAATGGGTTTGGAAATTTATTGCCACATCCATGTTTGGAGTGTGTGGGCGATGGCCGAGTTCGTACCCGAGTTAACATCTCAATTCAGATTCCACCGGGTGTTGAAGACGGATCTCGTATGCAAATGACCAGCCAGGGTGAAGTTGGCCCAGGCGGCGGCCCTAAAGGTGATTTATATGTTGAGTTTGTCGAGAAGGCGCACCCAATTTTCCAGCGCCGAGGCGACCAGCTTCATGCCACACTTCCGTTGCCAATGACTGCTGCGGCCTTGGGCGCGACTTTAGAAGTAGAAACTCTTGATGGTCCGGTCAGTGTGAACATAAAAGCGGGTACACAGAGCGGCACAACAATTACTTTGGCTGGTCATGGCATGCCTCGTCTGGGCCGCAATGGTCGGGGTGAACTGCAGGTTCATCTAGCAGTGCAAACTCCGACTGAATTAACTGATGAACAAGAAGAACTTTTACGACAGCTTGCGACCGTTCGTAACGAGGAAAAGCCTGATGCCACATTGCATCAGCACGCTGGCGGAATTTTCGGCAAGATCAAAGATGCATTCACTGGCCGATGACACTTCCGGTTTTTATTTCTAACGCTAATTTGCAGCCAGAGCAAATAGTTGTACTCGACGGCGATGAAGGTCATCACGCCGTATCAGTGCGACGCATCAGATTGGGCGAGAAAATTGAACTTATCGATGGCAACGGCCGCAGGGCTATTTGTGCAGTAGTAGCCCTTGGTAAGAAGTCGTTGGATGCAAGAGTTGAATCAGTTGATACTGAGGAAAAATCAGAGGTAATTTTTACTGTCGTCCAAGCACTTGCTAAAGGTGATCGCAGTGATCTTGCGCTGGAAATTCTTACTGAAGTGGGCGTGGACCAAATTACTCCATGGTCAGCAGTGCATAGCATCGCAAAATGGGATGCTAGTGATAAAGGCTTACTTAAGTGGCAACGAATAGTGCGTGAAGCAAGCAAGCAGGCCAGACGTGCTTGGCTGCCACAAATTTCTGGACTGCATTCCACCGGCGAAGTAGCCCAGCTTTTAGGACAAGCCGACCTAGCTTTGGTTTTACATGAATCTGCCCAGGATTCAATTTCGGATTTGTTAGTTCCGACCAGCGGATCGATTGTGGTTGTTGTTGGCCCTGAAGGTGGGATTTCGCTTGAGGAACTAGCCACTTTTTCCCAGGCAGGAGCCCAGATTGTTCGGATGGGACCAGCTGTAATGCGTACTTCCACCGCGGGAGGAGTAGCACTTGGGGTACTAATGTCTGCTACAAAACGCTGGGAAATATCACCGAGTGAGTGACAGACTTATGTCTATGAGTGATTGTCTATTTTGCAAAATAGTTGCAGGTGAAATTGCGGCAAATGTTGTTTACGAGACTGATCAAGCACTTGCCTTTTTCGACATCGATCCAAAAGCCCCAACTCACATTTTGGTAATTCCAAAAGTGCATTTCGACAATGTCACTGAGTTGACTCGCACAGATGTCGCTTTAGCTGGGCACCTCTTGGACGTGGTAACACAGGTAATTCAGCAAGAGACCTTGATTCGTGGCTATCGCTTAGTTGCAAATAGTGGCCCAGATGGCGGGCAAACCGTTGACCACGTTCATTTTCACATCTTGGGTGGTCGCGAATTAACTTGGCCGCCAGGCTAGTTGTAGAAATAGATTAGAGTTGCCTTAATGAGCGCCTTGCCTGACTCGCTACACAGCACAGTAGTTGTTCCAACCTCAATCCCGATGGTCTCACTTGTCGGGTCGCGCGATGAATTGATCCGCGTTGTTGAAACAAGTTACCCAAATGTGGATGTTTTAGTTCGAGGCAATGAAATTACGCTCGATGGCCCTGATCAGCAGGTGCGGCAAATTGAAATGCTCATTGCTGAATTAATCGTCATCTTGCGCACTGGCCAGGGCTTGACGCCTGATGCGATTGAACGCGCAATCAAGATGTTGCGTTCAGATGTTTTGCCCGCAGAAATTCTCACGGCAAATATTTTGTCGAATCGCGGCAAAGCTATTCGAGCGAAAACTCTGAATCAAAAGCATTACGTTGATGCAATCGATGCGAACACTGTGGTATTCGGCATCGGTCCAGCAGGAACTGGCAAAACTTATCTAGCAGTTGCCAAAGCAGTTCAGGCTCTGCAAAGCAAGAAAATCAGTCGAATAATTCTGACCCGTCCTGCTGTTGAAGCAGGCGAGCGTCTGGGTTTTTTGCCGGGCACTCTGAGTGAGAAAATCGATCCATATCTGCGACCTTTATACGACGCTCTCCATGACATGGTTGACGTAGATTCAATTCCGCGACTAATGGCCAGTGGAACTATCGAAGTGGCTCCTCTTGCCTACATGCGTGGGCGCACATTAAATGACGCTTTCATTATTTTGGATGAAGCGCAGAATACGTCCGCTGAGCAAATGAAGATGTTCCTGACTCGTCTAGGTTTTGGTTCCACAATGGTGATTACTGGCGACATCACCCAAGTTGATCTACCAACTGGAACGACAAGTGGATTGCGCATCGTTCGGGAAATCCTTGAGGGTATTGAGGACGTAGCTTTTTGTGAATTAACTTCACAGGACGTAGTTCGCCACAGACTTGTTGGGCAAATTGTCGATGCCTATGCGCGCCACGATGAGGCAAAACAAGTAAAACGCGACAAAGGCAAGTCAGAAAAAGAGACACGCTGAAATGGCCATTGACGTATCAAACGAATCTGGTTTTGAACTCGATGAACTCGAGTTGGTTTACCAAGCTGAATTTGTTTTGCAGCGCCTGCACATTAATCCGGCTGCGGAACTTTCTATTTTGATTGTCGATGAAATTGAAATGGCTGTATTGCACGAAAAGTACATGGATGAACCAGGCTCAACAGATGTACTTAGTTTTCCTATGGATGAAATGCGGGCTGGAACTGATTCCGAAATTAGTCCGGAAGGTATTTTGGGCGACATTGTTCTGTGTCCGGATGTAGCACAGCGCCAGGCAAAAGCCGCAGACCATTCATTTGCTGCCGAGATTAGGTTGTTGCTAACTCACGGAATTTTGCATTTACTTGGCCACGATCATGGCGAGCCAGAAGAACACAAAGTGATGTTTGGCTTGCAGGCGCAGTTACTTGCGCAATGGGAAGGCGAGCGCAATAAGCGAGGGATAGGTTCGTGACCTCAACTCTGCTGTTTATTTCTGCGGCAATCTGTGTAGTCATTTCAGGCATTTTTGTTGCCGCCGAAACCGCGCTAGCCCGTGTTAGCAAAACGGGAATTGAGCAGGCAAAACGCAAAGGTAATCGCAAAGCAGAACGTGTACTTCATATGCTTGAAGACCGCGCTCGCTATGTGAATGTGTTGCTATTCGTAAATCTGACATTGTCTACTTTGTCGGTAGTACTTGTAGCTGCTGGATTCTTGTTTATAAATCCAAAACTTAGTGTGGCATTGGCATTGGCTTTAGCTTCGGTTGTCATGGTTTTTGTTGGCTACATAATTCTTGGAGTAACCGCGCAAACTCTTGGTCGCCAGCGGGCCGAGCGCATCGCACTCTTTATGGCCCGACCTACAGTTGGATTGACTTTACTTCTTAGTCCGCTTACCCGCCTTTTGATTCTGGTTGGCAACGCCATCACCCCTGGTAAAGGTTTTCGTGAAGGCCCGTTCGCAACGCAAGCTGAATTGCGCGAGTTAGTTGATTTAGCTGGCGCTGACTTAGTTATTGAAGATGACGAGCGGGCCATGATTCACTCAGTATTTGAACTTGGCGACACCGTTGCTCGCGAAGTGATGGTTCCACGTACTGAAATGGTTTGGATTGAACAACACAAGACCCTGCGCCAGGCCATGTCACTTGCTCTTCGTTCAGGCTTTTCGCGCATTCCTGTTATCGGCGAGAGCGTTGACGACATCGTTGGCGTGATCTATGTAAAAGATATTGCCGGTCGCATATTTGAACACAATGATGCGCAAACCTCAGAGCGAGTAAGCGATTTGATGCGACCAGCATTTATGGTGCCCGACAGTAGGCCAGTTGATGAGTTGCTAAGTGACATGCAATTAGCTCGTACTCATTTGGTTGTGCTGGTTGACGAATATGGGGGCACAGCAGGAATGGTCACCATTGAAGATGTCCTTGAAGAAATTGTTGGTGACATTTCAGACGAGTTCGATGTTGCAGGACCGGATATTGAAAAGATTTCAGATCATGAATATCGAGTCAGTTCAAGATTGCACATCGATGACCTAGCTGAACTTATTGGTGAAGAAATTGCGGATGAAGGTGTCGATACCGCAGCAGGGGTTTTGGCCAAGCGCCTTGGGATTGTGCCAATCCCTGGTGCACATGTAAGAATTAACAATTGGACCTTGACTGCAGAGTCTGCAGCAGGTCGTCGCCATCGCATCGGCACCTTGTTGGTGGCCCGTGACGAAAATCTTGGAAAAAAGCAGGAATCTGAAAATGAGTGAGTGGACAACAGAGGATGACAAACTAGTCACCTTGGCTCGTGGAGCCAGAGCGCGTGTTAGTGCCGAAAGTGGCGCAGCACTTCGCGACACCACTGGGCGCACTTACTCCGGCACAAATGTGAATCGTGGGCCGTTATCTTTTACCGCAATCGAGTTGGTTGTGGCGCAGGCGATATCATCTGGGTCCACTGGAATTGAAGCGGTGGTAGTTGTCGCGGATGATGTTTTGGTAACCACTAATGACATTGACGTGCTCGAAGCAGTTGCTGGCGTGGGCATTCCGGTGCACGTGGTTGACAATGCTGGCGCATTGTTGCGGACTCTTTATTCATGAGTGATTTTTGCAGTGGTTTTGCCTGCTTTGTTGGTCGACCAAATGTTGGCAAGTCCACACTCACTAACGCATTAGTGGGTCAAAAAGTAGCAATCACCTCAGATAAGCCGCAAACCACTCGGCATGTAATTCGTGGCATTGTGCACCGCCCCGATGCTCAATTGGTACTAGTCGATACTCCCGGCGTTCATCGCCCACGCACTTTGTTGGGTGAGCGCCTCAATGCCTTGGTATCAGATACTTGGTCTGAAGTAGATGTTGTCGCGATGTGTTTTCCAGCAGATGAACCAATTGGACCTGGCGATTTATTCATCGCTACTGAGTTGGCGAGCGTGCCACGAGTTAAAAAGTTTGCAGTAATTACCAAAACAGATCGTGCCACAAAGCAGCAGATTGGTGAACAGTTACTAGCGGTTTCCGAACTTGGCGTAAAACTTGGTATTGATTGGGTGCACGTAGTCCCAGTAAGCGCAGTTGCAAATGACCAAGTTACGTTACTTTGCGACTTGTTAGTGGGGCAACTGCCTGCGGGTGAGGCACTTTATCCTGATGGCGAATTAACGGATGAGCCAGAGCGGGTAATGATTGCGGAATTCGTTCGCGAGGCGGCTCTTGAAGGTGTGCGCGATGAATTGCCGCACTCGATCGCGGTAGTAGTGGAAGAAATGGAATTACGCTCAGGTCGCCCGGCCGATAAGCCATTAATGGATGTTTATGTTCACATTTATGTTGAACGCGAAAGTCAAAAGCATATTGTCATCGGCAAGGGCGGAAGTCGACTTAAAGAAGTTGGTATCACGGCGCGTGAATCCATCAGTAAATTGTTAGGCGTGCAAGTGCATCTAGATATCAGAGTGAAAATTGCAAAAGATTGGCAGCGCGATCCAAAGCAGTTACAACGCCTCGGCTTCTAATTCTTCTAACGCCTGCGTTTCATGTAACTGCGGAATCAACTCATAACGGTTTCCGTATGTATCGACTGCCGCCACCAAAACAGCTGCCAGTGGGATTGAAATTACTGCGCCCATTGGGCCAAAGAGGTTAGCGAACACAATCACGGATCCGAATGCAATTGCTGGATGTATGTTCATGGTCATCTGACTGATTCTTGGACTTAACACGTAATTCTCTACTTGTTGCCAAATGACTGCAAAAGTCATTACCCAGAGCGCATCAAGTGGTTGGTTGAAGAACGCCACAAGCATCGGAATCATAATTGCGAGGTAGGTGCCGATTGTTGGAATGAACTGACTCACAAGACCGGTAATCAATGCCATGGCTAACCAGTAAGGAACTCCGATAGTTGCAAAGAAGATAGCGTGAACTGTGAAAGAAAATGCAGCCAAAATAACTTTTGACATTACAAAGCCGCCAGTTTTCTGCACAGCTAGATCCCAGGTAGTTACAAAGACTTCTTGCGCTGAAGGCGAGAGCCAAGATCCGATGACTCGGCGAAGCCTGGGTCCATCTGCGCAGAAGTAGAAAGCAAATAGCAATGCTGTCATCACTTGAAAGAGCCCACCGATAATGGAAGTGAGGAAACCTACAACTCCACCAGAAAAATTAGAGGTCCAACTAGCTAGTTGAGCCGGAGTTACGTTTAATGAGCTAATTACGTTTTGTGAATTTAGGTCTAAGTTAAATGCGTCGTTTACCCACTTGACTGCGTCAGTGATCACACTTGGCAAAGAACTAATAAATTGCACGCACTGACTGAACAACACGCTGCCAAATACCGCGATAAATCCAGAAAAAGCAAGCACTACCGCAAACATCACGAGCCCAGTTGCGCTACCGCGCCTCCAACCTCGCTTGGCTAAAGCGCCAACGGGTGGATCCATTGCGATTGAGAACAACCAAGCAAGCAGCATTAGGAATAGAAAATTGCCGTTACTTTTGAAAACCCATAGTCCAATAGAAACAATGCCAAGCCACAATGTAATGGTGCGCAGTGAACGATTGAGGCCGTTTCGGTCAAGAGAAATGGTCATCACATGAGAATGCCCATCATTTCTGGGTTCAGATGTGTCTGGGGTTTCTTTTAATGCCATGTCTCTAACGCTAATGCATGAAGCCTGTGCAAGTTCGGAGCAAACGCATGACACGATAGGACTGTGCGAAATTATCGGGTTGAGGCTATCGTTCTTCGTACGCACAAATTAGGTGAAGCAGATCGCATCATTACCTTGCTCACTCGGGAAAAAGGCAAGATTCGTGCTGTTGCTAAAGGGGTCCGGCGCACTAGGAGTAAATTTGGCGCAAGGCTAGAGCCACTTAGCCGGGTCGAATTATTTATTGCACCTGGCAAGAACTTAGACATAATCACGCAAGCCGAAACTTTAAATGTTTATGGTGAAGCGTTGGTTCTCGATTACCCACTGTGGACTATTGGGCAAACCATCTTGGAAACTGCAGATCGTATCGCCTCAGAAGAATCGGTTCCGGCCGAAACTCAGTACCTGCTACTAGTTGGCGCGCTGCGTTCTTTGACTGAAAAAGAGCACGACGGAATGTTAGTGCTTAACGCGTACCTACTTCGAGCTCTCTCACTTGCTGGTTACGCTGCAGCTTTAAACCAATGCGCGATTTGTGGTTTGCCTGGTACCCAACCATTCTTTAATGTCCCAACTGGTGGCGCTTTGTGTTCAGATCACAGGCAACCAGGAAGCGTTGCACCGAAGGCAGAATCAATCGAATTATTACTGGCTTTGTTACAGGGAGACTGGAATCTGGCCGATAACGCAACGCAAGCCGAGGTTCGTGAAGCATCTGGGCTGATCGCTGCCTACACGCAGTGGCATCTTGAACGTGGGCTACGTTCCTTGCCACTAGTTGACCGCCAGTAACAGTATTCATGGCAAGATGTAGGACATGGTTCTAAAACCAACTGCCCACCCAAGTGGGGCGAAGTCTCCAAAAATCCCGAGCCAGTTTGTGCCAGATCATGTCGCCATTGTGATGGATGGTAATGGTCGTTGGGCTAAAGAGCGCGGACTTCCTAGAACCGCGGGTCACGAAGCTGGCGAAGCAAGTTTGCTTGACTGCGTGCATGGCGCATTAGAACTTGGAATCAAGAATATTTCTGCCTACGCATTCTCAACTGAGAATTGGCGCAGGTCGCCAGAAGAAGTTCGGTTCCTGATGAATTTCAACCGGGAAGTGATTCGCCGTCGCAGAGATGAAATGAATGACTTAGGTGTTCGAATTCGCTGGGTGGGCCGGCGACCAAAGCTTTGGAAATCGGTAATCGAAGAACTTGAAGCCGCTGAAGAATTAACCAAGAAAAATCGCAATTTAACTCTGTACATGTGCGTCAACTATGGTGGCCGAGCCGAAATTGTCGATGCAGTGCAACGAATCGCCAAAGAAGTGGCAACTGGGAAAATGGATCCCGACAAAATCTCAGAAAAGTCTATTAAGCGCCAACTAGATGAACCTGACATGCCAGATGTTGATTTGTTTATTCGCTCAAGTGGCGAACAACGAATGAGCAATTTCTTACTATGGCAAAGCGCTTATGCCGAAATGGTCTTCTTGCCAACACTTTGGCCAGATTTTGACCGCCGGCATCTTTGGCAAGCCTGTGAAATTTATGCTTCTCGTGATCGCAGATTTGGCGGGGCAGTACCCAATGAAACTAGTGATGTGCCAAGTTAATAATTAAGAACATCACTAACACGCCAGTAATCGTGCTAACCAAAGTCAAGCGTGATGGATGTTTGCTGTGTGCTTCGGGCAAAATGTGGGAAGTTGCCAGGTAAATCAGCATTCCAGCAAAAAGTGCTAGGTATAGCGAAACAAAACGGTCACTTATTAATACGTAGGTACCAAAAGCAGCGCCACTAAGTCGGGCAACGCCATCTACCGCTAGTAAGTAAATCGACTGCTTTTTCCAATTGCCAGTATTAACGAGCAAGGCAACCGTGTTTAGTCCATCGGTGAATGCGTGAGCTACCACCGCAATTGCTACTGCGACACCTAGCGCATTACTTACTTGGAATGAAAGTCCAACAGCAACACCGTCAAGGAACACATGTACCACCATGGCAGCAGCGCCGATGTAGCCGGTGGTTATTCCGTGGCTGTGTTGATGGTCGTGCACATATTCAGTTTCTACTGGTTCATGCGCACCAGAAATCTGCTCAATTACGTGCAGTAGTAAAAATCCGACTACCACGCAGACCATCACTGTTGGCACTTTAAATAGTTGTTCGTTGCTTAGTGAAAAAACTTCAGGAATGAGGTCAAATGCTGCCAGGCCAAGTAGGAGCCCGCCAGAAAAACCAAGAAGCAAGTGCATCTTGTCTCTGGTGCGAAGTGCAAGTAGCCCACCAAGTGCTGTGCCCAGCACAGTGATAAAGGCAACTGCAATGCCGAGGTAATTCACGTTAGACGCCATGGCTTAAGCGTAGCGGATTAAGCATGTATCACTGGAAATTTGTACTTAGTGATAACTCTGGTTGACTATCTCTATGGTGGATCAACCTTTTAGGTCGCAGTGGTCATTCGATGTAGTGAACTACGCCGCTTGGCGTGCACAACTGGCAGAGGTCCAAAATGTCTTGCAGCAGTCCGCTGGTTTTGTGAATTTGCAGCTACTGCATTCTCCTGATCAAGTCGATAGATACTTAGTTCAGTCCACCTGGAAAGATGTTGGCTCATATCGCCGAGCAACATCGGCTACGGCAGCGAAACTTGTAGTTTGGCCATTTCTAGCAAACATGATTGAGCTACCGAGCATTTTTGAAACTCTCCTTGAGGTAACTGCCGATAGTTCTGTGGAATATGTATCAAGTGTTAGTGAGAGTTAGAACCAACTGCTCCCGATAGACTAATGACTCTGGGCGCCGGCAACCAGTCGGCGACATGATTGAATGTAGAGAACTCATGGATCGCGTAGATGCAGTAGTAAGCCTTTCCAAGCGCCGCGGATTTGTTTTTCCGTGTAGTGAAATTTATGGCGGTACCCGCTCAGCTTGGGATTACGGACCTTTAGGTGTTGAACTCAAAGAGAATGTTCGTCGCCAATGGTGGCGCACTATGGTGCAGGCGCGTGAAGATGTAGTTGGTCTCGACTCATCTGTCATTTTGTCGCCGCAGGTTTGGGCAGCATCGGGCCATCTTGAAGCTTTCGTAGATCCACTAACCGAGTGCATGGCGTGCCACAAGCGGTTCCGTGAAGATCACTTGATTGAAGAATTCACTGAGCGAAAGGGCCGCGAACCTGAAGGCGGATTAGCTGGTATTCCTTGCCCGAATTGTGGCGGTAAAGGTCAGTTCACTGAACCAAAAATGTTCAACGGCTTGCTATCAACACACCTAGGTCCAGTAGTGGACGATAACTCAAAGCATTACCTGCGCCCAGAAACCGCACAGGGTATTTTTGTTAATTACGCCAACGTTGCAGCGTCGTCCCGTAAAAAGCCACCGTTTGGTATTGGCCAAACAGGCAAGTCGTTCCGTAACGAAATCACGCCAGGAAACTTCATTTTCCGAACGCGCGAATTCGAACAGATGGAAATGGAATTCTTTGTTCCACCAGGCACGGATGAACAGTGGCATGATTACTGGCTCGAGCAGCGTTGGAACTGGTACATCGATCTTGGGTTGTCTGCAGATAACTTGCGTTACTTTGAACATCCAAAAGAAAAGCTTTCCCATTATTCAAAGCGCACTGTGGATATTGAATACCGGTTCCAGTTTGGCGGAAGTGAATTCGCTGAACTTGAAGGTATTGCCAATCGCACAGACTTTGACTTGAAGACACACATGGAGCACTCGGGTAAAGATTTGTCGTTCTTCGATCAGGAAACTGGCGAAAAGTACATTCCATTTGTGATTGAGCCAGCCGCTGGATTAACTCGCGCTGTCTTCGCATTCTTACTTGAGGCTTAT
Source organism: Actinomycetes bacterium (assembly GCA_037137575.1). Taxonomy (GTDB): domain Bacteria; phylum Actinomycetota; class Actinomycetes; order S36-B12; family UBA5976; genus UBA5976. The sequence goes on from JBAXKB010000005.1 coordinate 49,432, forward strand.
GACGAAGATCAGGCACCTAACACAAAGGGTGGCGTTGATACTCGAGTTGTTATGCGATTTGATCCTCGCCTTGCCCCTGTTAAAGCCGCAGTGCTTCCGCTTTCTCGAAACTCAGATCTGAGCCCTAAGGCTCGCGATTTAGCAACAGATTTGCGCAAGTACTGGAACATTGAGTTTGATGATGCTGGCGCGATTGGTCGGCGCTACCGCCGTCAGGACGAAATTGGTACCCCGTTCTGTATCACTGTGGACTTTGACACTCTTGAAGATAATGCAGTAACTGTCCGCGAACGCGACACAATGGCGCAGACTCGTATTTCACTAGATTCGCTACAAGGGTGGTTAGCGGCTCGACTGCCAGGCTGCTGATGTTTGCAGACCTATTAGCAAGTGAACCCGTTATTGAGTTAGCTCCAATGGCTGGAATCACCAACCGAGCATTTCGTCGAGTCTGCCGAGAAGCGTCGCGCGATATCCGAACTTCGGCTGGGCAAACCGATAACGATGGCACAATTTATGTCGCCGAGATGACCACATCTATTGCGCTGCTCATGGGTAATCAAGAAACCCTAGATATCATTACCTTCGATTCAGATGAAGCACCGCGAAGCATCCAGCTTTATGGTGTGGATCCGGACATCGTGGGCCGTGCTGTCGCGATGGTGGTTGAACAAGATTTAGCCGATCACATTGACTTAAACTTTGGTTGCCCTGTGCCAAAAGTTACGCGTAAGGGTGGCGGAAGCGCATTGCCTTGGAAACGCGATTTATTCGCAGGCATCGTAAATGCAGCAGTGAAAAATGCAGCTGGCAAAGTGCCCGTTACTGTGAAAATGCGCATTGGAATCGATGACGAACATCACACATTTTTAGATGCGGGCAAGATTGCAGCGAACGCCGGGGTTTATTGGGTTGCCTTACATGGTCGAACCGCAGCGCAGTACTACGGCGGTAATGCCGATTGGCAAGCGATCGCGCAACTTGTTGAGCACATCCCAAACACGCCAGTGCTAGGTAACGGTGATATCTGGAGCGCGGCTAATGCGCAAGAAATGATGGAACAAACTGGGGCCAGGGGAGTTGTAATTGGCCGCGGCTGTTTAGGGCGACCGTGGCTGTTCGGGCAAATTCGCTCTGCGTTCGCTGGTCTGCCAATTCCAGATGAACCAACGGCAGATGTGATCTTGAATCTGCTGCGTCGGCATGCAGGTCTGCTGGCCACAATGCACAATGACGAATTTTATGGCTGTCGCGAAATGCGTAAACATATGGCTTGGTACCTTAAAGGTTTAGTAGTTGGTAGTGAAGTTCGTGGCGCTATGGCAAAAATAGATTCTCTTTCTGAACTAGACGGCTTAATTGCAACGATTGATCGAAATCAACAGTTAAGTAATGAAATTGCTCATTCGCCAAGAGGTCGCACGGCGCCAAGTCGTCGCGTGGTTCTTCCTGAAGGCTGGTTGGATTCCGACCAACTATCTGTGCAAGATCAGGCAGAAGTGCGCGAAGCAGAACTTAATGTCAGCGGTGGATGACGTAGCTATGTGGCATGGTAGATAGCGTGAACCTCCATAATGGGTACGCCCAGTCTGATATTGAACGTTGGGTTACCGAGCCCAATAAAAGTGTCGACCGCACTGAGTTCGCCCGCGATCGGGCTCGAGTGATGCATTCGTCAGCACTTCGCCGACTTGGTGTTAAAACTCAGGTCATGGTGGCAGGACAAGACGATTTTCCCCGCACACGCTTAACACATTCGCTTGAATGCGCTCAAGTCGGCCGCGAACTTGGCGCATCACTGGGTTGTAATCCTGATTTAGTCGATGCAGCATGTTTGTCGCACGATTTAGGGCATCCACCGTTTGGTCATAATGGCGAATCTGCGCTCAATGAACTTGCTGGCGACATTGGTGGGTTTGAAGGTAATGCTCAATCATTTCGCTTGCTAACGCGACTTGAACCTAAATCGTTTACTGATGAAACGGCTGCACGACCAAACGCGAGTATCGGCTTAAACCTGACGAGGGCCACTTTGGATGCGGCTTCAAAATATCCGTGGGCGCGCAAACCGGACTCAAATAAGTTCGGTGTCTACGACGACGATGTAGATGTATTCAATTGGATGCGCGGCGATCGTACCGATACAAAAACCTGTTTTGAAGCACAAGTAATGGATTGGTCGGACGATGTTTCATACAGCGTGCATGACATTGAAGATGCTATTTACGCGGGCCATTTAACAGTTGAAATTTTAGGATCAGTAGATGGTCGCACCGAAGTCATCGAAATTGCGCGCAGTTGGTATGGCAACGACTTCCAAGCCGCTGGACTCGATGCTGCGTTGCAGCGCCTGTACGACTTGCCTTGTTGGCCACAATCTTTTGATGGCACCACGCGATCAATGGCTGCGCTGAAAAATACCACCAGCACGTTAATCGGCAGATTCTGCATCGCAGCAGCGGATGCCACGCGAAGCGAATACGGAACAGATGCGTTGACACGATATGAAGCCGACTTGATTGTGCCGCAAGAGGCTCGCTATGAGGTAACGGCGCTAAAAGCCTTAGCGGCGCGCTTTGTTATGAATCGCACAGGTGTGGAGGTTATTTACACGCAACAGCGTCAGCAGATCGCTGATCTAGTTGGGGCTATTTCAGATGACCCAATCGCCAGACTTGATCCACTTCACCGCGACCTATGGATTGCGGCCCAAACACCAGCTGCAAAAACCCGATGTGTTATTGACCAGGTTGCGTCCCTGACAGATGTAAGCGTTGTTCAGTGGCACACAACGCTATGCGCGTAACATTGACTTATGGCTGGCCGGATTCGCGAAGAAGATGTGAACATTGTTCGCGAGCGTGCCCAAATTGATGAGATTGTTCGTGAGACGGTAACTCTTAAACCGGCAGGTGGCGGAAGTTTCAAAGGTCTGTGTCCATTCCATGATGAACGCAGCCCATCATTTCATGTAACACCAAGCAAAGGTTTGTACCACTGCTTTTCCTGTGGCGAGGGCGGCGACGTAATTACCTATGTCCGTAAAATTGATGCACTCTCGTTTACTGAAGCGGTTGAACGTCTTGCGGACAAGTACAGCATCTCGCTTCGCTACGAAGAAGGATCTAATAAAACACCTAGCCAACAAGGTCAACGCAGTCGTTTAATTGAGGCGCATAAGGTTGCGATGGCGTTCTTCCAACAACAGTTACTAACTCCAGAAGCTACTCACGCCCGAGATTTCTTAACCCAACGCGGCTTTGATCAAGCTTCTTGGGCCACATTTGGCGTTGGGTATTCACCGGCTGGCTGGGATGGCCTGACCAATGTGCTCAAACAACGTGGATTCACCCAAGAAGAAGCTTTGGCTGGCGGTTTGGCAGTTGCCGGACAGCGCGGTGCATACGACAGATTCCGCGATCGCGTGATGTGGCCAATTCGTGATGCTGGTGGAGACCCAATCGGATTTGGCGCTCGGAAACTTTCCGAAAGTGATCAAGGCCCCAAATATTTGAATACCCCCGAGACCCCGATCTATCGCAAATCTCAAGTTTTGTATGGGCTCGATTTGGCTCGCCGAGAGATGGCGAAAACTCATCAGGCAGTAATCGTTGAAGGCTATACCGATGTAATGGCATGTCACTTAGCCGGTATCACTACCGCAGTTGCAACCTGTGGCACCGCATTTGGCACCGACCATGTGCGTATTTTGCGTCGAATCTTGCTCGATGATGAAATAGCACAGGCGCAAATCGTGTTCACATTCGATGGTGATGCCGCTGGGCGCAAAGCTGCATTAAAAGCATTCAATGAGGACCAGCATTTTGTTGCTTCAACTTATGTCGCCGTCGAGCCGCATGGCTTAGATCCGTGTGACTTGCGTCTTAAAGGTGGCGACCAAGCTGTCCAAGATTTAGTTGCCGCACGTGTACCACTATTTGAGTTTGTTATGCGAGCAACAATTACCGACTATGACTTGGCAGGACCTGAAGGTCGAGTTCTTGCCATGCGCGCAGTGGCTCCAGTACTAGCTGGCATCAAAGATGTCGCACTTCGCCCTGAGTACATTCGGATGGTGGCTGGGTGGTTATCAATTGACGAGGCCACAATCAGACAAGAAATAACTAAAGGCGCAGGAAAGTCAAACCTTAGTGCTCAGCGCCCCACATCTAACGTGCCTACACAGTCAACTTTTGGTTCAAGTAATGTTGGCGCAGTTGAACGAACTGCGCTCAAATGTGTCTTGCAGGCACCGGACCAAGTAGGCGAGTGGTTTGGCTCACTTGAAGAATCCGTTTTCACAGTTCCAGCGGCAGCGGCGGTTTATTGCGCGTGTGCAAAAGCTGGAAATCCATTGGATTATGCCGATGCAAATAAATGGGTGCAAGCAGTGATTGAGGTTTCAGATGAAGCCACAGCCTCACAAGTTCGCGCGCTATCTGTTGAGCCATTGCCCGTAGATCGTCCCGACGAGCGTTATGTGCAGGCTGTGTTAGCCAGAGTGCTTGAACTAGATGCTGGTAGGCGTATTGACGAAATCAAAGGTGTTTTACAGCGAAGTGACCTACAAGACGATGCTGCAGAGCAAGCGAGACTCTTGGGGGATTTGTTGGCCTTGGAACAGTACCGCCGGACAATGCGTGAATTTGCAGTTGGTGATTTGGTGTGAAATTCTTCCAACGACCAGAGCCGCTGCCAGCACAAATCAGATCTGTGATGGAATCAAACGAGTACTTGTTGGCTTGGAGCACGCATTCATCTGGGGTTTTGGCTGTTACTGATAAGCGCTTGATTAGTGCGCAGGCGCAGGTAGTTTCGACCGTCCTGTGGGAAGACTCCCTGTCGGCCAAGTGGGAAGAACCGCTATTGAGTTTGGTCGTTTTGCACGAGCAAGCAACCCAAACTTTATCTTGGAAGCTCGATGAGCCGGGCTTAGTTCCAACGGCGGTTCGTGATCGAGTGACTGCAACCATTGTGATTGACCGCCTCGTAGATGTTCCAGAAGTCGGCCGAGTTCGCTTCATCGCTAGGCGAACAGCCAATGGGGTGATTTGGAGTACCGTGCCAGAGGGTTCAATTGATGCGCAATCCGCACCTATCCAAGAACGTATTCGAGAGTCATTGCGGTCACTGCGGTCAAACCTTGGAATTTAGCAGAAATTGTGCGGCAGTGGCTATGCCCTAGCCATATGTGCATTGAAGTGGCTCTGGCTGTTAGTATTTATTTCACAATCCCCTGTAGCTCAATTGGCAGAGCAGCCGACTGTTAATCGGCAGGTTGTTGGTTCGAGTCCAACCGGGGGAGCAGAAATTATCTGCTCCTATTTAAAGGCAGCTTCTAAAGCCAGCTCAATCATTGCACTGAAGGTGCTTTCCCGTTCTTGGGCCGTTGTTGCCTCATGAGTTCGAATTACGTCACTCACTGTGCAGATAGTAAGTGCTTTGCGATTAAATTGGGCCGCAATTGTGTAGAGTCCGCTGGTCTCCATTTCAAGACCTAAAACCCCAAGACTCTCGAGTACGTCTACTGCATTGCTGGTGTCGTAGAACCGATCCATTGTCGCGATTCCACCAACGTGGTAATTAAGTCCGCGTGCTCGGGCAATTTCAACAGCGTTTGCTAGTAAATCAAAGTTTGCAATTGGCGCAAAATCTAATCCGCCAGTTAGTCTGCGGTTGATTCCTGAGTCTGTCGATGCTGCCATCGCAATAATGATGTCGTGAAGTTTTGAAGTGCCAATTCCGCCACAAGTGCCAACTCGAATCGCAGTTTGCACATCAAAATCGTTGAACAGCTCGTGCACATAAATTGAAAGCGACGGAACGCCCATGCCAGTTCCTTGTACAGAAACCGGGTTACCTTTGTAGGTTCCAGTGAAGCCCAACATGTTGCGAACAGTGTTGTACTTAACCGCGCCTTCGAGGAAGTTCTCTGCCACCCATTGTGCTCGCAAAGGGTCGCCAGGTAACAAAACTGTCTCTGCAATATCTCCGCGCTGTGCGCCAATATGTACTGTCATGATTTCAATCTACTTTCCAAGTGGATTCTTTGTAGTAGTTATGCGCTTAACTTTTCATTACAAAGGAGAGCACGATAAGAACAGCGCCTACGATTGTTGCGCCAACCGCTGCGGCCATCAGCCCGCCATTAATTGCATCTGAGGCAGTGTTGAAAATATCTTGTTTGTCTACGCCGATTTTCTGACTCGCCAATTTCGGCAAAAGTGATGCAATAAACAGCCATATGCCTCCGGTTACGAACAATATGTAGCCTGGCCAGCGCCATGCTCCAACACCACTGCGTTTGTCTACAACAGAAATTCCAACAAACAAGCCCAGTGCGATCAGCAAGAAGATCCACCACATATTCATTAGTCGTTTCAATGTGGACAGTATTTTGACAAAGTTTTTACGACTTGCTGAATTATCCGCAGTTATTACGACGTAGCCGGCATTTCCTAGCCCAACTGAGGTAGGGATGTGACGATCAAGCGAGTGTAAGGCTGCTGCGGTTGTGACGATGAGAGCACGCAAATTAACCCGCGTTGTTTTGTTGTTGAGCAGTGCATCGTATGCCTTACCCGCTGCCACGGATACTGAGCCACTTGATTTTTGAATTGCGTCAGCTGCGCGTTTGTTCAAAATGGAATAGGGAACCTTCATCTGTGCTCGTGCCTGTGGGGAAACGTCCTTTAGCAATTCTTTAACAAAGAATGTGCCTGCTGCTAGGGCAACATCATCATTTTTGAGTAGGTTGCTAACTGTTTTGCTAGTCGCTTCAGGAGAACCGAGTTTGCTGTTCATTGTGTAGGTGGTGAGCGCAAAAAGAATGCTGATGAAAGCAATCGTCGTCAAGAAGATTTTGATGGTAAAGCGCATTTTGGCCCCTGGTATTTGACTAGGAAAATTTCTAAGTTACTCATCCAATCCTATTGACTCAGGCGAGTAGAAAGGGGTGACACTTCCTTTGCGCCACTTGGGCGCAAGCCTGTTGATGACTCAAGCAGAACTTGTGTTGATGGCATACTCTTTAGAAGTGACTTTCGCGGTATCAGTTAATGACTTAACCAAGACGTATGGCAATCAAGTGGCGGTATCTCATGCCACTTTTGATGTGCCACAGGGATCAGTTTGCGGGTTTGTTGGCCCAAATGGATCTGGCAAAACCACAACCATCAGAATGTTGCTCGGCCTAATCTCACCAACTGGTGGAACTGGAAGTGTCTTAGGTTCATCAATTGCGCAGCCGCAGAATTATCTGCCGCGAGTGGGCGCACTGATTGAGGGTCCTGCTTTTTATCCGGCACTTTCGGGCCGAGAGAACTTAAACGTATTAGCAACCCTTGGAAAGTTTCCTAAAGAGCGAGTTGACCAATTATTGGAAACTGTCGGACTTGCAGATCGTGGCGGATCTAAATTCAAAACTTATTCGCTAGGAATGAAGCAACGACTTGGAATTGCTGCGGCTCTTTTGCCTAATCCGCAGCTGCTGATACTTGATGAACCGACCAATGGTTTAGATCCGTCAGGAATACATGAGGTGCGCACATTGTTGCGCGATTTAGCAAAGTCGGGTACGACCGTCTTCGTCTCCTCGCATTTACTGAGCGAAATTGAAATGATCTGTGATTCACTCGTCATGCTGCGCGCCGGTCGGGTTATTTTCTCTGGTGCTACCCAGGAATTATTAGCAGCACAGCAACCGTTGATTATTGCTAGGCCTGAAAATAATGAGGATTTAACTGACCTAGGCAAAATCGTTGAATCCTTGGCGAAGAGCTTTAAGGCGGTCGATGGCGCGCTTGAAATCATGGCTTCGAGCCAATGGGCTCCAACTTTAAATCGCACCGCCTTTGAACGTGGAATAACGCTTAGCGAGTTGCAGATACAGATGCCAACTCTGGAAGAAACTTTCTTTGACATGACAGAAGGTGCATGATGATTGCTGTTTTGCGCGCTGAACTTCGCAAATTACGTCGACCCACCTTGTTTCTGCCCACGATGCTGGCAGCATCAGGTTTGACCGCTTTGACCACATCGTTACTTTATTTACTGATTGATTCGCCGAACGGAAACGGGCGAGAAGGCATGAGAGTCACGGCCAAACGCCTTTCTGCGCCCGATGGCTTGGTATTCGGGTTCCAAAGCGCCGCGACACTTCTAGGAGTCATTGCCTTGTGTGTATTCGCGGCCCAGACAGCCCAGGAATATACCTACGGAACTTTGCGCAATATCTTGGTGCGCCAGCCAAGTCGGATGAAAGTTCTTGGCGGCAAGTATTTGGCTATGTCGCTATTTGCGCTATTGATAGTTGTCGTTTCCGCCGCAGTAAGTTTCGCGTTGTCGTTTGCCCTAGCTAGTGGAGCAAAGGTTTCTACATCGTTATGGACATCAGTGGACGGAAGGCAGGCCACATTAACCGCATTGGTTAACGTAACGGTTGCAACTATCGGCTTTGGTACATGTGGCATGATTTTGGGTCTCTTGCTGCGTTCACCGATTAGTTCAATAGCTATCGGTGTGATTTGGATTTTGATTGTAGAAAATTTATTAACAGCGGTGGTCAGTGGTATTGATAAATATTTACCTGGCCAGCTTTTGACTGCTGTATCAACTGGTGGATCAACATCCCTTAATGGAACCGAAGTGATTACCTTTAAATACGGACTAGTAGTCTCAGCGCTCTATGTAATTAGTGGGGCGGTTTTAGTTAGTATCCTGTTTAAACGCCGTGATGTGGCAAATTAAAATAGGGATCCACCAGAACAGAAATTAAATTTTGCTGCAAGTGTCCTGATTTACAGAAATCCCGTTTTAGATGTGCTTATTCCTGCGCTCTTACATCTTTTCGGGCTAACACTGTGTAACCAAACCCGCCAATAGTTAGCGCGAAGAGCACGCCAATGTTGGTGAATGCCCAAGCGCCATTTTTGCCGCCGATCGGGCCTAAGAAGTAGCCTTGCCAAGATAGCCAGCCGGCAAAAGTATTGGTGACAAAACCCCAACCTACGACGGTTGCAACTACTAGTAACGAAATACTTTTTAAATTCCATGAACCATAACGACCGGTGCTCTCGAAAAGATCTGGTTCGGAATAAGGTTGCTTTCGCATAAGAACATCGGCAACAAAAATTCCAGACCAAGCTGCAAGCGGAACACCTAAGGTGATTAGAAATCCTTGGAATGCACCAAAGAAGTTGCTAGCTATCCAAACAAAATAAATTGTGCCAAGTGTCATGATTACCCCATCGATACCAGCTGCGATGTGGCGTTTCACTGGTAACCCGATTGAAACTAGGGTCAAACCTGAAGAATACAAATCGAGAATTGCGCCACCAACCAGGCCAAGCACTGCAACGACCACGAATGGCACTAAGTACCAAGTAGGTAATGAATCGGTAAGTGCGCCAATTGGGTCGCTTGCAATGCGAGTGTTTAGGTTGCTACTACTTCCAGCCAGTAGAGCGCCGAAGATAACCATGATTATCGGCACAACTGATGAACCAAAAATTGTCCAGCCCACAACGCCTTTACTTGAACTTTCGCGCGGTAGATAGCGTGAATAATCAGCAGCTGAATTCACCCAGCCCAGACCGATTCCAGTAATCCCTAAAATAGTGGCGCCGATAAGTGCTTGTAGATTGCCAGAGGGCAGTTCATGAATTGCGGTCCAATTAATTTTGGAAAACATAAGAGCCATGTAACCAGCGCTAAGGATAAGTGTTGCCAAGGTAAGCCAGCGTTGTAGACGCATAATCACTTGGAAGCCAAGCACTCCGCAAAAGATTGTCAACCCTGCTGCCACAACAAAGCCCAGGATCCGCGAGGTGTTGGCCGAAAAATGACCTAGGCGAGTGAACACAGTTTGGGTAGCCAATGTCGCCAGTGACACAAGTACGGTTTCCCAGCCAACAAATGTTAAGTACGACAAGATGCCTGGAATAACGTTGCCGCGAACGCCAAAAGCTGCTCGTGAAATTGTCATGGTCGGTGCATTGGATTTCTTACCGGCAAGCGAGCTGATGCCAACAAGTGCGAATGAGCCGATTGTGCCTAGTGTGACAGTGAAAACAACTTGCCAGATTGAGATGCCAAACCCAAGGAAGAACGCGCCATACGAAATTGCCAAGAAGGAAACATTGGCTGCGCACCAAGGCCAAAAGAGATTGCTCGGTTTCCCGTGTCGCTCATCTTCAGAAATCAAATTGATGCCGTTTAGTTCCAATGACACGCTTACTCCTGAACAGATTTGCTGGCTTGTTTGCTTTCCTAGTTTAGGAGATGTTAGGTGTAATGAAACCAACTCCTTTTGCCGAGCTGGCCGGACTACATTGGCATATTTGATTGCCGTTTGACCCAACTCCCGGCAACTAAATGTGTGTAGACTTTGGATTCAGTATTGTGATTTCAAGGCCATTCGTAAAAGTCGTAGGCGGTTATGGAAAGACAGAAACAGTCTTCGCGTAGGCGTTCGAGTGCTTCTGATTCTTCGAGCCGTTCTAGTACTCCTGGTTCTTCGAGCCGTTCTGGTTCTTCTAGTTCT
>JBAXKB010000006.1:0-55417 GCA_037137575.1 Actinomycetes bacterium
GCATTAGCTGCAGTAGAACCTGCAACTGTCATACCTGCTGTCGCGAGTGCGACAAACATAATTGGCGCGATGATTTTACGCATCGCACTCCAAGTTTCTTTCATAAGAAAGGTTCCTTCCAATAAGGGTTAATTGAAAGTGATTTGAAAGTAACTAAAGCGCACTCAGTTTGATGAATACCTCTTTGGATACATCAAATCACTTGGAGTGCGCACACACATCCTTTATGAATAGTAGGCACTAAATGGGGGTGTGCGCAATAGAAAGTAACAAAAATATAACAAAAAACTGATTTATTTTTTTTACGGCTTTTTCCTGCAAATAAAGGGAAAAGCCAACGGGTGACCGGTAGTTTTCACTACCAGCCACCCGTTTAGGTCTAAATTGGGCTTTTTCTTATGGAGCAACGTAACTTTGCGAGAACGAATAGCTCCATTTACCAACCTTGACGGTCCAAGTTGTTAGGCCCGGATTAGTAGCCATGAACACTAAGTCTTGGTAGTAGGTGAAGCCAAAAGTATTCACTGATTTGAAATTCGCCCGACTATTGAAATCAGTGAATCCAGCATTCTTCTGATCTGCTGTGGCAAGCGCTGAGAGTCCGCCATTGTCGGCAGTGATTTTCACTTCAGGCGCCCAAATAAACTGACGCTTCAAATTCTTCAAAGCAGTTATGTTGAAAGCCGCAATAATCGTGTCATTAAGTGAACTGTCTGACGGATCTAATGTCATGTCAGGATTCATCTTGCCGCCGGTGCTGTAGTTTCCTTTACCGTCCGTGACATTTGGTCCACGGAATGAAATTGGGAACACTGCATCGCCCAATGGACAACGAATGGTATTCAAAGTATTCGGGCAACCGCCATTGATGGTGATGTCTGCTGCAAGCTGGAACCACATTTGATCTACCACTTCATCGATTTCATTTGAAGTTACATAAGCCACGAAACCTACAACGCCAACAGTCTTCTTGTGCGGTGGATCTGGGTTCACATCAACGTGTGAATTAATTTCAGCAGCCTTGTTCTTATTTACGGCTGAGAAGGTTGCGTATCCTTGGGCGTCTGTTTTAACAGTACTTGGGTACTTGCCCCACTTAGCTGAGGTTCCCTTTAACGAGATCGCCAATGGCAATTTTGCAATCGGGGTTCCCCAAACATCGCGAACAAAGAATTTAAGTGCAACCGTGGAACCTGGCGCATAAGTCTTTGCATATGCCTGGGCGTAATCGTAGGTCTGACTACCTTGGAACCAGGCACGGTTTGCCACCGACCAGTCGAAAGTCTGATCACGGAAATCTATGCCGGCACAAAGGTTAATTGTCGGCTGGTTTAGCACGCACTGACGGCCCGTTGGGGTACCAACAAGTTTGATTACCGGACGCCATCCAGCTTTCTGCCAAGTAATAACCTGCGGACCAACCGCAACTGTGGTGCGAACCAAAACGGGATTAGCGGTCTGAGTGATGTTGAAATTGACAGCTGGAGTGTCATTCCAGCTTGTACCACCATCAGTTGAGTATTGGTAAACGGTGTTGGCAGGAGCGCCAACGACCCGCGTATAAGCAACATTGGTGACCATCTTTGTGGTCAGTGGCTTCTTTTTTACAACTACCGACTTGTCGGAAACCCTAGGGGTAACAGTTCCGGTCTGGGTCAAAATGCTCACAACAACGCTATCGAATTCTGCTGCTGCACCTTTCAAGGTAACAGTAGCTTCGGCATTACCGTCGTTATCGGTAGTAGCAGGCACAAGGTCAAGGTAAGTAGGGCTGCCAGCAACGTCTTTCAAAACTGGGGTAGGCACTGACGAAACACCTGGCACTGCCACGGTGTAGGTCATTGCATCGCCATCAGCGTTGTATCCCTGGAACACAAATGTGATCCGCTTGTTTGCTTGTTCCGCACCACCGGTGTAAGTGCTGGTGAATGAATTGCGGTCTGTGCGCACCCAAGCAAGATTGTGCTGCGTCTCAGAGTTGAAATCAATTTTGTCTGGGGCAAAAAGATCAGTTGCCTTTTCTTTTGTCCATTCGCGGTGCCAGTTTTCGAACACACCAACTTCAGACTTCACATGAAGATTGCTCCACTTCAAGCCGGTGGCCCACTGTGGGTCTGCTTTGGCGGGAACAGTCAAAGATGCCAAGGCGATCGCAATGATCGCACTTAAGGCTGCAAAAAACTTTTTATTCATGGCCTGCGCACATGTCCTCTCAGGTTGCAACACAATCATTAACGACTGCATTAACAATCGCGCGCACACACGATTACTTACAGCATAACTCGGCTGAGTCATACTTAGCCTGCCCAAAAAAAGTCTTGGACAAACCTTTGAAATGCTGATTAAACATCTCAAAAAATGGAGTTTAGGTGGACTCTCGAATCACAAGTGATGTTTCGAGCAGTCTGGGCTTTGGCTCTTCGCCGTTTAGTTGCGCAATCATTAGCTCAGCAGCAGCAGAACCTAAGCCCACAATGTCTTGGTGCACAGTAGTTAGTGGCGGACGCGAAGTTTGCGCGACGATTGTGTCATCAAATCCAACTAGCGCGATATCGCCGGGCACAGTCAAACCACGATCTTGAATTGCTGCCATCGCGCCAATTGCCATCAAGTCGTTTGCCGCAAATACTGCATCGATTTTTTCATTCTTATCAAGCAACTGATTCATTGCAGCAAAACCACTGTCGTGGGTGTAGTTACCATGCGCGATCATTGATGGCGGAACTTCCCGGCCAAGGTTCATGTGCACCTGCAAGAAACCGGCTAACCGCTGTGCGCCCGCACTTGCGGCTACTTCCCCAGTGATAGTTGCAATGTTCTTTCGGCCACAATCAATTAGGTGCTGAGTCGCTTGCTTTGCTCCACCAACATTGTCAGTATCTGCATGCAAGAACTGAAGGTAGATGTCTGGCGTGCCGGCCATCACAACTGGCAAACCCTCTTGTGCAAGTTGGAAAACGATTTCCTCATCGTGCACCTGGAAGAAAATTGCGCCGTCAACTGCGCCGCTATCTAGGTAGTTCGAAAGGTTGCCTTCGGAATTGTTGCTAGCGCCAACAAGAAGAAGCGTTTGCATATTGTTTTCCATCAGCACTCGGCTAACACCTGAAGTAACAGTGGCCCAGAATGGATCAGCAAAAATTGATAAATCGTCATCGATAATTACAGCGATCAGACCTGTTCGCCCGGTAGCCAATGCACTGGCAGCGCGATTCTTCTTGTAACCCAGTTTGGCAACTGTTTCATGGACACGTCGAGCACGTTCTGGATCAACGCGAACGTCACCATTTAAAACGCGAGAAACCGTAGCTTCACTAACCCCGGCTTCACGAGCAATTTGGGTGTAAGTGAGTTTGCCTTGGCTTTTCATATTCTCATTATTTCGCAGAAATCAGAGCCTGATTACCATGGGCACGCTGCTTGGAAATCACATCTTGGTAGAACCTTGCACTGTTTTTTGGCGTGCGCGCCAAAGTCTCAAAATCGACGTGAACTAGACCAAAACGTTTCGCATACCCTTCTGCCCACTCAAAATTATCCATAAGTGACCAAGCGAAATATGACTTAACTGGCACGCCATCTGCAATTGCCTCGGAAAGCGCAGTCAGGTGCGACTCAAGATAGGTAGCACGACGCTCATCTAAGACGATTCCCTCTTCATCTGGAACTTCCGGGAAAGCTGCGCCGTTTTCGGTAATTGAAATGTTGGTAACCATCGGCCAATCGCGATTAATGCGGACCATCAAATCGTAAAAACCATTTGGGGTAATTGGCCAGCCCATGTCGGTGTGCGGCAAAGGCGCTGATCCATCGAATGCCTGCGGGAATGGCGTAGGGCTTGGGCAAGTGGAAGGCGGTGCATCTGCAAGAGGGGGATTGATGTAATTGTCTGCGTAATAGTTAACGCCAATGAAATCTGGATTGCAAACAATTAGTGCTTCATCACCTGGTTGGAAAACTGCAGTGAAGTGATCACCAAATGACGCTACAACTTCTGTGGGGTACTGGCCATAAAACATTGCATCTAGCCACCAGCGGTTAAGTTGACCGTCAAGTAGAACTTCTACATCTTTAAGATCTTGATTTGTTGAATCAGTGACTCGGTAAGTGGTCATGTTAAGTGCAATGCCAACGTTGATATTTGGATTAACTTTCTTCATAGCTGAAGATGCCTGAGCGTGCGCAATCGAAGTGTGATGCGCGGCGGCTACACCTGCTGAAAGTTCTTGTCGACCAGGGGCGTGCACACCAGATAAGTAACCAAGCCAGGTAAATACCCAAGGCTCATTGAGTGTGATCCAGTTTGATACTCGATCACCAAACGCTTCAACACAAGCCGTCGCATAATCGACGAATACTGGAACAATTTCCCGACTAGCCCAACCGCCCTTATCTTCCAAAGCTTGCGGCAAGTCCCAGTGATAAAGAGTTACAACTGGCTCAATATTGTTTGCAATCAATTCATTGATTAACTTGTTGTAGAAAGCAAAGCCGCGTTCTTCGCGAACACCATCGCCATTAGGGAATAGGCGGGTCCACGCGATTGAGAACCGGTAACTTGTAACGCCGAGCTCTTTCATGATTGCGATATCCTGCGGGAAGCGATGGTAATGATCGCAAGCGATATCACCATTTTCGCCGTTAGCTACTTTGCCTGGAGTTGCGCAAAAAGTATCCCAAATACTCGGGCCGCGACCATCAATAGATGTCGCACCTTCGATTTGGTAACTCGAGGTTGCAACGCCCCAGTTAAAGTCAGCAGGAAACTTCATGATTAACCCTTTACCGCGCCGTCCATGACACCAGTTACTAGACGGCGGCCAACGAAAACAAACAAAATCAACAGCGGGAAGGTAGCCATGAATGAACCGGCCATGACGATGTTGTAGTCCATGCCATACGCTTTGGTATTTAGCTGATTGAGCGCTACCTGTAAGGTGAAATTATCTGGATTCTGCAGAATAAATAGCGGCATCAAATAGTCATTCCAAGAAGCTAAAAAGCTGAAAAGCCCAAGTACAAAAGCCGTAGGCAAAATCGCTGGCACGATCATCGTGCGGTAGATCCGCGGAATTGATGCGCCATCAATGCTGGCTGCTTCTAGTAACTCTTTAGGAACCTGGGCATCGATTGCCTGTCTCATCCAAAATACACCGAAGGCCGAAACCATTGCTGGCACAATCAGAGCCTTCAAACTATCGCCCCAGTTGAAATTATTGACGAGAATTTTGAATAGCGGAACCAAACCAAGCTGAGACGGAAGCATCAAGGTGCCCACAATCGCAAGCAACAGCCACTTTTTCCCAAGAAAATTCAGTTTGGCAAGAGCGAAGCCCGCAAGTGATGAGAAAAACACCTGCGCGCAAGCGACAGAAAGACAGACGAGAAGTGTGTTTAGCATGTTTCTAGTGAAAGGAACTTGCTTGTATACAGCGGCAACTTCATTCATGAAATTGTGACCAACTACAACACTTGGTGGCGTTTGAGAAATTACATCTGGGCTACTAGAAGCAACAACGAACATCCAATAGAAAGGGAAAAATGACAGGAAGGCAACTACTACTAAAACAACATAACTAAGTGGCGACATTTTTTTGTAAGTTGCGCCACGGTTTGAAGTGCGATTTGGCGCTCCCAATGTTTTTAGATCAGCGTCTGATGAAAGAGTTGTCATTATTTTAATCCTCGCTTGCAATTCTTCTAGTAATCAAAAAGTTGAGCGCAGTGATTATAAGAACGATAAAAGTAATTCCGATTCCAATTGCGGATGCATAACCATAATTGAAAAGGTCCTTTGCATACCGATATAGATACAGCGTCACTGTATTGAATTGTCCGGAAGATCCACCAGTGGTTTGGCCGCCACCGAAAGTCAGTGGTTCGGCAAATACTTGTAAGCCGCCGATAGTGCCCATGATGACCATGAACACGATTGTGTTTCTTAGACCCGGAATGGTTACATGTCGCAATTGTTGCCAGCGATTAGCCCCATCCAATGACGCAGATTCATAAAGCGCATTATCAATTGCGTTCATCGAGGCTAAGAATATAAGACTGTTATAACCCACCCAACGCCACGTAATCATCGTCGCGATCGCAACATGCGAAGCTAATGTGTTTTCAAGCCAATCAATGTTGCCAATGCCAAGAAATTGTAGACAGTAATTGATCAGGCCATAATCGCGGCCAAAAAGTTGACCGAATACAACGGCAATTGCTAGCCCTGAAGTGATGTTTGGAACCAACAGAATAGTTTGCCAGACCAGGCGGAACCGTAGTCTTGGATTGCGTAAGATACTGGCCAGTCCTAAAGCCAGAACCATCTGCGGCACGGTAGAGAAGAACCAAATGCTGAAAGTGTTTCGAGTTGCTTTCCAGAATTCTGGATCATGCCACAAATTTCTAAAGTTTTTTAAACCTACAAATACTTCGTTAGCATCGAGTGGATTTTCAAGACTTGTTAAAGAAATATAGACAGAATAAATAATTGGGATGACCCCAAAAATAAAGAATATGATGAAAAATGGCGAAGTAAATAAATAGCCCCAAGCGGTTTCTCTTGCTTTATTGCCATTCCAAGATTTCGCTGGCTTGCCGCTACTAGGCGAGCCGGAAACGCGAGCACCGCGGCGACCCTTAGGACTCGGCGCCGAGTCTGGGGTCATTGTTGTTGCACTCACGTTTCCAACTCTCTAATTAGTAAATATTTTTGGAGTACTTAGCGATCCAATGCAGTTTTAATATCCGCAACGGCTTGGTTCCAAGCTTGCGAGGTATTCTGCTTTTTCGCTTCGATCCGGCCAAGTGCCTGGCCAAATATGGCCATGATTGCTCGTTCTTTTGGTCCTTCGTAAAGAGGCTTCAACTTCAAAGCTCCGGACGCATAAATCTTGCCGATAGGGGCATTGCGGAAGAACGGATCTTTGTAGTTCTGCACTGCTGAAGATGCGTATAGCGACTTAGCCGAAGGGAACAAACCGTACTCCTTGAACACCGTCAACTGTTGCGCAGGAGCTAAGTACCAAGACATGAATTTCCAGGCTTCAGTTTTGTTTGGCGCTGCTTTCGGAATAGACAACTGACTGCCACCGATGTTGCCACCGCCGCCAGGAACTTTGGCAACATCCCATAAACCTTTGGTCTTAGGGGCGTACTGCTTGATGTAATCAAGCTGCCAAGCTGGTGCAAGCAATGTTGCAAACGAACCTTTATTCATGCCTGCATACCAATCGCCACTGTAAGGAGCAATGCGCGAGCCAAGGCCAGCTACAAGGGCCTTGCCTGTTTCATTAAACGCGGCACGCACTTGACGGTTCTGATAATCAACTTTACCTACACCCTTGTAAAACTTTTCAGTTCCTTGGTTCAAAATTGCAGTGAAAAGTGTGCCAGAGCTATCGATAAAGCAAGACTTGTCTTTCTTCTTATCGACGCAGCGCTTTAGCTTTTTGTTGTAGTTTTTACCAACTTCAATGAACTTGTCCCAAGTTGGCCACAGGCGACCGACAGCGTCACGCTGAGTCGGCAAGCCAGCTTTCTTAAACAGATCAACTCGGTATGCAACTTCAAGGCCGCCGACATCAGTAGGTAGGCCGATTACTTCGCCACCTTTTCCTGTGCCCTGCGCCCAGCGCCAAGCTACGTAGTCCTTCTTAATGTTGTTTGCGTTGTAAGGAGCTTTACGTAAATCCACGAAGTACTGCGGATAGTCGCGGAATAAGCCTGACCACGAAGTTTCGATCGCTGCGATGTCTGGGGTCTTGTGTGCCTGAAACGCAACGATAAGTGCCTGAGCTAGTTGATCAGGTCCACCCTTATTGACAGCAACAATTTTTACATTCGGATGCATTTTTTCATAGCGCGTCTTCATATTTGGTTCGATGACATTGCCAAAGGTCCAGATGTTGAGTGTTACTTTGGCAGCGGCTTTCGCAGGTGCGGCAACTAGGCCACCAACTAATAGTGCGAGGGCTGCTAATAAAAATGTGAATTTTGCAACGAAGTTACGATGCGCCATGTTATGCTCCTAAAAGTCTCAATAGAGCTCCCGGCCAAACGCTGTGCGACGGTCAGCCGAGAGCCCCACAACCTACCTCGTAGGTTTGAGTTCCCGTGAAAGCGGTTACGAAAGCGATTTCACGGTATCCTGAACCTAACTTGCTTATCCCCGTATTGCAACCAAATTAACGTTTCATAACGAAATCGTTATAATTCATTTGTGTTGAGTCCTAGATGGTTGGGGCATAACAAAATCACGGCCGAAATGACTCTGATTGTGCGATTAGTCGACTCGATGCTTATGCTTGCTTTTCAACGAAAGGTTTCTACTCAATGAATACTTCCCGTCGCTTATTTGCCGCTCTAGTTGCAAGCACGCTTGCGCTCTTGGCCCTGGTCGGACCAAGTTTTACTACCGCGTCTGCCAAAACCACCAGTGTGCGCACAAAAGCGCCGGTCTACAAAGTGTTGTGGCGCGAAGAATTCAATGGCAAAACACGCCAACTGCCAAATGAAAGCGAATGGGATTATGACCTTGGCAACAATGGTGGCTGGGGTAATAACGAGAACGAGTACTACACAATGACCAATGCCAAAACCGACTGTGGTGCAGTGCAG
Organism: Actinomycetes bacterium; assembly: GCA_037137575.1. Lineage (GTDB taxonomy): Bacteria > Actinomycetota > Actinomycetes > S36-B12 > UBA5976 > UBA5976. The sequence continues at coordinate 8,617 of JBAXKB010000006.1, forward strand.
AAAGTTGTTGCTGGCAAGAAAAAGACAGTTTGTACTGGCAATGGATCTCTAGTTATCACTGCTAACCGCATTCCTGACGACAGTATTGAGGCGTCCAGTTGTGCAAGTTGCACGTTCTTTAGTTCGCGCATAAATACGCAGGGCAAGTTGGGGTTCAAGTACGGGCGCATGGAAGCTCGCATTCAAATGCCTAAAGGTGATGGCACCTGGCCAGCTTTCTGGTTACTCGGATCAAATATCACATCTGTTCCATGGCCAACCTGTGGTGAAATCGACATTGTAGAAGTTGGCAACGACCCTTACACCTCAAACAGCACTATCCATGGTCCTGTTAGTGGATTCATGGGCATCACCAATGGCGGAAAGCAAGCCGCAAAGCCGCTTTACAGTGGCTACCACACATTCCGTGTTGACTGGTTGCCAACAAAATTTGTTTTCTACTTAGACAACCAGCCTTATTACACAATCACGAAGGCTGAAGCCACTGGATCTTCGTACAACGACAAATGGGTTTACGATCACGAGTTCTTCCTAATTCTCAACCTAGCGATGGGTGGCAATTACGTTGGTGGGACACCAGATCCAAAAATTCGTTCGACTCAAATGAAAATTGATTACATTCGTTACTACTCGATTAATGGCGTGGGCAAGCTCTACCGTCATTAATAAGCACCAATAACTTCTATCTCGGGAACAGATTTGGGAACATTTAATTCGCCAGTACTTGATGAAACTCGTTACCAACTGCGATGGGGCCAAGAATTCGATGGTCCAGCGGGGGCAGCGCCAGACACTGATGCAACTTGGACCTACGATCTAGGCGCGGGCTCTGACGGTTGGGGCAATCAAGAGCACGAGTATTACACCGATAGCAATGCGCGCTGTGATGGTGACAGCAATTTGGTGATTACCGCCCAGCGACTTTCAGGTGACGACCCAATCGCACAAAACGATCCACGCATCGAGTTCTACAGTTCACGTCTGCACACCAACAAAAAAGTTGGCTTCAAATTCGGCCGGATTGAAGCTCGCATCAAGATGCCAAAAGGGCAAGGTGCCTGGCCAGCGTTTTGGATGCTTGGCGAAAAAATTGGTGAGATTGTCTGGCCTGACTGCGGCGAGATAGACATCGTTGAAGTTGGCGATCTAAAAAATGAACTTGTCGCAAGTTTGCACGGTCTGGGATACTGCGGCGCAGATCCACTGACAAATCGCGTGGAAGTTGTAGACGACCTGAGCGACAACTTCCACACCTACGCCATTGACTGGCTACCGGGTTCTGTTGAATGGTTCTTTGATGGCGGATCAATTTCAAAAAAGACTGCTGCCGATGCAAGTGCAGTAAATAGTGAATGGGTTTTCGATCAGCCCTACTTCATTTTGATAAACCTAGCCATGGGCGGAGTATTTGTTCCTGGCGGAATAGATCCAGAACTTGGGCAAGCTCAATTCACAATTGACTACATCAGGCATTATTCAATTGACGGTGTTGGCGAAGTCATAAAACACTAGCCACACAGGTTAATTTCGGACAAAAGTCTGGCTGGGAAACCGACTAACTGTCCGCCCGACAAGTAACATGGGAGTGTACAAAATAGTCGAGAACTAGGGGGCAAAAAATGGGTTTACTTGACTCACTTGAAGCGCGCTTAGACAAACTAGTTAACGGCTCATTCTCTAAAGCATTCAAAGCTGGAATTGAACCAACTGAATTAGGCGCAGTTCTTCAGCAAGAGCTAGATTCCAAGGCTAAAGATGTAGATGGCAAGTTGCAGGTGCCAAACATTTTTGTTGTCGATCTTGGCACTGACGACTACACCCGGCTTCAGGCTTATCTGCTACCGCTTGGCGCAGAACTTGCCACACTTGCCCAAGATTATGCAGAAGAACAGCGCTACGCTGCGAGTTCATACATGAGTGTCACGTTTCAACACGACCCACAACTAGGCACTGGAATTTTTCGGATAAACAGTACAAGCGGGCTAGTGGCCGAACCAGCTGTTACTAATACTGTTTCTGCCATGCCGGTAGAAATGATCGTTGATTCCAGCCCCCCACATTTAACAAGTGTCTCTGGCGAAAAATTCTTTATCACTCAATCAGTAACCAAAATTGGTCGTGGTGACCAAGCAGAAATTCAAATTGAAGATTCAGGTATCAGCCGACTGCATTGCGCAATTATTCTGGGCACCGAGACCACAATCCGCGACTTAGGTTCCACCAACGGAACGATGGTTGATGGTCGCACAATTAGCGAAACCGTAATTCTTGATGGCTCAATCATAAAAGTCGGTAGCACAACTTTGACCTACTCGAGCAGATAAATAATGTCTGAACTAGTTGTTAGTTTTCTGCGAATTCTATTTTTGCTGACGCTGTGGTGGTTCGTTTGGCGGGTAGTAGTTATTGTCCGCAGCGACTTACAAGCTCCTCGCGATGCAAAGCCACTCACACCAGCGCGCACGATTCGGCTACCTAACCCACGCCCAGCATTGCGCACACGCAAAACTGCAACGAACATCATCATCACAGAAGGCCCGCTTACTGGAACAGTTGTTCCGCTTGGCACATCAGCAATTTTGATTGGCCGAGCACCAGATGCAACCATCGTGCTAGATGATGACTTTGTTAGTAACCAACACACGCGCTTAGTTCCAAGAGATTCACACTGGATTGTTGAGGACCTTGGGTCAACAAATGGAACTTGGATTGATAAAGAGAAAGTCACTACCCCTACTGTTTTGGTGCCCGGAGCAAAACTGCGGATAGGAAAAACCAGTTTGGAACTTAGCTCATGAGTGAGCTGTCTCTGCGCTTTGTCGGGCGATCAGAAATTGGCCACATTCGAAAGAACAATGAAGATAGTGGTTACGCATCCAATGATTTACTTGTCGTAGCCGACGGCATGGGTGGTCATTCTGCTGGCGAACTTGCAAGTGCCGCGACAGTTGCTGCTGTCGTTTCTGCGTGTGAAAGTTCTAAGCAAGTCGATGAGTTACTGCCTTTGCTATCCGACGCGGTTATCACTTCCGGTGAATACATCGCCGATGTCGTCTCTGGTAATCGCGAACTAACTGGAATGGGCACCACACTTACTGCAATTGCAATGCGCGGTGATCGAATCGCAATGGCCCATGTTGGTGACTCACGGGCGTATCTGATGCGCGATGGTGAGCTAGTACAGATAACTAAGGACCATACCTACGTACAAAGTTTGGTTGACTCAGGCGAAATCACATCCGAGCAAGCCGCGGTGCACCCACGACGCAACCTACTCATGCGAGCAATAGATGGAATACACGCAGTTGAAGTCGATCTTTCGGTTCGCGAAGCTCGGCTAGGCGACCGTTTTCTGTTGTGTAGCGATGGTTTATGCGGAGTTATTAGCGACGAAGAAATCGCAAACGCAATGCAAATCAGTGACCCAACACAGAGTGTTACTGAGTTAATCGACCGGGTTCTCTGCGCAGGTGCTCCGGACAATGTCACGGTCATTGTCGCTGACGTTATTAATAATGGAACGCAAGTTGATCCGGTGTTGATTGGCGCTGCAATTGAAGATGAGACTCAAGAGCGGTTACCTGATATTGAATTTCCAGAAGAGTTGCCAATTGAACTTGCCCCTGTTTTGGCTCATCTTGACACCGTTAAAAGAAAACGCAATTGGCTAAAGCCGGTAGTTGTTACTTTGGTCGCCATCGCGATCACTATTTCGGCGAGCACCTGGTGGTTGGCTAACCAGTGGTACTTAGCCGAATATAAACCAACACATGTAGTTGCGATTTACCAAGGAATTCCAACAGGCGGATTCTCGAGACTTATTGATGTATCAGAGATCCCAATCAATTCGCTACCAGCCTTCGAACAGCAACAGCTTGGGAACACTATTGATGCTGTTACGTATGAAGAAGCCACGGCCAGCTTAAATCGATTGAAAGCACGCGCTACTTTGTGCCAAGAACTTCCAGCGCCGCAAGGCTGTGGGGCCTTAATCCAATGACCGATTTAATTCGGCTACGTAAAATTTCAACGAGGCGATCAGCGGAGGGTTCTGCTTTAGCACTGGCCTGGCTCGTCGGTCTTTTTGCCTGGGTATTAGTTGACTTGGCCACTGGCAATGATTTGAGATCTGGATTTGTTCCGCTCGGTTGTGTCGGCGTACTTTTGTTAACCGCACATATCGTCGTGCGCTGGCAAGCACCTTATGCGGACCCGGTAATTTTGCCTGCAGTGGCAATGCTCAACCTGCTGGGCCTTGCGATGATCCATCGTCTAGATGTTTCTAACCAAAAGTTAGCTGACATAAGAGGTGTAGCTGCGCCAACTCCAGACGTTTACCTGCAGATAACTTGGCTCGCTGTTGGCTTATTGCTTTTCTGCGCTGTGCTCTTCATAATTACTGATCATCGCCGACTACAACGACTAACTTTCACTTGCGGCGTGACCGGAATTTTAATGCTGTTCTTGCCGCTAATTCCAGGGGTTGGCGTTGAGATTAATGGGGCACAGCTTTGGATTGATCTAGGAGTTTTCACAATCCAACCTGGTGAAATTGCAAAAATTCTGTTGACTATTTTCTTTGCTGGTTTTCTCGTTACGCGACGGCACTCACTTGCACTTATCAATCGTAAAGTTATTGGCATCGGTTTCCCACGAGCTAAGGATGTTGGCCCACTACTTATTGTTTGGGCAGCAGCCCTGCTTGTCCTAATTCTTGAGCGTGACTTAGGAACCTCACTTCTTATTTTTGGCTTGTTTATCGTCATGCTCTACGTGGCAACGGGCCGACGCGGTTGGGTAATTCTTGGTGGCCTCTTGTTGGTGGTAAGTAGTTTCTTGGCGTTCAAGACATTCGGTCATGTGCGAATTCGCTTTAGTGTTTGGCTTGATCCGTTTAGCCAAGCAACTGACAACGGGTATCAGATTGTGCAATCACTTTACGGCTTTGCCAATGGTGGCGTATTCGGAACCGGATGGGGTCGCGGTTACCCACAACTAGTTCCATTCGCTAAAACAGATTTCATCACATCAGCTCTTGGTGAAGAACTTGGATTAACCGGTCTCATCGCGATCATCCTGCTTTATGTTTTGACTATTGAACGAGGCGCCCGGGCAGCCGTTGCAACTCGCGACCAGTTCGGCAATCTGCTTGCCATCGGACTAACAACTGCAATCGGCCTACAAACTTTTATAGTAATTGGTGGCGTGACGCGCTTAATTCCATTGACTGGCCTTACAACGCCATTTCTTTCCTACGGTGGATCATCGCTAGTCGCTAACTACATCCTGATGGCTTTACTGTTACGAGTTTCAAACTCTGCGCGTAAACCTGAAGACTCAGATTTAGCAGTTGTTGGGTTGTCATCATGACTAGACAAATTAACAGAGTAACTCTGATTTTGATTTTGCTGATGCTAGCGCTGATTGCAAATCTTTCCTACATCCAATTCTTTAATTCAGCAGAGTTACGACACAAGCCTGGAAACCAACGGGTACTGCTCGCTGAGTACTCAAAGCAGCGCGGGCCAATCCTGATTAGTTCAGACCCAATTGCACAATCTAAAACCACTAATGATGCGCTCAAATATTTGCGCACTTACGCAAACGGGCCGACTTACGCGGCAGCGACTGGCTTTTATTCTTTTGTATACGGTGCTACCGGAATTGAGCAGCAAGAGAACGATGTGTTATCTGGCAGCGACAACCGATTCTTTGTTGACCGCCTTCAACAACTATTTGCAAACCGTCAACCACAAGGTGGCGCAGTTGAATTAACGATTAATCCGCGCGCGCAAAAAGCTGCTATGGATGCACTTAACGGCAGAACCGGCGCAGTCGTCGCGATTGATCCCAGCACTGGAGCAATTTTGGCGCTAGCTAGTTCACCTAGTTTTGATCCGAATCGGCTGGCAAGTCACGATACGACAGACATGCAAAACTACTGGCAGTATCTGAACGAAAATCCAAAGCAGCCATTACTTAATCGTCCACTTGCCATGACTTTGCCACCAGGATCAACATTTAAGTTAGTCACCGCAGCAGCAGCGCTCGAGTCGGGTAATTACCGAGCAGATTCCACCTTGCCAGGCCCAGCAAGCATTGGGTTGCCTAATTCAACTCATCGATTGGGGAACTGGACGCATAATTCTTGTGGATACAACGACAAGACGACGCTAGATAATGCCCTGGCAGTTTCTTGCAACACCGCTTTTGCTTGGCTTGGCATGAAACTTGGTGAAGATGCGATTTCAGAACAAGCTAAGAAGTTTGGCTTTGGAACCTCGTTCTCAGTTCCAATGAATGCAGCCACCAGTGTATTTCCCAGCGGACTGGACAAAGCCCAAACTGCGATGAGCGCAATCGGACAATTTGATGTGCAAGCAACTGCGCTGCAGATGGCGCTAGTTGGAGCTGGTATCGGAAACGACGGCGTTGTGATGCGGCCGTTCTTGGTAAGCCAAGTACTCGGGCCAAATCTAAAAGTTTTAGAAAATGCCACGCCGCAGCAATTCTCGCGCGCAATGACTGCGGCGAATGCTCGTGCGCTGGCCCAAATGATGATGCACGTGGTCGATAGAGGCACTGGTTCAAATGCTCGAATTTATGGTGTTGCTGTGGGCGGGAAAACGGGTACTGCCGAAACCAGCGCAGGTTCGCCAGCCCACGCTTGGTTTGTGGGGATTGCTCCTGCAGTAAACGCTCGAGTAGCAGTAGCCGTTGTTCTGCAAGACGGCGGGGGCGCAACAGAAATCAGCGGCAATGGGTTAGCCGCTCCAATTGCTCGGGCTGTTATGCAGGCAGTACTCGATAAATAGCGATTACTGCCAAAATAGGAGTGTTCACTACGCAGCAAACCGCTTCGTAGTGAACAATAGAAATACAATCCACGTTGCTTCGTAAAAGGGAGAACAGGTCAGTGCAATTCACACTCTTAGGTGATCGCTACGAAGTTGGTCAAGTAATTGGCCGTGGCGGTATGGCTGAAGTTCACGAGGGCGCAGACACCCGACTAAATCGACGCGTTGCTATCAAAATTTTGCGACCTGATTTGGCTCGCGACCCGCAATTCCTTGATCGGTTTCGCCGCGAAGCTCAAGCTGCTGCTGGTTTAAACCATCCAAATGTTGTTGCGGTGTTCGACACTGGGGAACAACAAATTGGCGAACTGCTGGTGCCTTACATTGTGATGGAATATGTCGATGGGGTAACTCTGCAACATATGCTGGCAAATGGTCCAAGAATCATGCCAGAGCGCAGTTTGGAAATTATCGCAGGCATTTTGGCCGCGCTAGATTATGCGCATCGCCATGGGATTGTTCATCGCGACATCAAGCCGGCGAACATCATGATAAATACCCACGGTGATGCAAAGGTTATGGATTTTGGTATTGCGCGGGCAATGAGCGATGCTCTTACTTCGGTTACCGCCGCGAGTGCGATTATGGGTACCGTCCAGTATCTTTCACCCGAACAAGCCAAAGGCGAAACTGTTGACGCTCGCAGCGATATTTATGCTGCCGGTTGTGTGATGTACGAACTGCTAACTGGTAAGCCACCTTTCACCGGTGAAACTGCTGTTTCAATCGCGTACCAACATGTAAACGAGTTACCCAAACCGCCATCACAAGTTGATAGTGCGATTTCTGCAACTCTTGATGCCGTCGTGTTACATGCGCTAGCTAAGCACCCTGCGCAGCGCTACCAAAGCGCAGCTGAAATGCGTTCAGACGTTGAGCGCGTGATGGCCGGGATGCCAGTGGCTGTTGCAGTTACTGCAGCTGAAATTTCAAATGCGCCAACAGTTGCAATACCGCTGTCTGATACAGCTGTGATGCCTAGAATTCAAGAGCAGGTAACAGTGCCGCCTGCACAGAACAAGCCAAATCAAGGTCGCTGGATCGCCTTTGGTTTACTTGGAACCTTGGCTATCGCAGGAATGTGTTTCCTAGCCTTTAAATTATCTAGCGGCAACACGACAATGCAGGCACCAAATTTGGTTGGATTCTCAGTAACGGATGCAACACAAACACTTGCCGATGCCAAGTTGCAGCTTGGCACGCAAACCCCACAAAATGATCCGAGCGCCCTGCCAGGCACAATCTTGAGCCAAAAGCCCGAAGCTGGAACCACAATCAATGAAGGTTCCGCAATCGACATCGTATTTTCCGCCGGTGTGGCCAAGGCAACAGTGCCTGATTTAAGTTTGGCGAAATCCGAAGACGACGCGAATAAACTTTTAGGCGCGGCTGGATTAAAGCTTGGCAAGATTACCCAAAAAGACAGCCCGACAAATATTGATGTTCCAGCTGCCGGCACGGTATTGAGCCAGAGCCCAGATCCTGCAACAAGTGTTGCAGCTGGTAGCGCAGTCGATGTAACAATCGCTTCTGGGAAAGTTACAGTGCCTTATGTTGTGGGCAAGTCGCGGACGCAGGCCAATAACGACCTGGTAAATGCTGGCTTTAATGTTCAAGTAATTTTTGAACAAGGAGCAGACAAACCAGATGGCTTAGTTCTTGCTCAAACACCGGGCAAGGGGCAAGGGGCTACACCTGGTAGCAAAATAACTTTGACAGTTGCGCAGTTGGTTAATTCGCCAACTGCGAGTCCTAGTTCGAGTCCTAGTTCAAGTCCGACTACGTCACAGACGCCATCGGTCTCGCCAAGTCCACCGATGTAATGTCTGGACTTTAGGCTTATCTCATGACTCGCATTTTAGTAATCGATAATTACGACAGCTTTGTCTACAACATCGTGCAATACCTCGGGCAACTTGGGGCGCAGGTAGATGTTAAACGCAATGACGAAGTAGCGATCGAGCAAGCAAAAACTTATGACGGTATTTTACTTTCACCTGGACCCGGCACACCAGCCGATGCTGGGGTTTGCATCAGTATCGTAAAAGAATTAGGTGGAGTTGTGCCGATTTTTGGTGTGTGTCTAGGACATCAAGCAATCGCAGAGGCGTTCGGGGCCACCGTATCGCGCGCGCCTGAACTCTTGCATGGCAAGACTTCGCAAGTTTTCCACCAAGGCAGCAGTGTTATGACGCCCCTAACAAATCCATTCACTGCAACTAGATACCATTCACTTGCAGTTGAGGCAGACACCATACCTGCTGAGCTAGAAATTACGGGGCAAACAGAGTCTGGAGTTGTCATGGGTTTGCGCCACAAGAGCGCGGACATTGAAGGTGTGCAATTCCATCCAGAGTCAGTTTTGACTGAAGGTGGTCACATCATGCTCGCTGAATGGTTAGTACGTTGTGGTGACACCAATGCGCAAACTTTGGCTCTTGGTTTAGCGCCGTTAATTCACAGAAACTAATTACTGAGAAATTGCGCCTTGCCATGCTGGCAAGTACATCGAAGATTTAATTTTCACATTCCAGCCAAGCTTTAAGCGATCAACATAATCGCGGTATAGAACTACGCCAGGTTCAGAATAGAGTGCATCCTCTAAATCAGGGATGTTACCGATAGCGGAAATACGAAAGGGCGGGCTGTACACGCGACCTTGCAAAAGTAAAGTGTTGCCCACACAACGAATAGCCGAGGTGGATATAAGACGCTGGTCCATCACCTGAATTCCCCGGGCGCCACCACGCCAGAGCGCATTCACCACAGCCTGCACATCTTGTTGATGAACTACCAGATCATCTGGGCCAACTGTTATCGGCAGAATTTCGCCTGCTTGATGTGGCGCATCATCTAAGGTAACCATCAGACCTGGTCCTAATAACCCAGTGTTGCCGGCCTGCTCATCAAGTGCCGCCAGTTTTGCAGTTAGCCTCGCAGGGATATGTTTTCCAGTTAAGTTACTGACTTTGTTATCTAGATTGCCTACATCTTGAGCCAGGCGGGCTACGTTGCCCGCTCGATAAATCACTAAGTCGCGTAAATCCTCAACGCCACCAGTGCGTAAGTCGGTACCTGAGGCAGTGACATGGCTAGCGACAAAAAGCAGTCCAGCAACGGCGGCAACTAATCCAGCTACCAAGTGCTTAGCCAGATTATGGCGCTGTGGAGTTATCCACAGGGTTTTCCACCGTTGGGGACGAATTACATTCATGTAATTCGTTAGTTACTTCCAGCGAGTTGCAAAACCAAACCCGATGCCAATAAAGCCAAAGCCAACCAAGATATTCTGAATATTGTTCAGATCCTTCATTAACGGCACAGTGGTGCCCGCAAGGTAGAAAATGACAATCCACAGCAGTCCCAAGATGAACATTGTCACCATAGCTGGAGCTAACCAAGCCGGATTACCAAACTTGGCCGACTTTGGATTGGCAACCGATGGTGGGGTGAAGACTGGCTTATTTTTGCGTGATTTTGAAATTGGCATACTCAAACCATACCAAAAGAATTTAGATACTGGCAGAGGGTTCGTGCGATTTACTCCTGCTTTAGCGGGGCAAGATCGGCAGGATTTAACCCAACAGCTGTTGGTAGCGCAAGAAGATCAGGACAATCAGGCCAATGAAAACCCCGCTTGTGCCAAGTCGCTGCAATACCCGACTAGTGCCTTTTTGATCCTGCACATAAATTGCCGCGATTAAAGCCCCAGTTAGCGCGCCACCAAGATGTGCTCGCCAATCGATTCCACCCGTGAAACCAAGAGCAGCATTTATTACTAGCAAAACAATTAGCTGAGACACATCGGCCCGCAGGTGTCGGCCAATCACAATGGTCGCAGTTAGCAAGCCAAAGATTGCCCCACTAGCTCCGATTGAATTCGAGTTCAGATCTGAAAACCAAAGCCCTAGTGTTGACCCACCAAGCGCTGATAAAAAGTAAAGACCGAAAAATTGTTTTGAACCCAGCATGCGCTCAAGGTTTGGTCCAAGAATATAAAGTGCATACATATTGAACAGTAAGTGCAAGATTCCGCCGTGCAGAAATGTTGCTGTGATTACTCGATACCACTGACCTGAAGCCACACCGTACGGCCACATGCCATAACTAAAGTTCCAGTCGTCTACGCTGCCGGTAAAGCGAGTGACGAAATAGATAACAACACAGGCAACCAAAATCCAGCGAGTAACTGGTGGAATGCTTGCTAACCAGCCACCGTTTGTTGTTGGAGTTGCTCTGGTTGCTCGAGGGCTACTCGTGGCCGCGCAACTAGGACACTGAAACCCAACCGGAGCATTGACCATGCAATCAGGGCAGATGAAGGAACCACACCTATTGCAGGTAATGCCGGTTAGGCGATCAGAGTGTCGATAGCAGACTGCCACAGTTAGAACCTAGGCAACGGTGACTGAATTAATCACGATATCTTCAACTGGTCGATCCATCGGACCAACAGCAGCGCTGGCAATTGCGTCAACTACATCGCGGCTTTGCTGATCTGCAACTTCGCCGAAAATTGTGTGTTTGAAGTTTAGGTGTGGAGTTGGTGTAACTGTAATGAAGAATTGTGAACCGTTTGTGGCTGGTCCCGAATTGGCCATCGCTAAAAGGTACGGGCGATCAAACGACAACTCTGGGTGGAACTCATCAGCAAAACGGAAACCTGGGCCACCGGTGCCACGACCTAGTGGATCGCCACCTTGAATCATGAAGCCATCAATTACACGATGGAAAACTACACCGTCATAAAGAGGAGTAGTGGTCGCCGCGTTTGTCGCCGGATGGGTCCACTCAACTGTTCCCTGTGCCAGACCTAAAATAGTTGCTGCAGTCTTAGGTGCATGGGTATCGAAAATGTTTAGGCAGATGTCGCCCTTATTAGTGTGCAATGTCAAAGTTGTCATGGCTTAATTCTCGCACAAATCTCTGACTAGTACGAAATGAAAAGTGGCCCGCAAGCATCTGCCTGCGAGCCACTTCTTAAGAGATACTTAGCTCTTTGCTCCACGAACATCAAGAGTCACATCAGCCACAACGTCAGCAGTTAGCTGAACTCGCACTGAATGACGTCCTGTTGTCTTGATTGGTGCACTTAGTAGCACTTTGCGCTTGTCTACAGATGCAGTGGTTATTGCAGATGCAACATCGGCAACGGTAACCGAGCCGAATAGACGACCTGCTTCGCCAGCACGCACAGCTAGTACAACTGGTGTGGATTCAAGAGCAGCCTTGATTTCAAGGGCATGATCATGATCGCGAACCGCACGCTTATTACGCGCACGCTTGATGGTTGTAACCTGCTTCTCGCCGCCACGAGTCCATGCAGTTGCAAGGCCCTGTGGCACTAGGAAGTTACGGCCGTAACCATCTTTTACTTCTACAACGTCGCCGGCTGAACCGAGACCTGATACTTCTTGAGTCAAAATAAGTTTCATGTCAGCTCCTCCTTAGCGTGCGCTTGAGGTGTAAGGCAGCAATGCGATTTCGCGAGCATTCTTTACAGAATTTGCGATATCGCGCTGATGCTGGGTGCAGTTACCGGTTACGCGACGAGCACGAATCTTGCCGCGATCTGAGATGAACTTACGAAGAGTCGTAATGTCCTTGTAGTCGATAGGTGCTGCGTCTTCACGACAGAAAGCGCAAACCTTCTTCTTGAATTTCTTTACTGGTGGCTTAGCCATTGTGGTGCTCCTTCCAGAGCCCGGACCGTTCCGGAATGGTAGATGGTTGAATACTGATTAAAACGGAGGCTCATCCATTGGCGCTGGTGCGGCCCATGGATCGTCTGCCGGTGCGGCGCTTGCGTTGGAGCCGCCGTTTTCGCTACGGGCCACACGAGTGACCTTTGCTGTTGCATTACGTAAAACTGGACCGACATCGTCAACATCCATCTCAACCACAGAGCGCTTTTCGCCCTCTTTGGTTTCGTATGAACGCTGCTTCAAGCGACCGGTAACAATTACGCGGGTGCCTTTGGTCAATGACTCGGCAACGTTTTCGGCGTACTGACGCCAAACGCTGCAACGAAGGAACAAAGTGTCTCCGTCTTTCCATTCATTGGTGTTGCGGTCTAGAACACGAGTTGTTGATGCAACAGTGAATGAGGCAACAGCCGCACCATTTGGGGTGAACCGAAGTTCCGGATCACCAGTTAGATTTCCAGTTACTGTGACTGTGACATCGCCTTGTGCCATGACAAGCCTTACTTTTTATCAACCCGAATGACCTTTGTGCGAAGCACAGATTCATTCAGTGAAAGTTGACGGTCGAGTTCGGATACGGCTGCAGGAGTGCAATCAATGTTTAGGAGCGCGTAAATGCCATCGCCCTTTTTGTTGATTTCGTATGCCAAACGGCGGCGACCCCAAATATCGACATTGCGAACAGTTCCGCCATCGTTTTTGACAACATTTAGGAATGTGTCTAGTGATGGAGCAACGGTGCGCTCTTCGAGTTCTGGGTCAAGGATTACGACTACTTCGTAGTTACGCATACTGATACCCACCTCCTATGGACTACTCGGCCACGGTCTTTCCGTGGCAGGAGGGATCAAGGTTCTAAGCATAAATGACAAAGCCCTAGAACTAAAACTCGTATTTCCACCAGCCCGAGTACCCTTAGATAATGAGCAACATTGCAATCGGCGCCCATATTGGCTCAGATGACCCAATTACTGACGCAAAAGCCTTAAATATCCCGCATATTCAGCTTTTTTGTGGTGAACCCCAGACGTTCAAGGCCGCGGTTTTCCCACATCCTGGCGGGGCCCAAGGCTTAAAAGCACAAGCAGAAGCTGAAAACATTGGGATCTATGTGCACGCTCGCTATGTAATCAATGTGGCTAGCCCGAATAATAAGGTGCGAATTCCTAGTCGAAAGCTCTTGCAAACAGATGTTGATGCGGCCGCCGAAATTGGAGCCCGAGCCGTAATTGTGCATGGCGGACACATCACGCAAGAAGATGATCCAACGCTTGGGTTTGAGAATTGGGTTAAGGCGCTATCTGGTTTGGATATGAAAGTTCCAGTTTTGATTGAGAACACTGCTGGTGGCAATCATGCAATGGCTCGGCACTTCGACACCATCGCACGGCTTTGGGATTTCGTTGGCGACACCGGCGTTGGCTTCTGTCTAGATACCTGCCATGCGCACGCAGGTGGTATCAGCATGAATGATGTTGCTGAAAAAATTATTGGCATAACCGGCGGCATCGACTTAGTGCACTGCAACGACAGTCGCGATGAGTTTGCTTCTGGTAGAGATCGCCATGCCAACCTCGGTGAAGGCAACATCGCTATGGATGACATCTTGCACTGTTTAACCACTGCGAACGCACCGGTGATTTTGGAAACACCGAGTGAAGGTGTTCTCGCCGACATTGCACTTCTAAATAGTTCGTTGAACTAAAGCAGTCGGTAGGTTTAATCACATGGATGTGCGACTCATTACTTCAGAAGAACATCTGACTTATATAAATTCGCGTCCAAGTGTTTCATTTTTGCAAACTCCAGCCTGGGGCATTGTGAAACGTGATTGGTTAGCAAAATCACTTGGCTGGTTCGATGGTGACGAATTAGTTGGAGCAGGGCTTCTTCTTACTCGTAAATTACCTAAGGTCGACCGGTACTTTGGCTATCTGCCAGAAGGTCCTGATCTGTCGTGGGAAAATCCAGAAATAGTGGCCGCGGCTTTGCCGGCTTTAGTTAGTTTTGCCAAAGCCAACAATATTTTTCAACTGAAAATCGGACCGCATGTCTGGGCCCGTACTTGGGAAAACGAAAACCTAAAAGATGCCATTTCTGGCGAACAAGCAAAGAAGATCAGCGAACTCAAGTCTGACGAAGTAAATGCAGCAGCAAAGCAACTAGTTGGAGTTTTAACGCGAAGCGGCTGGAAGCAACCAAGCGCAAGCGAAGCAGAGTTTGGTGACTTTCAACCGCGCTTTGTGTTTCAACTGAACTTAAGTAATAAAACTGAAGAGGAACTTTTACAGGGATTCAACCAGCTGTGGCGACGAAATATTCGAAAAGCAGAAAAGTCTGGTGTTCGCATCCGCATCGGTGGCTACGACGATATTCCGGCTTTCCATAATTGCTACGTTGAAACAGCTAAGCGCGATGGATTCACGCCTCGTCCAATGGAGTATTTTCAGCAAATGTACAAAGCCATGAAAGCTGAAGATCAGAATCGGATCGAACTATTTATCGCCGAGCATGACGATCATGATGGCGCCATTGCTGCAACCACCCTAACCCGTGTTGGCGAACACGCTTGGTATTCATATGGAGCATCTACTACTGCGGCGCGCGATTTGCGACCGAGCAATGCGATTCAGTGGGCGATGATTAGCCATGCGCGCGATGCCGGTTGCGCAACATACGACCTTCGTGGAATTTCTGAGACATTAGACACAAGCAATCATCTGTTCGGACTAATTCAATTCAAACTCGGTACTGGCGGATATGCTCAAGAGTATGTCGGGGAATGGGATTACAACGTTTCACCGTTACTGGCTAAAGCATTCACGTTCTACATGGGACGCCGGAGATAAGTTATGACATTCGCACTTACCGTAGATGCGCATAAGTTTCGCTCGCATTTAAGCAGTGTTATCGCCCAGTATCAAGATGCCGGGGCCGAGGTGCTTCCCGTTATTAAAGGCAACGGGTACGGCTTTGGACGTAGTTTACTTGCGCATGAAGTCACTAAGTTGTCCCTCGAGCAAGTTTGTATTGGCACAATTTGGGAAGCCCAGGAAGTACTTGAAAACTTCAACGGACAAGTTGTAGTTCTTGAGCCGATTAGTTCAACTGACACATTAGCTAGTACACATTGGACATCACTTCTGGAAGAACACTCTGACCGCTTGATTGCTGTGGTTAGCACAACAGAATTGGATGTCGCCCAAAAAATCGGAGTTAAGAAAGTTTGGGTTGAAGCGCTGACTTCAATGAATCGCTTTGGTCTTGCGCCACATCAAATTGCTGAAGTACTCAAGAAACTGGACCAGGACATATCCGTTGTCGGATTTTCATTGCACTTACCTATCGTTGCGCCAACTATTAATAAATTGACCAAGTTTGAAACATCAGGGGTGAATACCAGCTCGAACAAAGTTCGCGAAATTGTGGGCTGGATTTCGTGGTTTAGTGACATAGCTGAAAGTGCAAGTGAACCAATTCCGATTAGCGTCTCGCATTTGAGCGCCACTGAGCTCGCACAAATAAAGCGTGAGCGCCCTGATGTAAGAATACAAATTAGATTAGGTACCTCGCTTTGGCTTGGCAATTCAAATGCGCTTTCAGTTACTGGAACAGTCTTGGCAGTTCATGAGATTGCTGACAACGAAAAAGCTGGCTACCAGCAAAATTCTGGTGGGCGAAAATTAGTTGTAGTAAGTGGCGGCACTGCGCATGGAGTCGCGCTTTCCGCGCCGATTACTGCATCAAGTTTGCGCAAGCGTGGAATCGCTGTTGTTGAGGGACTTGCCCAGGCAGTTGGCAAAATACGATCGCCATTTACCTTTAAGGGAAGCAATTTAAATTTTGTCGAACCACCGCACATGCAAGTATCGATGCTGTGGGCTGATAACTGCGCGATAAATGTTGGCGATGAGATTGCTTGCACTGTTCGAAATACAACTGCAAATTTTGATGCAGTGATCTGGAAATAAACTACGGCGCAATATTTGACGTCGTAAGCACAACCGTAGTTCCCCTAGGCAAAATGGTATTGCCGGTTGGTGACTGACTAATTACATACATCGGCAGCGCCGGGTCACTGCCATCAATAGGCGAAAGAACTGGATTGAACCCTAAAGCGATTAATAAATTGCTTGCGGAAGTGTCTAAAACTCCACCGGTTGACGAGTTGGTTACGTCCGGTAAAAGTGCATGATTTTTATCAATTGGGGTTGGACTACTAGAAGAGCTTTGTGTTGGCTGATTAGTCGGGGACACACTTGGTATGGCTGTTGAAGTTACCGATGCTGATGGCACCGCGGTCACCCACACATTTGCACTTGGTGATGGCTTGCCCGGCTTCAAGGTACTTAATGGGCCTTTGGGTAGCGGCGCAAACTGAGTAACTTTTGTTCCGACCAATGCACCTTTCATGTACGCAGTCCAGATGCGCGCTGGGAAAGAGCCGCCAGTTACTTTATACATTCCACCAGTTCCGGCTAGGGAAATTGGATTGCCGTTGGCATCGTCTTTAACAAGCATCACTGATGTTGCCAGTTCTGGTGTAAAACCAGAGAACCAAGCCGACATGTTGTCATTTGTTGTTCCGGTTTTACCGGCTGCCGGTCTACCTAACGCACGAGCGGCAAAACCAGTACCAACTTGAACAACTTTCTGTAGCGCGTAACTTACAGTGTCAGCAACAGGGGCGCTAAACGCCTGCTTTGTTGTTGGCTTCAGTTCAAAAACTTTTTTTCCCGAAAGGTCAATGATCCTTTTGATGTAAACAGGACTTGCCTGAATACCATGTGCGGCAAAGGTTGCGTAAGCCCCAGCTTCGTCAACAACATGTGGGCTCGCAGTTCCTAGAGTGAGCGTCAATCCAGCGTTTAATCCAGCCGTGTTTTCCGGCATTCCAGCGCGCTTTACTGCATCCAATACAGTTTCGGTGCCAATGCGATCAGCACATTGCACGAATGCCGAGTTAACTGAATGCTCAGTAGCCGTTAGCAGGCTAATGTTTCCACTCCACGATTCACCGCCGTAATTAGTTACCTGGTAATTTCGGACATACGTGCCATTGCGTCCACTAAACATGGAATTTAATGTGAAACCATTTTCAAATGCCGAAGCAAGTGTGAACGGTTTAAATGTTGAACCACCTTGGCCGATGGCTTGGGTTGCATTATTTAGTTGGTCTTTTAAATAATCCGCGCCACCATAAATTGCGACAACTTCACCAGTGCCTGGTCTAACTGAGGCAAGACCAATACGTAATCCAGAATTTCCTGATGTTGGGCCCTGACTTTGAACAGCTGCGATAGCCGAGTCTTCTGCCTGTTTATTGAAAGTTGTGGTGATTCGATACCCAGAAAGATTCAGTTCATTTTCAGTTACACCCTGTTTATACAGTGCCTGTCGAGCTTGCTCCAATAGGAATCCGCGCGGACCAGAAAATGAGTTTGGTAAAGAATATTTACGAACATGCGGGAAAACCTGGGCATCCCTTTGTGCTTTTGTTAGCCAGCCTTGGGTAACCATGCCATCTAGAACATAGTTCCAACGAAATTTCAGACCGGCCAAATTAGACTCTGGTGCTAACCCATTTGGTGCTTGAATAATTGCCGCAAGCATCGCAGACTGCGAAATATTTAGTTCGTAAGTGTCCTTACCGAAATATTGATTTGCCGCAGTCTCAATCCCATAAGCACCGCGGCCAAAATAAATTGTGTTCAGGTAGTCTTCAAGAATTTTGTCTTTACTTATTGTGCTTTCAAGTTTGATTGAAAGGATTAGCTCTTTGAGCTTTCGGGTAAAGGTACGGCTCTGTGTTAAGTAGGCATTCTTGGCATACTGCTGTGTGATTGTTGAACCACCTTGTTGTGCGGAGCCCTTGATGTTGTTCAGCAGTGCGCGGGCAAGACCGCGGTAGGAAACTCCACCATGTTCGTAATACTGACGGTCTTCAGCAGCTAAAACTGCGTGCTGCGTAATTAGTGGAACTCGCTTCAAAGGAACAGAGATCCGATTGGTCGTACCGATACGGCCGAGTTCTGTTTTTCCGTCGTCATAATAAAAAATCGTCGTCTGCGATTGTGCTAACGAATTTGCTGGTGGAACTGAAATGAACTTCACCGAAAGAAACAGTGCAAGGAACAGAAGTGCTACGCCAGTTATACCTAGTCCAAAAATTAACCGCCAAGATGGAATCCATCGACGAATACCAGTTCGGCCACGCCGTGGATAGTTAATCACTTATCTATTCCAACACATCTTTTGGTTTTCGCGGTATTGGACGTGACTTGCCGTCGCCTAACGCATAAGAAAGATACAGATGGTTCCATTCGCAACGCTGACAAACTTCAACGACATAAATTTGGAAGTGCCCGTATTCAAATGCCATTTCGGTCAATTCGGTTGATGACTTGATCCGGCCAGATTGGTAACCCAAGTCGTCACCAAAAACATATGTGACATGAACTAGTTCACTTTTTGCGCAGATTGGGCAGTTGCGTTCGGTTTGTTCGCCATGATGTTGCGCTGCCCGAAGCAGGTAAGGATCGGCGTCACAAATCTGTGCACTCATAAGTGCGTTTCGCTTCAGTTCCTCAAGGACTGCTCGGCGAGCTAAAACATAATCGAGAATATTGCGCGGTCTAGCCGGATCAGCGACTTCCTGCGCTGGGTAAGGGACCTGGCGCGGCGCGGCAGTAAAACCGCCACCTATGCGATATCCCTTAATACTTGGGGTATTTCCCGACTTAGCCACACAGTTACTCTAAGCCCACACGCCCATAGTGGCGCCTGTTTGGGGATGTGGACCAGTTTGCTGTATCTTATAGATGTATCATTTTGATACATCATAAAAGCATTATTTTAAGGAAATTCGATGGCAAAGCGCTCAGCAGCACTAGAACTTGCTGTGCTTGGCGTCTTATCCGAAAATCCAGCTCATGGCTATGAACTACGCAAAAGATTAATTTCCGTCTTCGGACTTTTTAACTCAATTTCATTCGGGGCCCTGTATCCAACCCTCAAATCATTAGTTGAACGTGGCTTTATCACTGAACAGGATGCAAATCCTGATAGCCCATATCGCAAACGTACCCGCATTGTTTACGCACTCACTGGCGCAGGTCAGAGTCAACTAAGTGAACTAGTTGCCGACAACGGGCCTGGCGCTTGGGACGATGAACTATTCGCCATTCGGATGTCGCTATTTAGCCAAACAGAAAGCGGCACCCGTATTCACATTTTACAAGGTCGCAGAAGCCGAATTGAAGAACGCTTAGATCAACTGCAACAAAACTTAGTCAAGGGACGTGAACGCCTTGATAGATACACCTTGGAATTACAACAACACGGGCTTGACGCGTTAGAGCGTGAAGTGCGCTGGCTCAACGAACTAATCGCTCGTGAAGAAGCCAGCGCCCAAGAAACTTCTCGGGGTAACTCGAGTAAGAAAATAGCAACCGCAAGAACCATCACTGAAAGTTAAGGAGACTAATCCAGTGAATACAGTAAAAGTAGCAATCGTAGGCGTAGGAAACTGCGCCTCATCATTAGTGCAAGGTGTCGAGTATTACAAAGATGCTGACCCTAAAGCACAAGTGCCAGGACTCATGCATGTGCAGTTCGGTCCGTACCACATCAGCGACGTTAAGTTCGTTGCTGCATTTGATGTGGACGCAAAAAAAGTTGGCCAGGATCTTGCTTCAGCAATCCACGCCAGCGAAAACAACACCATCAAATTTGCTGATGTTCCGCCAAGTGGCATAACAGTTCAGCGTGGTGTGACCCTAGATGGTCTGGGCAAGTACTACAAGGAAATGGTCGTTGAATCCGACGAAACTCCGGTAGATGTTGTTGCAGCGCTGAAAGATTCTGGCGCCGATGTATTGGTTTGTTACTTGCCAGTTGGTTCAGAAGCTGCAGCAAAATTCTATGCACAATGCGCCATTGATGCCGGAGTTGCATTCGTAAACGCACTTCCAGTATTCATCGCCAGCACAAAAGAGTGGGCAGATAAGTTCACTGCAGCTGGCGTACCAATCGTTGGTGACGACATCAAGAGTCAGGTGGGCGCCACTATTACGCACCGTGTCTTGGCAAAACTTTTTGAAGACCGTGGTGTGATTGTTGATCGTACTTACCAGCTAAACGTTGGCGGAAACATGGACTTCATGAACATGCTTGAGCGTGAACGCCTTGAATCTAAGAAAATTTCAAAGACCCAGTCGGTTACCTCCCAGTTGTCACATGACATTGGTGCTCGTAACGTTCACATTGGTCCAAGTGACTATGTTGCCTGGCTTGATGACCGCAAGTGGGCCTTTGTTCGTCTTGAAGGTCGCGCATTTGGCGATGTGCCACTTAGCCTTGAGTACAAACTTGAAGTTTGGGATTCGCCAAACTCTGCAGGTGTAATCATCGACGCTATCCGCGCAGCAAAGATTGCTTTGGATCGTGGCATCGGTGGGCCAATCTTGTCAGCATCAAGCTACTTCATGAAGAGCCCCCCAGTTCAGTACGACGACACCAAGTGCCGTCTTGAAGTTGAAGCTTTCATTAACGGCGAAGCATAAATCTAGACTCTCCTTAACTTGTGAATGGGACTTAGCCTTCGGGCTGGGTCCCATTCACATTTGCTCCCAAACTTTTAGCAATTCGGCAGTACGCTAAAAATGAAAACTACGAAGCTGGCGGCCACACAAAAATGACTGAAGCGATTAAGCGGATTGCCCGCATTTTTCAAGTTCGCAACGCTCGGCTACTTCTAGCAGTTCGTATTTCCGGACAATCAGGGGACGGGCTGCTGCAAACGGCATTAACTTCATTTGTCCTTTTTTCACCCGAGCGCCAAAACAGTGCAACTGGCATTGCTGTCGCGTTCGCCATTTTGTTAGTGCCCTATTCAATAGTTGGTCCATTCGTCGGCGTATTTATTGATAGGTGCTCGCGCCAGCAAATCTTGCTTTGGTCGAATGTAATGCGCTGCGCTCTGATGCTGTCCATTTGTTTGGTCGTTTTAAACCATGGACAAAACGCCTTGCTTGCTGCATTAGTGCTCACTAGCTTGGGGGCTAACCGCTTTATCCAAGCGTGTTTGGCTGCAAGTGTTCCACACGTAGTAACCCGAGAAAATTTAGTGACAGCAAATGCATTATTCCCAACTTTGGGTACAACTAGCGCAGCCATTGCCGCCGGTCTTGGCATCGGTGCACAAAATTTGTTTGGCAGTTCAGACAGAGCGAACTCGTTGTTGATTCTGATTGGCGCATTTTGCACGCTCGTAGCTAGTTACTTCGCTACCCGCATAAAGCCGAAAATGATATTGGGTCCAACAGGAGCCTCGGCCAAGGTAAGTCACCACTTTAAAACTTCAATTCATGACCTCTACATTGGCTTGAGGACTCTGCGCGAATCAACAGGTGCGCGTAGAAGTATCTATGCTGCATCCCTGCAAAGATTTACTTTCGGTATAACTCTTATCTATGCGTTGATTCTTTCGCGCACCGCATGGAGTTCTGCTGGCAAAGTCACAAACTCAATTTCAGACTTTGGTGCATGTGCAGGTAGCGCTGCCCTTGGCGCATTCGTGGCAGCGATGATAAGCGTGTTCTTGCTCTCTGAACCCAGCCATGAGGGTCACCGCGTAATGCGACAAGCCCATTTACGCCGAGCCAGTATCATCGCCTGTTTGGCATGTCTGCCAGTTGTTGGGATTGCGTTCTCGATTGCCTCACTACTTTCAGTCTGTGTTGCCGCGTTTACGATCGCGTTCACCGGGCAGTTCCTAAAAATTAATGCGGATACCACAATTCAAGCAACCATTGATGATGCACAACGCGGCCGAGTATTTTCTATTTTTGATATGTTGCTAAATGGCGCCTTGGTCTTGGGTATTTCTGCTTACGCACTTATCCCAGCTTTGCAACGGTATTCCACGCTCAGTAGTTTGACGATTGCTGTCACATTTATCGGATGTACATTTTTAATTCGCGAGATAAAACCGGTAAATGCAAAGGCTTAATTCTGTTGATCTTGCCACCAGCTAAGTAGACGGGAAACAGCAACTTCGTAATCCAACGGCCCTTCGTCTAATCGGCAATTAAGTAGATAGTTGTACGCCTTACCAACTTGTGGTCCCGGTGAAATACCCAAAATCTCCATAATCTGCGCGCCATCCAAATCGGGCCGCATTGCCTGAAGTTCTTCTTGCTCAGATAGCACAGCAATGCGCTGTTCTAAATCGTCGTAGGTTGTGGCCAAAATTAATGCTCTGCGTTGGTTACGGGTTGTGCAATCAGCTCGAGTCAATTTATGCAAGCGCGCTAGTTGATCACCTGCATCACGGACATACCTTCGCACTGCAGAATCAGTCCACTGACCTTGTCCATAACCATGGAAGCGCAAATGTAATTCAACTAATTTACAGACCGAATCAATAACATCGTTTGGATACCGCAGCGCAGTTAATCGTTTGCGAGCAATTTTGGCTCCGACAACTTCATGATGATGAAAGCTAACGCCGCCGCCTGCTTCAAACTTTCGAGTTTTTGGTTTGCCGATGTCGTGTAAAAGCGCAGCGAGTCGCAAAATAAGATCTGGCTCGCAGGTTGGTTCGTGCGTTGTTTCTAAATCTATGGCTTGCTCTAGGACTTGCAAGCTGTGCTCGTACACGTCTTTATGCCGATGGTGCTCATCGATCTCAAGTTGCAGGGCGGGTAATTCGGGCAAAATATAAGTTGCCAAATTGGTGCCCTCAAGGATTTCTAACCCCGCAGTTGGAAACTCTCCGAGTAGCAATTTAGAAAGTTCATCGCAAATGCGCTCCGCCGAAACAATCTCTAGGCGAGCTGCCATGTCAGTGGCTGCAATTATCACGTCTGCTACCGGCGTGAAGCCCAACTGGCTGGCAAAGCGAGCAGCTCGCATCATGCGCAGTGGATCATCCGAGAAGGAAAGTTCGGCTTCTCGAGGAGTACGAATAAGTCGATGCAACAAATCACTAACCCCGCCGTGCAAGTCAATGAACTCAAGTTCAGGGATGCGCACTGCCATGGCGTTAATTGTGAAATCACGACGAACCAGATCGTCGGCTAGCGATTCACCGAAGGCAACTACTGGCTTGCGGCTGGTTTCGTCATACTTTTCCGATCGATATGTGGTGATTTCCGCCATGAATGAGCCGCGACGCACCCCAATCGTGCCAAACTCAATCCCGATATCCCAAACCGTATCCGCCCAAGGGGTCAGAAACTCCAACATCTGATCTGGGGTTGCATTTGTGGTGAAATCTAAATCCTTGATTTTGCGGTTCAAAATGAGGTCGCGAACTGGCCCACCGACAAGAGCGCACTGGAAACCTGAACTAGCGAACAACTCACCTAGCGCCATCACGTCGGACATCTGGCCAAGCGCTTGGGTTACTACCGAAGTAGCTATTAGTTCGGGTGATTGATTCATCGCGCTTCCTAGCCTAAATGTTGCGCGGGCAATGAGATGCATGCGCGCCAAGTATTCTTAAGGAGTGAGTGATTATCAGATGAGACGCAAGGTGACATTGGTAATCCGTAACATGCTTTGCGCCACCTTTATTGCACTGTTGGGTGGTGTCTTCGCAATTCCAGCACAGGCGATTAATGAAGACTTGACTATTAATTCAGTACAAGTAACTAAAAGCGCAGCTGGCAAAAAACACACTGTGCAAATTAGTGGAACATTTACTGCCGCAGTAGCAAGGCAGAAAACTCACTTAGATTTGGTGACTTTTGGTCCATTACAAACACGAAGCGAATTGGCACAAGTGCTGGCAGACCCGCATCTAAGCCAAGGAACAAGCCATCAAGATATTTCCGTGTTTCTTAAAGCACCTTCATCAACAAAACCAAATTCTTTTTCGATTAAATTTGATGGAGATAAAGCGCTAGGTTCACCAGTTGATGGCCTCTATGTATTTGGGCTAGTAAAGCGTGGATCAGCGTTACAGACCAATTATGTGCAACCGTGGTTTTACGAGTCCAAACAAATTAAAAAAACAAGGGTAGTTTTTCTAACTCAAATTTCAGTGCAGAATAAGCACCTGGCCGATGGAACTAGCGGAGCAATAAATAGTGATGCGCGCACTTTAGTGCGACTGAACAACATCTTGGACCAAAAAACTAATGCAATTGATTTAGTAAAAGATCCAGCGGTTGATAACTGGTTAGCCGATTTGCAAAATACCGCGTTAAAGCCGCTTGTTACCGAAGTTAAGAAAAAACTCACGCAGGCAACTGCCAAAAGTGCGACACAAATTTTCAACCACACAGATTTACAATCGTTGTTTATAGATAGCCCTACCGACATTTGGCCAATCCTTAGATTGAGTCAAACAAATTCAAAACAGCCAATTCTATATTTTCCAAAATACGGTCAAATTAATTCCCAAACATCAGTCCAACTAGCCAATGTTGGCAACGTAACTCCAGTGCTCTCTAACACTTTTGTTAGTGGCGACCCATACCAAACAACTAATGCCGTTGCTATCGTGAACAATAAGGCGAGTCTCATTTATGATGCCGGCATTTCCCGCTGCTTAACAATTCGAGAATCCGTGCGAGCCATTGAATGCGTTAGCGCAAACGTTGCAATGATCACTGCCGAGTCTCCGTACCAAAGCCGCACGGTCGCAGTGGTAAGCCCACCATTTTGGAATGTCCAACCAGGTGAGTTATCAGCAATCACCCGAGGTCTAAGTAACAATGATTGGTCTGAACTTGTAACTGTCAAAACCGCGCTTAGCCTCGAAACCGACCCAGCCATTTTTAACCTCGACGGCGCTATAAAACAATTCCCTGCTGGGCTAGTAACTAGTGGAAATCGGTTAACCCGCCTTGCAGATGAATTAGGCATTGCCATTAAAGCTGATGGTTTCGCTTCTGGATTTGAAATGGTTCGGCTACGAAGTTTCTCAGATCAGTTCCCTAAGGCACAAAGCGCGAAATATTTTGTAAGAGAAAATCAAGCCCTACTGGAACGAATCCGTTCAAGTATCACTATTCAAACATCTCATCGAATTACGGTTGCCAGCGCTAGCACCGATATTCCGCTTACTATTTCAAACAAGTCTGGCTACGCAATTCAAGTAAGAGCCAGTGTTACTAGTCCGGCTACGAGCCGCTTCACTTCAGTTCCAAGTGAACTAATTACCGTGCCAACAGGTACACGCGTTACGGTTCCGGTGAAAATCAACTTCAAAGGCACTGGAAGTATAAATGTCAAAATCAGACTCACGAATGCCAAGAATGAAGACCTGGGCATAACCCAAGACATTTGGGTGGCTTCCTCTAGCTATCAGTCAGTGGCTCGTACTCTGGTATGGGGAGCATGTGGGCTTTTGGTGCTAATTGCCATTGTGAACGCCGCTCGAAAACGCCGCGGTGGGCCGGACAAGAACTCCGTGGAAATTTGAAATTAACCAGCGAATCGAAGGTGACTAAATGGCCTTAGGCCTAGGTAACACTTCCGGAATGGCTCTTGGAACTTTGCTGAGCCGGGTAACTGGTGTCGGGCGCGACATCGCACTAGTTGCTGCAATTGGTACCGGGGTATTTTCCGATACCTATTCGGTGGCCAATAGTCTGCCAAACATTATCTATATCTTGATTGCTGGCGGCGCAATTAATGCGGTATTTATTCCAGCTCTTGTTCGCCACATGAAAGAAGACGCAGATAACGGCAAGGTCTTCACGGATCGCTTGCTTACCTTGGTCGGCGTCATACTAATCGCGATTGTGGCGATTGCCTTGAGTTGTGCTGCCTTGATTGTGCACATGTACGCAACGAGTAGTTGGACTGGCCAAGATTTCCACGTAGCAATCGTCTTCGCGCTCTGGTGCATTCCACAAATCATTTTTTATGGAATTTATGCTCTGGAATCGCAAATACTTAACGCGCGAAATGTTTTCAAACTGCCAATGTTTGCGCCCATTGCAAACAACGTCGTCGTGATTACTAGTGCGCTGTTCTTCCTAGCGCTAACTCATTTAACTCCTACAACACAAAGTGTGACCAGTGGTCAATTGACACTACTTGGAGCTGGAACCACTTTGGGTGTAATAGTGCAAGCAGGAATTCTATTTCCGGCACTGCGTAAAAGCGGGTACACATTCACACCTAGATTTGACTTTCGAAATTCAGGTTTAGGAAAATTGGGCGACCTAGCCATTTGGACCATTGGGTTTGTCTTTGTAAACCAGGTTTCATTTTTGATCATCTCAAAACTTACGACCTACGCAAACGTAGTTGCTGTTCAGAATGCCCAAGTTGCAATGGGGTTCACTTCTTACCAGAAAGGGCAGCTCATGATGATGCTGCCACATTCAATAATTACCGTCTCCATTATCACCGCGCTGCTGCCGCGACTAAGCAATCATTCGCAATCCAAAAACCTTTCAGCATTTGCCCAAGAGCTCAGCATCGCACTACGCAATGTAATTACCTACGTCATTCCCTGCGCGGCAGTTTTGTACTTCATGGGCAGTCAAATTGGGGTCATTCTTTACGGCCATGGCGCAGCAAGCCACGATCAAGGCGCGGCAGTTGGTTACATCTCAAGCATGTTTGCCATCGGCTTACCTGCATTTTCTATTTTTTACGTTTTACTTCGTACCTACTACGCGCAGGAAAATACTAAAACGCCATTCATGTTTAATCTCGGCTTCAACGCATTGCACATGAGTATCGGCCTAGTTCTCTATTTCACAGTTAGTGATAACTACAAAGTGCCAAGTTTGGCGCTGGCATATTCCATTGCATACATCTTCATTTGCGCGATTACTTGGAATCGAGTGACCCGAAGGCTGCCAGAAATTCCAACAAAAGCCCTGGTGCAATTGTTGGCCAGAGTTTTGGTAGCCGTGTTGCTTTCTGGACTTGTTGCTTGGAGCGCAGCAACTCATATATTTGCAAGCAACTCAACTGCGGATGCGCTAAAGCAAATTGCGCTATTTACCACTATTCTTGCGATAGGTTATGTGTCACTAGCCAAAATTATGCGGATTAACGAAGTCACTTCCGTGGTTAGCCAAATTATGAGAAGAACTTCTAGCAAGGACTAAGGATGGCCACGCGTACTTTTACCGAACGCTACTCCTTAGATGTTCAAATTAACTCCAGTCACAACGCGGTACTTTGGCGAGCCATCGATAACTCACTAAATCGAGTTGTTTGCATCGTGCTACTTCCACATGCTGATCCGCGAGCGCAAAACTTACTGGCACATGCAAAAGCGGCGGCGGTAAATAGCAGTCGCAATGCCGTAGCTATCTTGGATATTGTCGAGCGTGATTTTGTGACTGGCGTGCGGGCAATAGAAGACACTGAACCGTATTTAGGTGTTGTAACCGAATGGGTTGATGGCCAAACCATTGACCATATTCTTAGCAAGAACCTAGAGCCCTTTTCTGTTAAAGAAGCACTGCGCATATTTGCGCAAGCAACAACTGCAGTCGGCGCGATGCACGAACTCGGTCTTGTACATGGACGCCTTCGGCCTAGAAATGTTTATCTAAACGATGCGCAAGAAATTCGGGTAACTGGATTTGGCATTGATGGCGCATTATTCACAGCCGATGGAAATACGAAATCGAGCGACATCGCTGGACTTGGTGATCTGCTTTTCGCTATGGTCACAGCGTCTTGGCCATCTGGTCCGGTAGGTGGGTTACCCGCAGCGGAAATTCTCGATAACAAGACTCTGACATTGCCTAGCCAACAACGCGTTGGTGTGGGCGAAGCAATTGACCAGCTTTATGAAAAAACTCAAGACGGAACATTCAAAACTGTTGACGAATTGCTTCACGAAATCTCGATCACGAATGCTTCAACGATGGCCGACTTACAAGCTGCCGTAAATAGATGGACTGCCCATGAAGTCACCTGGCATGGCAAAGATATCCCAAAATCAAAGCGCTTACGCACCATTATTTTGGCCATGGCCATCACTTATCTGTTTGGCTGGGCAGGCTGGCAGCTAATGACCCATAACTTCCACAACGCGCCAGCAAGTCTGCCCTCGAATCCGGCCCAGACAAATTCGGCAACTGCATCCAGTAGCCCGAGCAGCTCGATCTCGCCATCGCCAACAATTTCCTCAGATTCTTGGCCAACTCGCTATGCGACACCGGTATCAGCGACTAGTTACGATCCTTACGGTGACGGACAAGAAAATTCTGACTTGGCCAAACTTGCAATCGATGGCTTGCCAAAGACCGCTTGGGTAACTACTACTTACTACTCAAATACCTTGGGCAAAAAAGCTGGTGTTGGTTTACTCATTGATTTGGGCGAAACTACAAAAGTTGCCCACGTGGATGTTACTTTCACTTCCCCGGCTCATGGGGCAAGTGTCTTTATAACTGATTCGCCTACTCCCGATTTGGCTAGCGCTCAAGTGTTAGGAACAGTTAGCAACTCCAACAAAACCGAAACCTTTAACCCAGAAACTCCACAAAATGGGCGATACCTTTTGATTTGGTTGACGAAGTTGGCGCGCAATGAATTTGGTAACTACGTCGGCGGAATAGCGGAAGTAAAAGTCGGGTTGTAACTCATACACCACCTGAATTGCGCAATTGGCATCTGCGTAAACTAAAGAACACCAAATGTACCCGCAAGCAAAGGACCAAACATGACTAATGAAGTCGCTGAACTAATCATTATTGGATCAGGTCCATCTGGCTATACCGCCGCCATTTATGCTGCTCGCGCACAATTAAACCCAATTGTGTTTGAAGGCGCTGTCACTGCTGGTGGCGCGCTGATGAACACTACTGAAGTTGAGAACTTCCCAGGTTTCACCGAAGGAATTATGGGTCCAGCGCTTATGGAAAACATGCGCGCCCAGGCCGAACGATTTGGCGCAAAATTTATTACTGACGATGTCACTATCGCTGAGCTAACAGGCGAGATAAAGACAGTTACTGACAGCTCAGGCAAGCAGTACCAAAGCCACTCAATTGTTCTAGCTATGGGTTCGAGTTATCGCGAACTGGGTTTGCCAAACGAAAAAGCATTATCCGGCCATGGTGTCTCTTGGTGCGCAACTTGCGACGGTTTCTTTTTCCGCGGGCAAGACATCGCTGTTGTTGGTGGCGGCGACTCAGCAATTGAAGAAGCTACATTCCTTACCCGCTTTGCTGACAGTGTTACTTTGATTCATCGCCGCGGTGAACTTCGCGCCAGCAAAATCATGGCCGAACGCGCACATAACGATCCCAAGATCAAATTTGCCTGGAATAGCGAAGTGGCCGAAATTCATGGTGAAGGCAAACTAACTGGTGTTACCTTGCGTGATACCAATACCGGCGAGACTTCAGAGCTGGCTATTACCGGGCTCTTTGTGGCAATCGGCCATGATCCACGATCTGAGTTAGTTAAAGGCCAAATTGACCTAGACGGCGAAGGTTACGTGCTAACCGTGCCTGGCTCTACTGCTACCAACCTCTCCGGCGTATTTGCAGCTGGAGATTTGGTTGACCATACTTATCGTCAGGCAATCACTGCTGCTGGCTCTGGCTGCGCTGCAGCCCTTGATGCTGAACGCTTCTTGGCGCATAAAGGCTAAAAAACTTTCAACACTCTATGCTTGAAGCAGCATGAGCAATCATTAAGGAGAAAATAATGGGCGCAACAGTAGAAGTAACCGACGCGACTTTTGCCGATACGGTTTTAACTAATAGCAAGCCTGTGCTTGTTGACTTTTGGGCAACTTGGTGCGGTCCTTGCAAACAGGTTGCTCCCATCCTTGAAGAGCTTGCTGGTGAGTTGTCGGACAAATTGGTAATTGCCAAAATTGACGTTGATCAGAATCCAGCGATTGCTGCGAACAGTGGAATCACTTCAATTCCAACATTGAATCTTTACAAGGATGGCCAGTTAGTTAAGCAAATTATTGGCGCTAAGCCAAAAGCTACTTTGCTTGCTGAATTGGCTGAATACCTTTAAGTAATTCATGGTTGCTGTTTCATTACGAAATGGCGATGTCGATCCTGTAGTTGTTGAGGTTCGCCAACGTCTATCTCGACTTGGGTTATTGCCGGAACAAGGTGCACACGCATCACAAGTTTTCGATGATGAAGTATTGAATGCTGTTCGGCTATTCCAACAATCTCGTGGGCTAACTATCGATGGCATTGTTGGTCCGCAAACTTACCGCAGACTTGAAGAAGCTCATTGGGTACTAGGCGATCGAATTCTCACCTACATGCCTGGAAAAATGATTCATGGTGAAGACGTTGCTACCTTGCAACATAAATTGCAAGAGCTCGGGTTTAATTTAGATCGTCTTGATGGAGTCTTTGGCCCGATAACAGATCATGCAGTAAGGGAATTCCAGCGCAGCGTTGGGCTAGCTGATGATGGCACTTGCGGTCCGGCGGTGTTTGCGGCGTTTGTGCGCCTAGCTCGCACGGTTTCTGGTGGCAACCAGGAACATCTTCGCGATTTGGGCGCTATTGATTTTGGCCATGGAGTTGAATCAGCCACGATCTTGCTAGATATCAGCGACGATGCAACAAAACTTGTCGGCACTGACATCTCGATTGCTGATGTGTGCTGGGACATTGCCACCAGGCTTGAAGGTCGCCTCTGCGCTGCGGGCAGTTTGGTTATTTTTGCTCGCGCGGCCAAATCCAGTCGGCCAGATGAACGTGACTGCGCTCGCTTAGCCAATGAACAAAAAGTTGATTTGGTTTTGTCATTACATCTAGATAAATGCGCTAACCAACTAGCAAACGGTGTGTCCACGGCTTACTTCGGGCACAGTCTTTCTAAATCTGTAATGGGTGAACGCTTAGCCGAAACTGCGCAACAGGAAATTACAACACTGACCGGTATGCGAGACTGTCGCTCACACGCGCGTACTGGCGATCTGCTGCGGTTAACCCGAATGCCAGTGGTAAAAATTGATTTGGGCTACGCCACGAATCTAAGCGATAGCCAACTTTTGGCAGATGCAACGCAGCGAGATGTTATCTCAAGTGCCTTGGCGCTAGCGGTTAGCCGCGTGCTAGCTGTTCGTATTGGTTAACCATTTCGCCAGCTCTTGAATAATTACAGATCTACTTAGCGCATCTGCTAGGCGCTCACCTCTGACAAACCGAGCTCGCCAGGTGCGCTATCTTGAGCGTATTGCTACTTTGACCACTGGAAAATGATAATTGTGATTTACATCACATAAAGTTACTTCTCCACAGGTTGTTCACCTGTGTACAACCCTAAAGTAGAGGTTCACCGAACATGCCCCGGGTTGGGGGATCAACGATTTCAACAATTCGGCGCAAATCTTCTAACGTAGCGAATTCAATGATGACTTTCCCCCGTTTTTGCCCAACAGCCAGGCTCACTCGAGTATCTAATCGGGCCGACATCCGCTCACCTAGTTCAGTTAAGCCAGGCGCACTAATTACTCCCTTGGCCTTAGTCGGTTTGCTCGGTTTTGACTTATCGGCCAGGCCGACAGACACAATTTCTTCCACGCTACGTACCGATAAGCCTTCAGCGACAATGCGAGCAGCTAACTTCTCAATTGCATCGGCATCTTTCAAGCCCAGCAGTGCGCGAGCATGGCCAGCGGAAAGTACCCCAGCTGCTACTCGACGCTGCACCGATGCTGGCAGGTTCAAGAGTCGCAGGGTATTCGAGATTTGTGGACGAGAGCGACCGAGTCGGGTCGCCAACTCCTCTTGGGTGCAACCAAAATCTTCGAGAAGTTGATGGTAGGCCGCCGCTTCTTCAAGCGGGGTTAACTGGGAGCGATGTAAGTTTTCTAATAATGCATCGCGCAGCATTTGCTCATCTGCTGTTTGGCGAACTAGCGCCGCGATGGTTTTCAGGCCGGCTTGTTTACTTGCCCGGAACCGTCGCTCGCCAGCGATCAATTCATAGCCAGAGTCAGTTGGGCGCACCACAATTGGCTGTAGCAGGCCAATTTCTGTGATCGAGTGAACCAATTCAGTTAAAGCCTCTTCGTCAAAATGTTTACGAGGCTGGGCTGCATTTGGCACAATTTGGCTAATCGGCAGTTCCATTAAAGTCAGGCCAGCAACCTCAAATGCAGTTGCCTGCGCCTTGGCATTGGCTGGAACAGTGCTACTAGTTTCTGCAGTTGACTTGCTTTTGGTTGCTCCCGAGTCAGCGGGCGCAGTTACAGATTTGGCTGCAGCCGCTGCGCCCTCAATCGTGGTCGCTGTTGCCGGATCAGAAACCTGCGCCGATGATGTTTCACGTGAAACATCGGGGATGAGCGCATTTAGCCCTCTACCTAGACTTTGTCGTTTTGCCATCTTTTGCCTCTTTTCTTGCCTAATTAGCCGCGGGCGGCGATCTCACGAGCGGCAGCCAAATAGGCCACTGCCCCAGAGGATCCTGGATCGTAAGTTAAAACGGTTTGCCCAAATGACGGCGCTTCAGCCACATATGTTGAGCGGGGAATTGCAGTTTCGAGCACTAAATCACCAAAATAGCCCCGCACCTCTTGGGCTACCTGCACTGAAAGGTTGGTCCGTGAGTTGTACATAGTAAGCAAAATCGTGCTAACCGCTAGCGCCGGATTTAGTCGGTCGCGAGCAAATTCAATGGTGCGCAATAGTTGCTGAACCCCTTCAAGGGCATAGAACTCGCACTGAATTGGAATTAAGACTTCCGAGACCGCGGCTAACGCATTAATGGTGAGCATGCCTAAACTCGGCGGACAATCAACAAAGACGTAGTCTAAGTCCCGAACCTCGAGTAGCTGGGCTATTGCATTCTTTAATAAAAACGGGCGCTCATTTTCGGCAAAATTTGTGATCAGTTCAATGTCTGCGCCAGCTAAATCTAGCGATGCGGGCAAACACCAAAGGGTTTCATAGCCTGGGGCCAGAACCATCGTTTCGGCGATATTAGCCCCATCGACTAAGACGTCATAGGTCCCAATCGCATCTTCGTGATGATCTACGGCTAAAGCGGTAGAGGCATTACCTTGTGGGTCCAAATCAATAACCAGCACATTTAGCCCACCTAAAGCTAAGGATGCGGCCAAATTCACTGAAGAAGTAGTTTTGCCAACGCCACCTTTTTGATTGGCAACAGTTAAAACCCGGGGACTTTGTGGCTTTTGGAAACTTCCCTTTAAGCCCATACGAACATAAACGGCCGCCGCAGCCGCAGCC
Source organism: Actinomycetes bacterium (assembly GCA_037137575.1). Lineage (GTDB taxonomy): Bacteria > Actinomycetota > Actinomycetes > S36-B12 > UBA5976 > UBA5976. The sequence goes on from JBAXKB010000006.1 coordinate 42,355, forward strand.
GCTAACGGGGTGTCTTCGTCACTGAAATCCATGAACTTGGGTCCTACCTTCTTGCCGTAAGCATATTGCATGGCGCAGACAACTAATTGGTTGCCATCCACATTTTAGGAAATTCTGCAGGTTTATGGCACCTTTTGCCAAGAACTTAGCGAGTAACTCGCACAATTGTTGTCGGTGGATCGACGAATGCGCTGCCAGCCTGGCAAATTTCTACCTGATACTTGCGCAATTTTCCTTGCGCATCTGCAATTTCTTGGGCTGCATTGCTGCCTTTCATAGCCAGCAGCTCCCCGCCCTGCGCCACTAGCGGCATCGCCCAGCCGAGTAATCGCTCCAGTGGAGCAACTGCCCTAGCGGTTACCACACTCGCTTTGCGGTCTTTGACTTGTTCCGCCCTGGCGCGGATTACTGTGACATTTTCCAGGCCCAAATCAGTAACTACTTCTTGCAAAAACTCGCTGCGGCGTAAAAGCGGCTCTACTAAGGTGACCTGGCAATCTAGTCTGATAATGGCAACTACCAAACCAGGCAAGCCTGCGCCACTGCCAATATCGATTACGCTGGCCCCAGCCGGAATAAGTTCAGTCAAGGCAGCGCAATTGGCTAAGTGGCGATCCCAAATTCGGTCGACTTCACGCGGACCAAGCAAACCCCGAACAACGCCCTCGGTGGCAAGCCAATTGGCATAAGAATCGAGATTTGCGCCAGCTGCCGGGAACGCTTCAAGTAAGGCTTGATGTTTCACGTGAAACATTAACCTCGCAATTCTGGTTAGGTTTGCCGATTAAGCGGGGTGAACAACGATTCGACGATTTGGCGTTTCGCCTTCAGAGACACTCTTTGCCCCCGCATCAGAAACTGCGTCGTGCACCACTTTACGTTCAAAAGATGTCATTATTCGCAGTTTGATTGGCTCGCCAGTTTCTAGCACCTTAGCCGCAGTTTCTTGGCCAAGTTCGGTAAGTTCAGCACGCACTTGCTCGCGGTGGCCGGAGATGTCAAGCATTAACCGAGAACGTTCGCCGGTTTCCCGAGTTACTGCCAAACGAGTTAACTCCTGCAGTGCATCAAGCACTTTGCCTTTATCGCCAACGAGTTGGCTCAGGTCGGCTCCAACAATACTGACTACCGCTCGCCCATTTTCAACATCCATATCGATGTCGCCGTCGAGATCTGCAATATCTAAGATGCCTTCTAAATAGTCAGCAGCTACGTCGCCTTCTTGTTCTAACAAATTACTTTTTTCAGACATGATGCCCCTTTCTTAGGAAACGGCTCGGCACCGTTTCACGTGAAACTTAGTTTTTCTTCTTACGAGACTTACGGCTTGGTTGATTACGGATAGTTTTTGAATTTGTATCTAGCTCGGGATCTAAAAGACCTGATTCGATAGCCCCGGTTGCATTGGGGGTTTTAGCTGCCTTTGCGGCTTTTCTAGCTGCAAGAGCTGCCTCGGCTGGAGTTCCTGGCGCAGGACTATTACGGATTACATAGAACTGTTGGCCCATAGTCCAAAGGTTGGTGGTTAGCCAGTACAGCAAAACACCTACTGGAAAGTTAATACCTGAAATGGCGAAAATAAATGGGAATACATAGAGCAGAATCTTCTGCTGCTGCACCATTGGGTTATCGGCAGCTGAGTTTTTCACAATCAATTGACGCTGAGTCAAGAAGGTGGTTGCGGTCATCAAAACGATCAAAACGACCGTAACGATTGCGGTAGCCGACGGATTTGCAGTATCAATACGATGAGTGAAAGTTGAATAAAGCGGTGCGCTAAAAATAGTGGCATTGTGCGCGGACTTTAGCAATTCTGTGGAAATTCCGCCTTTAGAGTGCAACTGCGCAATGCCTTGTAAAACCTGGAATAGGGCGAAGAAAATTGGAGCCTGAGCCAAAATTGGCAAACAACTAGATAGGGGATTTGTGCCGGTTTCCTTGTAGAGCTTCATTAACTCTTGCGAGGTGCGTTCACGATCGCCCGCAAACTTGCGCTGAATCTCTTTAACCTGCGGCTGAATTAGCTGCATGTTGCGCTGGCTCTTGATTTGCTTAACAAAAAGTGGAATCAGCAGAATACGGATTAAAACCACTAAGCACACAATAGATAGCGCCCATGCCCAGCCACTGTCTGGGTTGAAAACAAGTGAAAGAACTTTGTGGAAAAACGTCAAAATACTTGCAACGATGGTTTCCAGCCAATTTAACGGATTCATCCGCGGCTTACCTGCCTATCCTTATTAGTTGAAAGTTCAATTACTTTCGGGTTGCGCCATGTTCCACGTTCTGGAACTGGATCAACCCCACCTGCTGCCCAAGGGTGACACCTAAGTATTCGCCCTGCGGTTAAAAGAATACCTTTAACTGCTCCGTGTGTTGTAACCGCGGTGGCCCCAAATTGCGAACACGATGGATAGTAACGACAGGTCGGCCCGAATAATGGGCTAATGAATTTTTGGTAAGCCTGAATGGGAACCAATATCAGCAGCACTAGTAAGCGCCCGAAACTGGCTTGCCAGAGTTTTTTCACCATTGAAATTACCTTGCGCATTATTTCACCTTGGCGATCGTTTCCGAAAACGCCTGACCCAACTGCGCAAAACTAGCTTGTCGAATGGGTGGCAACGCTCGAACAACAATGTGGCTACCCACTGGGACCGAATTCAAATTATGGGAAACGACTTCGCGCAACTGCCGGGTGATTCGATGGCGCACGACTGAATTTCCAACCTTTTTATTCACCGCAAAAGCGAATTTGGCACTGGAATCATTGGTTTTTACCACGTGTAGCACAAAATATGGATTGGCGTGGCGACGTCCTGCCCGCAAGGTGGCAGTGATTTGGGTAGTAGCGCTTAGCCGCAGCGCGGCGGGAAGCATAAGGTTACGCAGAAATTTTTGCGCGGCCCTTGGCGCGACGTGATGAAAGAATTCCACGACCTGCGCGGGTGCTCATGCGCACGCGAAAACCGTGAGTCTTGGCCCGGCGACGATTGTTGGGCTGGAAGGTGCGCTTTGTCATTTCTACGGCTCTTTCAGGAAGGTCAATGAACATCATAAAGATACGCGTAATCGCTCGGTTGGTCAAACTGGTGCAGGGGTCAACTTATCGGTTCAAGTTTCTTTACACAGCCACTTGTCAAAATTATCCACAGGTCGTAGTCTGCTGAATCTAGCCTGTGGACAAATCAAGGAGAACACCAATGGATAGCGTGGATTTGAACGAAGCGTGGGCCAAAACCTTGGAAACACTGTCAAAAGGCGCATTAACTGCCCAACAACGCGCATTCGTTACTTTAACCAGGCCGCTGGGTTTAGTTGGCGATACTGCCCTAATTGCGGCGCCAAATGAATTCACTAAAGATGTTTTGGAGAGTCGCTTAAGCCCAATTGTTTGTGACGCACTCTCGGCGACTCTCGGCCGAGAAATTCGTCTTGCCGTAACAGTCGATGAATCCATCGCACCAGAACTAGATGATGAGGCAACCGATGAACTTGCCGACTCTACTTATGCAGACATTCAAAGCACCGAACTAACCTCAGATCCAAATCCAGCTCTGCCGCCACAAGCCTCGCGCGGACCGTCGCCTGTGCCACGCACCGATGAACAAGGTAGCCGGCTAAATCCGAAATACACCTTCGACACATTCGTGCCCGGTGCGTCAAACCGATTTGCCCACGCTGCTGCTCGCGCTGTTGCCGAGGCGCCCGGTAAGGCCTACAACCCGCTTTTCATTTATGGCGAATCTGGTTTGGGTAAGACTCACTTATTACATGCGATTGGCCACTACACCCGCACACTTTATGCCGGTTCAAAAGTGCGTTACGTCAGTAGTGAGGAATTCACAAACCAATTCATCAACTCAATTCGTGACGACAAGGCTAAGGAATTCCAGCGTAAATACCGCGACATCGATGTCTTGCTTGTGGACGACATCCAGTTTCTTAGCGGAAAAGTCCAGACCCAGGAAGAGTTTTTCCATACCTGGAACACTTTAATTAATGCGAATAAGCAAATTGTGGTTACTTCTGATTTGCCACCAAAACAACTACAAGGCTTCGAAGATCGAATGGTTTCTCGATTCGCAAGTGCCCTGCCAACAGATGTTCAACCACCCGATTTGGAAACTCGTATCGCAATTTTGCGTAAGAAATGTGCACAAGAAAGATTGAGTGCGCCCCAAGACGTACTGGAATTTATTGCATCAAAAATGTCAACCAACATCCGTGAGCTCGAAGGTGCGCTGATTCGAGTAACTGCATTTGCAAGTTTAAATCGCTCACCAGTTGATTTAAATCTGGCTGAAATTGTGCTCAAAGATTTGATCACCGATGCAAGCGGTCCAGAAATTTCCGCTAGCTCAATCATGGCTCAGACCGCGAACTATTTTGGGGTAACACTTGACGACCTAACTGGCGCAAGTCGATCGCGCACTCTGGTTACTGCCCGGCAGATCGCAATGTATCTGTGCCGCGAGTTAACTGACTTATCGCTGCCGAAAATTGGACAACAATTTGGTGGCCGCGATCACACAACAGTGATGCATGCTGACCGTAAAGTTCGCCAGTTAATCGCTGAGCGCCGAAGTTTGTACAACCAAATCAGTGATCTAACCGCTCGAATTAAAGCGCAACCGCGCCCGATGTAGCTAATAACTAACAAATTACATTTTTTGCTAGTTATGTCAGTTAATTCACAATAGATAACAATATGCACAATGTGGATAACTTTGTGGATAACTTTTTTGATTAAAACTTTAAATTTTCGGTTGTAGTTAACCTGCTGGAAACTGGCTTTATTTCCACACAAACCTGTGGATAACTGTGGATAACTTTAAATTATGGCGGAGGTTGTGGATAAGTATGAAAACTACCCACACGTTCATACCCAGCTTAAATCTTTTATTTATAAGGTTAGATCTAGGTTTTCCACAGTATCCACCGGTGCTACTACAACTATTAAAAGATATATATCCAACTCTCAATACTCAACTAAGTTGTTGACGACCAAAATTAGCAGCGCTAATAATTACAAAAAATTTCCAAACACCACTAGTAACTTGTCTGCTGCATATGGCAACATAAAGGCTCACTAAAGTACTAAGTACAAAAGATTTTTAATTTATTAATCAGCGGGTAGGAATCACTGTGAAGTTTCAAGTAGATCGAGATTTAATTGCTGAAGCGGCGGTATGGGTTGGCAGGGTAATTCCACAACGCCCAACCCAGCCGATCTTGCGCGGAATCCACATCATTGCCGCTGACAATAAGTTGGTTATTTCTGGATCAGATTTAGATGTTCGTAACCAAGAAATAATTTCAGCTAACGTAATTGAACCCGGTGAAGTTTTAATCTCTGGCCGCTTACTTTCAGACATCATGCGCGCGCTGCCAGCTGCGCCAATTGATGTTGCAACAGATGGCACTCGTATTGAGATCACAAGTGGTAGGTCTTCTTTCACACTACAAACAATGCCTACGGCTGAATATCCACCAGCACTAGAGATTCCACAAGCAAGTGGAACAGTTAACGCAAAAGATTTCACAACTGCAATATCACAAATTGGTGTAGCGGCGGCGCGTGATGATTTCAGACAACATCTAACCGGAATCAACTTCATTGTTGAAGGTAACGATATTGAGTTAGCTGCAACAGATGGCAACCGCTTAGCTGTAGCGAAATTAAATTGGTCACCTACTTCTACAAAAATTTCTACAACTGCGTTAGTGCCAGCAAAATACATTGTTGACATCGCAAAAACACTTTCACCAAATGATGAAATAACACTTTCATTTGCCCAGGGCAATGAAGGCCTAATCGGAATTACCGCCGGAAATCGTCAAACAATTAGTCGCACAATCGCAAGCACTTTCCCGACCTATAAATCTTTGTTAGATTTCGAACCGACGTCTACTGTTTCGATCGATACTGCAAAATTAATTGAAACTGTTAAACGCGTTTCACTAGTTCTAGATCACAACTCACCGATTGCACTAAGTTTTGAAGACGGTGAAACCTGTGTATTCGGTGCTGGCGGAATTGGCGAGCGATCAGAGGCACGTGAGTATTTAGAAAGCTCGCTAACTGGTGAAAGTCTGACTCTTGGTTTCTTCCCGAACTTCCTAATTGAGGGACTTTCTTCATTAAACGGCGCTATTACTGAAATCTCTTTAACTGCGCCAATGAAGCCAGCTTTATTGGTGGGTAAGCCAGAGGTTGATGCAGCTGCGAGCGATGCTCATAAATATTTGTTACTACCTCGCCGTCTCGACTAATGAGAATTAGTGCACTCGGGCTTGCTAACTTTCGTAGCCATGAGTTGCTGCAAATTGAGCTAGCCGCAGGAACCACAAGCATCGTTGGCCGCAATGGGCTAGGTAAGACCAACATAATTGAGGCAATTCACTACAGCGCAACATTAGACAGCCATCGGGTGGCCCAAGATGCACCCTTGATCCGCCACGATTGTGCCAGTGCTTTTCTAGAAGTTACGGCGCAAAAACATGGCCGCGTGGCGAAAGTGGCCGTAACAATAAATCGCGATAAAGCAAATGTTGTCGAACTTAATGGCAGTTCAGTTCGCCGCCCGCGTGATGTCGTCGGTGTTATCCAAGTTGTTATCTTTTCACCCGAGGATCTTGATTTAGTTAAAAATGAACCGGCCGTTAGACGCAGATTCTTAGATGACTTCTTGATGTTGCAGTCACCGCGGATGGCAGATATTAAACAAGATTATGAACGTGCGCTTAAGCAACGCAACAGCCTATTAAAATCAGCGGGCCGGCGCACACTTAGCGAAACAGCGCGCAACACATTAGTTGCCTGGGACGAGCAACTAATTAACTATGGCGCCGAGTTAGTTTTGGCCCGCCTAAAGGCGATTGAAGCGCTCTTACCGCACGTGCGAGAATTTGGAAACGTTATTAGTGGCACAACCGAACCAATCATGGCCAGCTATCAGTCAAGTTGGCTAATCGAACAAACGCAAAGTTTAACGAGCATCAGCGAGCAATTACGCGATGCGCTCGCAACTAGACATAACGAAGAGATTGATCGCGGATTGACTCTGTCTGGACCACATCGGGACGATTTGATGCTGGAATTAGCCAATGCGCCAGTGCGTAACTATGCCTCACATGGGCAGTCTTGGTCGGTTGCAATTGCCCTACGCATGGCAACTTTTGCTGTGCTGCGCGAACATGATTCAGATCCAGTGCTAATTCTTGATGATGTTTTTGCAGAACTTGATGCAAAGCGTCGCGCTCGGCTAGTTGCTACGATCGCCGATGTAGAACAGACAATTATTACCGTTGCTGATGTTCAGGATGTACCGACAGATTTAGCCGGTGTGCAATATTGGCTTGAAGATGCAGCGGCCCATGTTGAATAACGAGCAGCACGATTTTTTGAAGTCAATCCTGACGCGGGCGCGACTACGTAAAGGGATTCCGTCAAGGGCGATACCAACATTTAATCGTGTTGTTGATGAGCAGCGAAGTGGAGCTGGCCCTGATGTTCGAGACCCAGCGCAGCTCTCCATGCTTGTTGATCACCTGATTGTGGCTAGGGGTTGGGACCTAAATATCACTGCGGGCAAGTTACATGCAATGTGGCCACAATTGGCCGGTGAGCAAGTTGCAGATCATGTGCAGATCGAAACTTTGAATTTGGATCCAAGTGGTACCTCTGGGGTATTAATTTTGCGCGCTGACTCAACAGCATGGGCAACACAAATGCGACTCTACATTCCTAAAATTGTGCAAACTTTAGCCGATGAGTTTGGCGCTGGTGTAGTGACCGATATCCAAGTTCTCGGACCTAGCGCACCCTCTTGGAAACACGGCCTGCGAAGTGTGCCAGGACGTGGACCGCGAGACACATATGGGTAGTGAGTTTGGTCCTTTTTTTGACCTAAAAACCGATAGGATTGAGGTACTCAAACACAGATAAAAAGTGGGAAATATAGCCGCCGGAAATCGTGTGTTTTTCCCACTAACTGGAAGGTCTACTAGTGTCATATGACGCCAGTGCCATCCAGGTCCTTGAGGGCCTGGATGCTGTTCGTAAACGCCCCGGAATGTACATCGGTTCAACCGGTGAGCGCGGCTTACACCACTTGGTTTATGAAGTTGTCGACAACTCTGTTGACGAAGCACTAGCAGGACATTGCGATCACATCGATGTAACAATCCTGGCCGATGGCGCAGTGCGCGTTATCGACAATGGCCGCGGTATTCCAGTGGATATTGTCCCGTCTGAGGGCAAACCAGCTGTTGAAGTGGTTTTAACCGTTCTGCACGCGGGTGGCAAGTTTGGCGGCGGCGGTTACGCAGTCTCCGGTGGCCTGCACGGCGTCGGTGTATCAGTAGTTAACGCGCTCTCAACCAACGTTGATGTTGAGGTTAAACGCGAGGGAGCAATCTGGACTCAGTCGTACAAACACGGCGTCCCAGTGGCCCCACTGGCTAAAGGTGGCAAAACGCTTACAACTGGTACCGCAGTCACTTTCTGGGCCGATGGCGACATTTTTGAAACGCTGCACTACGACTTCGATACTTTAGCTAGGCGCTTCCAGGAGATGGCATTTCTAAATCGAGGATTAACGCTTACTTTGACTGATGAGCGGGCTACAACTTATGCAGCCACTGACGAGCGCGGCGAAGAAATAATTGAAAGCGGAAACCGCAGCGTCAGTTACTTTTATGAGGGCGGCATTGCGGATTTTGTTCGCCATCTCAACTCAACTAAAGTTGCGGCTCATGCTGAGGTAATCGAAATTGCATCTGAGGACGACGAGCGTGGCTTGAGTGCTGAGTTGGCTTTGCAGTGGAGTAACAGTTACACCGAATCTGTTTACACTTTTGCAAACACCATTAACACAATTGAAGGTGGAACTCACGAAGAAGGTTTTCGCGCAGCAATGACCACATTGGTCAATAAGTTTGCTCGCGAGTGGAACATCTTGAAGGAAAAGGACACAAACCTTTCTGGTGAAGATGTGCGTGAAGGTTTAACCGCAATTGTTTCGATTAAACTTCGCGAACCACAGTTTGAAGGTCAGACAAAAACTAAATTGGGCAACACGGAAGCCAAAGCATTCGTCCAAAAAGTAGTCAATGAACAACTGGGTGCCTGGTTTGAAAAGAACCCCAGTGAAGGTAAAGAAATCGCGCGCAAATCTGTGCAGGCAGCAACGGCTCGACTAGCAGCTCGTAAAGCACGTGATTTAGCGCGTAACCGTAAGGGGCTACTCGGCAGTAGTGGTTTGCCTGGCAAACTAAAAGATTGCTCGAGCACCGAACCCGCAGAATGTGAAGTATTCATCGTAGAAGGTGACTCAGCGGGTGGCTCTGCTGGCCAGGGCCGCGATCCACGCACACAAGCGATTTTGCCAATTCGTGGAAAAATCCTGAACGTTGAAAAAACTCGGGTTGATAAAGTGCTAGCGAACACTGAAGTACAGTCGCTAATTTCGGCATTCGGTACCGGAATTCAGGATGAATACGACATCAACAAATTGCGTTATCACAAAGTGGTTTTGATGGCTGATGCTGATGTTGATGGTCAGCACATCCGCACGCTACTTTTAACATTTTTATTCCGCTACATGCGCCCGCTTGTTGATGGCGGCTACGTGTACCTCGCGCAACCACCACTTTTCAAAATCAAGTGGTCGCGCGAAGCTCCGGCTTATGCCTACAGCGACCGTGAGCGTGATGCAATTGTTGAAGCGGGATTAGCTGCCGGTAAGAAACTTCGAACTGAAGATATTCAGCGCTACAAGGGACTTGGCGAAATGAACGCTGAAGAGTTGTGGGAAACCACAATGGATCCACAGCGCCGAGTGTTACTTCAAGTTTCTGTTGACGATGCTGCGCAAGCAGATCAATTGTTCTCGACCCTCATGGGTGAAGATGTCGAAAGTCGCCGCAACTTCATTCAACGCAATGCTCGCGACGTACGCTTTTTGGATATCTAATGACTGAAATTTCCGAAACAAACGACCACATCGAAATTGTTGATCTGCATGTAGAAATGCAGCGCTCTTACCTCGACTATGCAATGAGTGTGATCGTCTCGCGCGCACTTCCGGATGTTCGCGATGGCCTCAAGCCTGTGCACCGACGCGTTATTTACGCGATGTACGACGGCGGCTATCGCCCAGACCGATCATTTAATAAGAGTGCTCGCGTTGTTGGTGAAGTTATGGGCCAGTATCACCCACATGGTGACAGCGCGATTTATGACACATTGGTTCGCCTGACCCAAAGTTGGTCACTGCGGTATCCACTTGCACAGGGCCAGGGCAACTTTGGTTCCCCTGGTAACGATTCACCAGCTGCGGCGCGTTACACCGAAGCGCGTTTGGCGCCGTTAGCCATGGAGATGGTTCGTGACATCGATCAAGACACGGTTGATTTCACGCCGAACTACGACGGAAAGAATCTTGAACCCACAGTTCTGCCAGCACGCTTTCCAAACCTGCTCGTAAACGGCTCGTCAGGCATCGCTGTTGGTATGGCCACCAACATCCCGCCACACAATTTGCGTGAAGTAGCCGCTGGTGTTCAGTGGTCGCTGGAAAACCCGCAAGCTAGCCGGGAAGAATTACTTGAAGCATTAATGGAACGCATTAGCGGACCCGATTTCCCAACTGGCGCACTAATTGTTGGTCGCCGTGGCATTCAAGATGCACAGCGCACTGGCCGTGGCTCAATAACCATGCGCGCCGTAACGGAAATCACCGAAGATAAGCGTGGACGTACCGTAATCGTAATTACTGAACTTCCGTACCAAGTCAATCCGGATAATTTGATTTCCCGAATCGCTGAACTGCATGACCAGGGCAAGATCACTGGCATCGCAGACATCATTGATGAAACAAGTAGCCGAACTGGTATGCGCATTGTTGTTGTGCTTAAGCGCGACGCGGTAGCAAAGGTTGTGCTGAACAATCTATTCAAACAAACGCAGCTACAAGATAATTTTGGCGCCAACATGTTGGCTCTTGTTGATGGAGTGCCACGCACTCTTTCAGTTGATGCATTTGTTTCAAACTGGATTACACATCAGATTGAAGTGATTCAACGCCGCACAGCGTATCGCTTACGTATTGCGCAAGAGCGCGTCCACATTTTGATTGGTTTGCTAAAAGCTATTGATCGCATTGACGAAGTTATCGCGTTGATTCGTGGTTCTGCGTCTGCATCCACAGCGCAACAAGGCTTGCAAGACCTGCTTGAGATTGATGAAATTCAAGCACAAGCAATCCTTGACATGCAGTTGCGTAAGTTGGCTGCTTTGGAACGCGGTGAATTGCAAAATCAACACGACAAATTGATGAACGAAATCGCTGACTATGAAGATATTTTGGGCAGCATTGTTCGACAGCGCTCCATTGTTAGTGAAGAGCTTGCTGAAATCGTTGCCAAGTTTGGTGATGAGCGACGTTCACAAATTGTGGCCGATGAAAATGATGTGACGAACGAAGACCTAATCGTCAATGAGCCGGTTGTAGTGACTATTACTGCTGACGGTTACGTAAAGCGAACCAAGGCTGGCTTGTACCGGGCCCAACGTCGCGGTGGCCGCGGAGTTAAGGGCGCGGCACTTAAGCAAGATGATGTTGTTGCACACTTCTTTGTGACAACTACGCACAATTGGATTTTGTTCTTCACTACTCGTGGCCGGGTTTTCCGCGTTAAAGCCTACGAACTTACTGAAGCTGGTCGCGATGCTCGTGGACAGCATGTAGCGAACTTGTTGCAACTGGCTCCGGATGAAGAGATTGCTCAGGTACTCGATCTGAAGAACTACGAGCAGGCGCCTTACTTGGTTTTGGCCACCCGTGGCGGAACAGTGAAGAAAACTCGTTTAACCGAATACGATTCGCCGCGAAGTACCGGCTTAATCGCTATCAATCTACGCGATGACGACAGTTTGGTTAGTGCGCAACTTGTTAGTGCGCAAGATGATGTAATTCTGGTTACCAAACTTGGTTACTCGGTACGCTTCCATGCATCAGACGATACGTTGCGCCCTATGGGTCGTTCCGCGACTGGCGTTATCGGTATTCGCTTCAAGAGCGCTGATGATTATTTGCTGTCACTCGAAGTTGCACTGGAAGATGATTACCTAGTAACAGTCACCGATGGTGGTTGGGTAAAACGAACTCAACTGTCCGAATGGAATGCAAAGGGTCGTGGCACTCAAGGTGTTCGGGCTATGCGCTTGGTTGAAAGACGTGGCGGACTAGCTGGCGCACTTGTTTGCAAGGGCGACGATGAACTTTTTGCAATCGCTTCAAATGGTGTGGTTATCCGCACTCGCGTGGATGAGATTCGCGCTGCCGGTCGAGACACCATGGGTGTTTCATTGATGAAGGTTGCTGAAGAAGACCAGGTAGTTGCTGTTGCTCGCTCATCAGCTGCCTCTTTGGCGCTACTCGATGAACTGGCACTAGATGAGCCGGCAGTTGATGAAGTAACCGAAACCGACGGTGAAGTTGCCACGGAAGTAGTCGTAGAAGGTGAATCAAGCTAATGTCAGCAGTCGATGAGAGCAGCGCCGTAGCGATTGATTCTGTAGAAACTCGCAAAGTACGGATTACTCGCCTAGATCCTTGGTCAGTTGCTAAATCATCGTTCATGCTTGGCGTTACCATCGCTGGGGTTATTATCGTGGCGACTATTGTGCTGTGGCTTTTGTTGTCGGCTGCTGGGGTATTTGAGGCTGTGAGTGGGTTATTCCAGTCGGTATCGGGTAACCGCGATTCAGGAGTCAGCTTTTTATCGCTTGGTCGGCTAGTGGGCTTATCCATGGTTATTTCGGCTATTGAGATTGTGTTGCTCAGTGTCCTTTCGGTAATTTTCGCGGTGTTGTATAACCTCAGCGTCGGATTTACGGGCGGAATTGAAGTCAGTGTTACCGACAGTGCGGCAAAGTAACGCCTCAATTTTGGGCGAAACGTAAAATTGCGGTAATCTCGTGTTTCGCGTTAAAAATTTCGACAAGTCAGACCTAAAACTAAATAAGTACGAGGGCCGATAGCTGAACGTGGTT
>JBAXKB010000007.1:0-45585 GCA_037137575.1 Actinomycetes bacterium
GCAACTTCTTCTTTGTTCGCCCAATAAAATGCAGTTCGAGCTGCTGGAAGTTTCTCGCGAGCATTAGCTAGCGATGTTTGCGCGTCTAAAACTTCTTGGGTGGCCTGGGTTAAGTCATCTTCAGCGCTAGCTACCTGCTGATTAATGTTGTCGGCAATCGATGGTCCAGCAATAGAGGCAAAAATCAAGCCAGCTAGGAGAAAACCGCGACTACTACGCTGCAAAAATGCGCGCATGACGAACTCCTATCACTGGGGAAGCAATTTCTTCAGCGTAACTGATGGGGCCTAAGTTACGGCTGTGATTTTGCCCGTGTCGGGCTAATCTTGGCGGTAAATCCACGAAAAAGGTCCAAATCTTTGGCGCAAGTCCCTGGATTACCCGCGTAAATACCTACGCAATGTGAAGGATGAAGCCAGAACCGTAATCCCGACTCCCGCACCAAATAGCCACGGCAAAATTGCAAGTACTTCGTGCCAGGTGACAAATGGGATGTAAGAGATATTCGGAGCTAGCCGTTGGTCAATTACATAGCGCTTTACAGCCAACAACATGCCACTAGCCAACGCTGCACCCATGGCTGCCGCAAAGATCGCTTCAACGATGAACGGCAATCTAATCGACATATTGCTTGCCCCTACTGAGCGCATAATCGTGGTTTCCCGGCGTCGGGCAAATGCCGCAATGCGCACTGTGTTCATTACGAGCAACACAGTTACGAGCAGCATTGCGATGGCCACACTCAATGCGAAACTTTGCAGTCCCTTCAAAATTTGGAAAAACTTCTGCAGCAATTTACGTTGGTCAACAATTGACTCAACTCCAGGCTTGGCACCAAGTGCTGTTGAAATAACATCAAAGTTTGCCGGATCATCAAGCTTTACCCGGTAAGACTCAGGCAATGCGCCTTCGCTCACACTTGAAACAATTGGCGAACCTTTGAACTGTACTTTAAATCGAGCGAACGCTTCTGCTGAAGATTCGTAGTAGAGAGACTGTACTGTTGGCCGAAGCCCTTCAAGAGTTGTCTGAATATCAGTGCGCTGTTTTTGACTCACTTTTCCAGTGCATGTCAAAGCCGTTGAATTCTCACCACATAGGTAGATAGAAACTTGGACTTTGTCGTACCAATAGCCCTTCATGCGTTCAACCTGTGACTTCATTAACAACGCTGAACCGAAAAGAGCCAATGAAACCGCCACTGAAATCACCAAAGCTAGTGTCATGGTGAAGTTACGGCGCAACCCAGTACGTAATTCGCGTGCGATAAATGAAACTCTCATTAGTGCCCCGTGTGTCCGTAGATACCGCGTTCTTGATCTCGAACTAGGTGGCCAGTTTCCATTTGAATAATTCGTTTCCGCATTTGATCAACAATGGCTACATCGTGAGTCGCCATTAAAACGGTGGTTCCAGTGCGATTGATCCGATCTAGAATTTTCATGATCCCAACACTCGTAGATGGATCGAGGTTTCCGGTTGGTTCATCGGCAAGTAACAATTTAGGGCCATTAACAATCGCTCTTGCGATGGCAACGCGTTGTTGTTCGCCACCTGAGAGCTGAGTAGGCAAACGGGTCTCTTTACCTTCAAGTCCAACTAAATTAAGTACCTCTGGAACACGGGCTTTAATCTCTTTACGCGACTTGCCAACTACTTGCATACCAAATGCGATGTTGTCGAATACCGATTTCGTGGGTAGCAATCTAAAGTCTTGGAAAACAATTCCTAATTTGCGGCGGAAAGCTGGCAACTTTCGATTGCGCAGTTTGCCGACATTAACTCCATCTAGCATGACTACGCCCGAACTAGGGAACTCTTCTCTAAGAAGTAGCCGCAGTAATGAAGATTTTCCAGACCCGGATAAGCCAACTAAAAAGACAAACTCACCTGGATCGATTTTGAAACTGACATCATCCAGAGCAGGTCGATTGCCATGCTTATATTGCTTAGACACATGGTCGAAACTAATCATGGGCGCAGGGGTCAAGAGCGTTCTCCAAATTTTAGGGAAAAACAATAACTCTTTAACCCTATTGAGAATTAGGCTTTTTCTTGACTCAGGCTCGCCGACTTTACAAAACTTATAAGTTTTCGCAAGGCTTATTATGAATTTCCCAAGCTAACCGCAGCGGTTCGGGACGACTCCTTAACTGTTGCCTTGTCCGCGACGCCAGCGAATACCTGCTTCAATAAACGAATCAATTTCGCCATCAAGCACTGCTGATGTATTTCCGGTTTCTACATCTGTGCGCAAATCTTTGACCATCTGGTACGGATGCAATACATAACTGCGCATCTGATTTCCCCATGAACCTGCGGTGTCGCCTTTAAGTGCGTTGATCTTGGCTTGTTCTGCTTGTCGCTGCTTTGCTAAAAGTTTTGCTTGCAAAACGGCCATAGCGGTAGCTCGGTTCTGCAACTGCGAGCGTTCATTTTGGCAAGACACCACGATGCCGGAGGGCATGTGGGTTATCCGCACCGCAGAGTCAGTGGTGTTAACGCCTTGGCCGCCGGGACCGGAAGCGCGAAACACATCAATTCGTAATTCATCTTCAGGGATTTCAATCGAATCTGTTTGCTCGATAACAGGGATTACATCGACTTCGGCAAACGAAGTATGTCGGCGACTCTGACTATCAAAGGGAGAGATTCGCACAAGTCGATGAGTGCCCTGTTCCACTGCTAATGTGCCATAAGCATAGGGCGCTTTAATCGCGAAAGTTACTGACTTGATCCCCGCTAATTCACCGTATGAAGTTTCATAAATTTCAGTGTGCCAATTATGGCGCTCGCAATAACGCAGGTACATACGAAGCAACATTTCAGCCCAATCAGCAGCTTCGTCACCACCAGCCGCTGAACGGATTGACATCAGCGCTTCACGATGATCGTATTCGCCGGATAACAAGGTACGAACTTCTAGTTCACCAATTGATTTTTCTAGCGCAAGTAATTCAGAATTCGCTTCAGCAAGAATGTCAGAATCATTCTCGGCATCGCCTAATTGATGAAGCACTTCAAGATCATCGAGTCGGCTTCTAAGGCTGATGAGTCTGGCAATCTCGGACTGAGTTTGTGAAAGTTTGCTAGTGATTTGCTGAGCTTTTACTTGATCGTCCCAAAGGTTTGGCACCGACGCTTCGGCCTCTAACTCAATTACCGCAGCCTGCAATCCGGGTAGATCCAGCACTTGTTCAATGCTGCCAAGAGTTGCATTTAATGCAGCTAAGTCAGCAGAAAAATCACCAGTACTCATAATGTCCAAGATTAGCGAGGTATTGCCCTACGCGACGCCAGCGCTACTTCACTTTGAAGATGTCGTTTATCTCTCGTACAAATCTAGGCACAAGTGTCATGTCAGCCTGCACCGTGATGTGTCCACCGTCTCGATAGATTTGCAGGTCTTTAGTTTGGGTAGGGCAATGTTTGTTATTGCAGAAAACCAGCGATAAGTCTATGAGCGATGAGCCAGATGAACTTGCGGCTTCTCGAAGGGAATGCCAGTAGTCGCTTTGATATTTTTGAACTGCACTAATCGGCATTGAAACAGCGCATTTTTTAAAAATTTCAGAGACAAGCGTGCAACGTGATGGCTCCCACTTGTATTGGGACGGAAAGTTTTTCATTCGAGGATCAAAGTGAATCGACCCAGAAATTACTGCGACTTTGAATCCTTCATTTTTAAGCGAGACCAGTGATTGAGTCAGTAACTGAAAATACTGATTTCCAGAAACCATCCCTGTTGGATTACTGGAAACAACTTTCAGATCTGGCACATGCACATATAAGTCTGTGTTGGAAAGAACCACCAAACCTTTCGGCTGTTTTTTTAGCCAAGCGAAGGTTTCCTGAGAAAATTTTGAACAATTGGAATATTTACCGCCGGCAGCTATGACTCGGTCGGGTTGCGCATAGGGCGCAAATAAAATCGGACACCCAGCACCAATCGCAGTTATCAATGGGTGGCCAGTTTGTTTAGCTGCCTCAATTAATCCATCGCTGAAGTGTGAGGCATTGGAGTCGCCCACCAAGTAGATTGGTTCCCCCGAATTATCTAGGTTCCATGAGCAATTGGGTTTTCTAGCAAGCAGATTTGAAACTTGTGTATCGCAGCCGTTTTTATGTGCAACATTGACCTGGGCAAGTGATACTGCTTGCGACCGAACACTGTCATTCCAAAAATAGTTCGTATTTGCTTCATACACCCCAAGCGCGCAAACCATCGGTGTAGCAAATATTCCAAAAGCTAAAATGCCAGACAAAATCTTTTCGTTGGATCGGTAGTGGCGAAGTGGAGTTTCAACCCAGCGATAGGTGGCCACAGTTAATCCGGTCGCAATTAAGAGGGTAAGAGCAATGCTCACATACTCGTTGAGTGCAAAGTAGCCCAAAACGACGATGATTGGCCAATGCCAAAGGTACAGAGAATAGGACCTATCTCCGAGATAGATTGCCCATTTATTCGCAAGGATCTTATAGGTGGCAGTCCCAGGGGTCGGTGCGCTGGCAATAAGCAGAACCGTGCCAATCACAGGCAAAACCGTGAAGGTACTTGGCCAGGCTTGCGCCTGCGAAATATAGAATGCTGAAAATATCACTACCGCCAAGCCAAAAATTCCGCTGCACTTCTTAACTAAACTTGGAACACGGTCTACTTGGCTACTAAATAGTGCAAGGAGTGAACCAGCCGCAAACTCCCATGCGCGATTAAGTGGACTATAAAACTGGAAAAACCAATTTGAATTGTCTAAAGAGTGTCCTGGTTGAGTCAGCATTACTATAACAAAAGAAATTATAAAAGTACTGGCCACCAAAACTCGCACTGTCGCTTTGGACTGCTTTAGTAATTTTCCAAGTGACCAACCAAGCACCAAGACAAAAAGAAATCCGATATAGAACTGCTCTTCAACCGATAGTGACCAGGTATTCAGGAGCGGATTAGTATTCGCTGCCAGATCAAAATACCCGCCGGTGAATTTTGCAATCACGGCATTCGCAGATAACAACATTGCACCAATGCCGGAAAACGCCATCAGTTTTTGCGGCCCAAACGGACTAAGTGTCGCAGCTCCGAAAACCATTGTGGTGGAAACCACTGTGGCTAACGCTGGGGTCAAGCGCCAGAAGCGCCGCACAAAGAAGCGCCTAATACTTATGCGTCCGCTGTTTACCCACTCGCGTTCCAACATTGCTGTAATCACGTAACCTGAGATTACAAAAAAGACATCTACCCCAATGAAGCCGCCAGGAACTGGCAATCCTAAGTGAAAGAGAATCACTAAAACTACGGCCACAGCACGTAAACCCTGGATATCTTTTCTAATGCTGTTCGGAGATTGCTGCTTTGGACTATCTATCAAGTCAGGCATCTGTCCACCATACCAAATAGCCTTTGGACAAGAGGTGCTGTAAACCTAGTGAGTAAATTGTTTTGCTATTGCCACAGCCTGAATCCGAGAAATATGAACTGGTAACAGATACCCAAACGGCAATTGTGGCTCACACGACAAAACAACTTTTATCTGATCGCCGGCGACAGTAGTCGAAACAATCTGAAGTCCGTGAACTCGTTTGCGCACCGAAGGTTGCTGCAGATATTTATCGACACGGATTCGGGCCGATTTGGGGCTAAGGTGCAATGAATTGTAAGCACCCGATTCATAAACGTGAGTTAAGTCAACAGCTTGTGCGCCCGATAGGGCTGCCCCATCTGTGATTGTTCTTAAAGTGACCTTCGTGGTCCATACCGAGGCAAGATTTACTGAAACAGTTACCAGCATTAACAACAAGATTGCCAACCCGATACCAAAAGTTAAGACTGAGCCACGCTCAGAGTTATCCATAGTTGGCTCTCTCATCTAACAGCATCGACTTCCATAGTCTGACTCGCAGTCAGCGATACTTTAATCGGTTTTAGAATAGGCATGCTCACCGATTGACTTCCCTTCACTGTTACTGTCACGTATCCGTTTGGCACCAGACACGGATTTTCAGTGCAAGTAAAACTTATGGAAAAATCTTGAGGCTCAAGCTGGCCTATTCGCAGTTGTTCTCTCGAAATTTGTTTTAACCGCTGACTTGCAATCCCATCATTTTCTTGAGTTATAAATACGCGCGCGCCGGTACGCGCCGCGCTTGTCATGGTTAAAAAGGTTTGGGCAACTGCTAAAGAAGAAACAGCAATGTAGCAAATAGGTATCAATAGAAAAATTGAGATCGCAATGAATTCAACAGTTACATTGCCTCTAACATCATCGCGCATCATAATTTTCCCTCATCCAATTCCCTGGCAGTTGAAATGATGAACAGGTGCCGATTGAACATTGGAATTTCTAAACATTGCTGCATTCGCACCACTACGAATGAGATTCCTGAAGACTGAGTGCGCTTTGTTGTAGTGCTGTGTCCACATGATCTAAACCCGTCAGGTGTCCAATATTTTTGCGCAGCGACAAGAACCTGATTGCTAGTGCTACCCTTCATGGCTGCAAGGTGTACTGCTTGTTTGGTTGCAACTGTTAACGAAACTTTGCAAACTACTAGTCCGACGATTTGCATCATCATCAGTGCCAGCGTGATGAGCAATGGGGCTACGAGAGCGAACCCAACAACTTGGGAACCATTTTCGCTTGGCTCGCTCGGGTTATGGCGCAGTAACCGAGTGCAATGCATGAGTTAAAACCGCCTTGAGTTGTGGCCCTGCGATAGACCACAGCCCGACAACCAACCCAGCGGTCATCACAGTGATAAGTACCCAGCCAGGCACATCGCCACGATCACTACGAATCAGCATGCGAGCTTTACTGCGAAGAATATTGTTAACCGTCGTCACAGAAACGCCAATCCTTAGTTGCAGATTTTTCATTTTTTCTCCTATTTGTTTTGTTGTTAAGTCAGTTGCAAAGCCGACAGTCCTGGATAAAGCGCGATGAAAACGATCATTGGCAAAACAAAGAACACAACTGGAATCATCATCGCTGCTTCTTTTTTTCCTGCGAGCTCAAGTAGTTGCTGCTGATTATTGGATCGTGCTTGTCCGGCTTGTGCTCTTAGTACTGCGGCAACAGGAGTACCTCTGTCTAGTGCGGTTTGTACGGATCGAATACTGCGACCAAAAGCCGAACTAGAAGTGTCATCTAGGGTTGCAGCCAAAGCGTCTGTGATAGTTTTTCCGCCTGCCAGCCGTTTGGGAATTTCAGCGAGCAAGTTAGATAGCGGTCCAGTGCAAAGATTTGCTACCCGTTCGATAGCCAGAATGATGGGTTCGCCAGCAGAAACTGAAAATGCCAGCAACTCAAGTACTCCACCAAGTTGTTGATCGATTGCCTGCTGAATTTTTTCCGCTTTGTTCTGTTGCAGATTATAAATTGCCCAACCGCTGACTGGAATAACAGCGAAAAGAAGTGACAGTAACATTCCTAGCGGGAGATTTCGATGTACGAGGCTTCGTAAGATCGACCAAAGAATAATCGTTGCCTGCAAGCTCAGCATACAAAGTAGTTGGCTACGACGAAATTGCATAAGTGTGCGTTTGTCTTGGCAATATTTCAGGGTTTGTACTACCCGATCATCTGTTCCCCACGGATTTAGGAAATCACCCGCTAAAAATTTGTGTACCCGAGCAAAAATGGAAATCAAGTCTTTGTCTAACGATTTAGTGCTGACTCCGATATTTCGTTCTATCAGTCGAGTCCGCGAGCTTGATCGAGCCGAAAAACCAGCAACAATTAGTTTGGTAGAAAAAATCAGAGCCAGGCTGACTAACACAATTGTCATGATGGCCCCAAGATTCTAGAAGTACGAGGAAGCTGACCAATTCGCTTCATCAACCAATAGGCCACCAGAGACACCAGTAAACAAATCTCGAGCAATCTAATGCCACCACTTGTGAGATAAGTAGCGCGAGCGTCTGCCCGGGTACTGAGCACCCCAACGGTGAGCCAAGGAGCAGCGATAGCTAATTTTGCCCCATTGATAGTCCAACTTTGTCGTGCTTTTATCTCGCCAGAAAGTGCGGACTGTGTGCGTAAGTTTTCAGCCAATACTCTAAGCAGGCTTGCTAGTTCTGCGCCGCCCAAATCATTGGCCAAAACCAGAGCTGCCACAAATTGGTCGGCTACTGGGTCTTTTACAGTGTTTGCGAATTCCAACATCGATGTATTGAAATCACCAGTTAATCGGTAGTTTGAAAGCATCAGTTCCAGCGCTGGTCTAATTTCAGTCGGCACCTGATCAAATAGGGCAGTCATTGCTTGCGGCAACGACAAGCCGGCTCGCACGCCGGAAGCCAGATCATCTACCAGCTCTGGCCACTGAACTTGGGTGGAGATTCGCTTCTGTAATTTTGGCAGATTCCATTTAGGTGAATCATTTTTGGCTTGCATTATTAATAAGATTCCAATTGCTCCAATTAGGCAAACTAAAACATTCATGATGCTTTACCTCGGAGCGGTTCTTTGGTGCGCTCATTTTGACCAAGTCCAACCAATCTTTCTGGAATGAATCCGGTGGCCTGCAAAACTGCATCTTTGCGCGCAAAGACTGGCATCAATTCAATTGAACTACCCTCTATGCGCCCACTTACTGTTGAAATCTCGTGCACCACACGTTGCCCATCTGGCAGCATCCCAATATGAACAACCACATCAACAGCTGCTGCCACTGCTGGTACTACAAACTCAGCCGAAACATTATTGCCCGCGAGCATCGGCAAGAGACAGAGTTTGGCAATCGCTTCACGCGCGCCATTGGCATGTACTGAGCACATGCTAGGCATGCCAGAGTTCATCGCAACCAATAAATCCAAACATTCGCCCTGGCGCACCTCACCAACAACTAGACGAGTGGGGCGCATTCGAAGTGCCTCTTTGATTATTCGACGCAAGGTAACTTCCCCGGTACCTTCAAGGCTTGGTTGCCGAGTTTGCATGGCAACCCAATCAGGGTTAATAAGTTGCAACTCAAAAACCTCTTCACAGGTAATTACCCGATCACTTGACCGTGCGCTATTGAGCAGTGCGTTCATCATTGTGGTTTTCCCGGCGCCCGTGGCACCACTGACAATTATGTTTAAACCTGAATCAACGCATGTCTGCAAGAAGTTCGCGGCTGCCGAAATGATGCTCCCCGTTTTGACTAGATCTGTTAGCGAATGAGATTTAACTACGAACTTGCGAATATTTACCGACCAATGTTCACGCGTCACATCTGGAATAGCGACATGGATCCGCGAACCATCGCCCAGCATGGCATCAACAAAAGGCTGGGAAAGATCTACTCTTCTACCGCTGGCTGCCAACATACGCTCAACGAGAGTTTTGACATCCTGTTCAGTCAAAATCAGTGTGGTTAGTTCCGGCACGCCATGTTTGGCTATGAATATTCGGCTAGGGCTATTAATCCATATCTCTTCGACATTTGGATCATCTAAAAACTCTTGGATGGCGCCGTAATGCATTTTCACATCGACCGGCTTAGCTATGTCGGGTGCTGCCTGCTGCGCGGTTGCGGGCTCAGCGCTGTGGACAAAAGTAGTCTTACCATTTTGCTGATCTTGAGATTTCTGCCCACCCCCACTTGCGGCAGAAGATACTCGAGACTGGTCAATAGCACCCGGCACACCTAACATGATTCCCCCAGCGCCAAGAGATCAAAGTTGAAATTATGGCTCACTAAAATTAGGCAGGTTTAGTGCATGTTTGCACCAGCAATTTTCTGATTGTGGATAACTCTAGGAAATGTCAGAGTGAGTCAGCATGACGATTGCGCCACCAAGTGCGTAATCCAGCAATAATTGAACCGATGATAAAGAAGGTTGCAATTCCATAGGCAGCCTTATTAACGGCCGGGATTGTGGCGGAATAGTAACCA
Source organism: Actinomycetes bacterium (assembly GCA_037137575.1). Taxonomy (GTDB): domain Bacteria; phylum Actinomycetota; class Actinomycetes; order S36-B12; family UBA5976; genus UBA5976. Next base: position 9,874 of record JBAXKB010000007.1, read on the forward strand.
GTTAAAGTGAGACCAACTCCCCAAGTTACAGCGCCTACTAAATTCCCGCTCAGGAATTTGTAATAATTCATCCGCGCTATGCCAGCAATTGCTGGAACAAAAACTCGAGCCCATGGAATGAAACGCGAGACAACAACTGCCCACCAGCCGAGATTTTTGTAAAAGTTTTCACTCTTGGAAATTGCAGAATGGATCCAAGTGCCTTTTCGCTTGTCCAAATAAGGACGCCCATAGTGACGACCTAGAACAAAACCGAGTTGATCGCCAATGAATGCGGCCAACCCAACTCCAATAGCCAGTACCCAAATATTGATTTTTGGATTACTGTGCGCCAACAATCCAGCCGCGAATAACAGCGAGTCCCCAGTAATAAATGGAATGAATGCACCGATAAACAGACCTGTGCCAGAGAAAACTAGAAGAAAAACAACCAAATAAAAACCAAATGCACCGTAGGTTGCCAGCCAATGAGAAACCTGTGGCGTTAACGAGGCAGCGAACACTTGTGACGGCACATGTTTAGCCTAGCGATATGTCAGGCATGATGGTTATGTGGCAACAAAACTCATCACAACCGTTGACTTCCCAGCTGAAGCTGCGATCGTCTTTGCTATGTTCAGTGAGCCTTCATACCTGGAAATGAAATGTGGGCAATCTAAACAGGGCACCTTCGAAATTACTCAATCGCCGAGTGAATCCCTAATTTGTGTTGCGCGAAGTCTTGATGAAATACCGAATACCTACCAAAATTTTCTTGGTTCGGATTTGATGATCAAAGAAGAACAGAATTGGAAACTAGGCGGCAAAGCCCCTTATCATGGCGCATTGAAAATATCGATTGATGGCAAACCTATTCGGGTCGTTGGGACGTTACTTCTGACAAATACTGAAAACGGCAGCCAACTAACTATAGATGCCGAAGTTGTGGTGAGCATTCCATTATTTGGCGCCATGGCAGAAAATTTTATTCGTGAGCATTTCAGTTCAGTCATCGCTGATGAGCAAGCAATCGGCTTACAGTGGCTAAGTAATCACAAGTAGGCCTCTATGGAAATTGAGTGGTTAGCAAGCGAGATCGGTCAATCGGTAATCTCACGCGCCGAAAACTTTACAGACCCTCTCGAAGCAAATTCAAAACTCCGCAAGGAATTTCCTAAAGGCTCTTCAACACAAATTGCTCAAGCAATCACTCAAAGCGTGTTACGAACCAAGCTGGGCGCCAGATGGAACATAGATACTTCCAATTTTTTGCTCACTGAAGATGGAATCAACCAAGCCACAAGACCAACAGTGGCGAAATGGCGAGCCGCGTGGATTATTGAAAACTTTGGTCAATCAACCAAAGTTTTAGATTTAACGTGCGGGCTCGGGTTCGATGCATTAGCAATGGCTGAAGCCGGCTTGAGTGTGCATGCAATTGAGCGCGATTCACTTACTGCAGATCTTGCCCGCCATAACCTGCGCCAGAGCACGGTCACGGTCGAAACAGCAGATTCAACTACAGCCGACATCTCTGGGTTTGATCTGGTCTTTGTTGATCCGATGCGACGCGATCCTGAGTCGGCCCGAAAGATTGACGGCTCAACCCAGAGAATTTTCAGTCCAGAAAACTGGTCTCCATCATGGGATTTCATAAATTCAATTGCAGAACACAAACAGGTGCTCTGCAAAGTCGCCCCTGGCATTGACGACAAATACATAACTAGCTGGGACACTATTTGGATTAGTGACCAAGGTGATTTAGTCGAAGCAATGACTCGAAGTAACGGTTCAGGCTTGCGAACTGCAGTTTTACTGCAAGATGGTGCCACAGCGACATTTGCTGATTCTGGGGTCGCTGACTTGAAATCTGATGGCGGTTACCTTCTAGTTCCTAACAGCGCAATAACCCGCGCTGGCGCTATCGCAGCCATTAGCAACGCAGTAAGCGGCGGATTAGTTAACCAGCACATCGGTTGGATTACCAGTGATGAATCCAACTTGATCGAGAAAATCTGTAAAGATCTACCACGGTGTGCTGATGTCTATCAAATTCTTGATCGAACGAAGGCGGAATCAAAATCCATTGCAACGGCAATTCGCGAACTTCCCGCCAGTGCAATCACGATTACCACACGTGGCATGCAGATAGATGTTGAAAAAATGCGCAAGCAAATTTCGCCAAAATTGCAGCGAACTTCTCCTGAATTAGTTGTGGCGCTCTATCGCGATGACTCAGGCAACAAAGCACTTATCTGTCGCCGGTTAACTGGAAAATAACTAGTGTGCTACGGGAAGTTTAATTGACATCGCCGAGCTTGCTGGAAAATCTAACGCCGAAGGCACGCGTCCTCTGCGTACTAACTCACTACCAAGTGCTGCCACCATCGCGCCATTATCTGTGCAAAGTTTTGGGCTTGGAATGCGTAAGTTAATTTTATGTTCAGCGCACCGCTGCGCAGCCACAGTACGTAATCGACTATTCGCCGCTACCCCGCCACCGATTACCAAAGTATTTACATCATTGCTCAAACAAGCATCAATCGCTTTGCGCAGCAATACATCAACAACTGCTTCTTGAAATGAAGCCGCAACATCGTTGACTATTACTTTGTTTCCTGCGGCTTGTTCCCGTTCAACCCAACGTGCAACCGCTGTTTTCAAACCAGAGAATGACACATCAAACCGGTGCTTTTCAAAATCTTTTGGATTGGTTAGACCTCGTGGAAAATCTATAGCTAAGGGGTTCCCAGTCTGAGCTGCTTGATCAATGTAGGGTCCACCTGGAAATGGCAAACCAAGAACCCGCGCCACTTTATCAAAAGCCTCACCAGCAGCATCATCAATTGTTTGGCCTAATTGCACGACTTCATTTGTAATATCTGGAACTAGCAATAATGACGAGTGTCCGCCAGAGACCAGTAGCGCAATACTTGGTTCATCCAGTTGTCCATGCTCTAGTTGATCCACGCACACATGCGCCGCAAGGTGATTAACGCCATAAATCGGTTTACCTAAGGCAACTGCAAGTGACTTCGCCGCAGCAACACCGACAAGTAGCGCGCCAGCGAGTCCCGGGCCCGCAGTGACAGCCAAGGCATCAACATCACTCAACTTGATGCCAGCTGTTGTGCATGCCCGTTCTAGTGCAGGGACCATTGCTTCAAGATGCGCCCTACTAGCAATTTCAGGAACGACTCCGCCAAAACGGGCATGCTCAGCAACACTTGAGGCAATTTCGTCAGCAAGTAGTGTGGTGCCGCGAACGATACCGACACCTGTTTCATCGCAGGAAGTTTCAATGCCAAGAACTAATGGTTCAGACATGGTGCAACCTCTTACGCATCACATAGGCGTCCACCCCTGTAGCGTAATAATTCCTGCGCAAATCAATGCGTTCAAAGTCTCGAGCAAGATACATCGCAACTGCAGGAATGTTGTCACTGCGAACTTCAAGAAAAAGGTTTTTAACCCGTCGAACTTTCGCGCTCGTTTCAAGCCAATCCATCATTAAAGTTCCAACGCCTTGTTTTTGCACTGCGGGATCGACAGCGATTGTTACAACATCTCCTTCGTCACCGACAAATCGTAATGAAACGTAACCAACGATTTTTCCAGCTAGCCGAGCCACCATAACTTCCCGCGAAATACCAACTTCAGCAAGTTCATTATGGAACATTTCGTGCGTCCAGGCATCTACCGGAAAAAGTACATCCTCCAATGCTTTGACTTCAGGCACATCCACTGCCTGCATAACAGTCAGTTCAAGCGTCACAAGATCACCTGCTTGCTTGCGGTCGGTGGCACTGCATCTGGCTTGCGTAAATACATCGGCGTTGTCGGTAGAGATTGTCCTAATCCGCGAGCAAAAAGGGTGGCCAGGTTACCTGCCTGAATCTCTACTGGTTTACCGACAATAAATTCGGGGTACAGGACCGCCGCTGGACCAATGAATTGGGCATTTGGATTAAGCTCACATAATTCCTGCGCAGTATTAACCGCTGGTTCACTTATCCGGCGGCCATTTAAGTACTTGGCCCAGTAGAGTTCTTTGCGCCGGGCATCTGTAATTGCGATACATTCCTGCTTAGTAGTAAAACCAACAGCATCCAGAGAACAAATTCCATGAACTGGGATTTGTAATGCGTACGCAAAAGTCAAGGCTGATGTAATTCCCACTCGAAGGCCTGTGAACGGACCTGGACCAACACCAACTACAACGGAAGTCACATCTCGCGCTACACAGTTAGCGGCCTCCAATGCATTTTGCATGTACTGCGCAGTAAGTTCACCTTGTAGCCCATGTTGACTACTTGAGATTTCACTCACGGTTTCGGTTCCGTCATGCAAGGCAACTGAGATGCCAACTGATGTATCAATCGCCAAAATCATATATCCACCCGAAGGGTGCGATCTTGCCATCTAGGTCCTTGCGTGCGCAAAGTTACACGACGTTCGCCAGACTCAGGTTCATCGGCGTCGCCAAGATTGCCTCGGTTAATTACTACTGCCAACCAACTGTCCGAGACCTTTTCGACAAAATTCTCACCCCACTCAATTAGTGTGATGTGTGGTGAATCTGAATCAATGTCAAGGTCAATCAAATCGTCAGCGCTATTAAGTCGATACGCATCAACATGCATCAGACCAAGATTGCCTGTTCCCGGCTCGTGAGTTCTTGCTACTACAAAAGTTGGACTGGTTATTTGCTCTTCAATACCAAGACCTGCGCCAACACCTTGTGAAAAAGTAGTTTTCCCAGCACCAAGTGGGCCAGTTAGCACAACAACGTCGCCGTCAATAAGTTGTCGCGCAACTAACTCGCCCAAGTTGCGCATATGTTTTGCGTCAACGACTATCACTTCAGTCATTACTAACTCGGAATATTTATGTAGTGGCGATCAACCCGAGAACCAATTCTGGTAACAATCTCATAACCAATCGTGTCTGCCGCTATCGCCCAGTCTTCAACACTTGGTTCACCCCGTTGTGGATCGCCAAATAAAACAGCAGTGTCGCCAATGTTTACCGTGGCATCGCCAATATCGAGAACGAATTGATCCATACATACGCGTCCAGCGATTTGATAAGTCTTGCCACCTAGTAATACCGGAGCTTTATTGCTCGCTGCACGTGGAATGCCATCTGAATATCCGGCCGGAATCAGCGCCAGGTTTGCCGGAGATTTCGTATGGTAGGTATGTCCATAAGATATTCCACTTCCTGCTGGAACGCTCTTAGTTAAGGCAACAGATGAATGCATGCTCATCACTGGTTTCAAACCCAAATCCGCGGCAGATCCAAGAGCGAGTCCTGGCGTGATGCCATAAATTGCAATGCCTGGGCGCACTAGATTGAAATGAACTTCAGGCAAAGTAAGCGTGGCTGCCGAATTAGCTAAATGCTTTACTTCTAGATCAATTCCAGCTGACTCAATAAGCGCGAGAGCCTGATTGAAAACATCGATTTGCGCAGCAATAGTCGGATGCTTTGGCTCGTCAGCATAAGCAAAATGAGACATCGCACCAACTACATTTACTGCATCAGATTCACTGTTTGCTATAGCCACCAATTGATCAAGGTCAGCTAAGGTAACGCCATTGCGACTTAATCCGGTATCAATCTTTAAATGAACCCGTGCCCGTTTGCCCAACTTTCGCGCTTCCTTGGCAATTGCTAGTAATGCCTCGCGATGACTAACGCCTAGATCGATATCAGCGGCAATACATTCCGCAAACTGATCATCAATTGTGCCGAGCCAAGTAAGAATCCGAGTTTCTATTCCAGCATCTCGCAGGGTAAGTGCCTCTTGAAAAAGGGCAGTCCCTAACCAGGTAGCACCACCAGCAATCGCTGCTTTGGCGCTTGGGATTAACCCATGTCCATAAGCATCAGCTTTCACAACTGCCATCACCGCAGCATCGCCAGTTTGCTGATTGATGAAGTCCACATTGCTAGCCAATGCGCCTAAGTCAATCACAGCCCGAACGTGTGGTGTTGTCATTGTTCTATTCTCGCTTACTAGTTGAAACTTAGTTGCTTACGGACGACTTTCGGCAATTACATAGGCAATGGCAACTGGTCCATCATGGCTGAGCGAGACATGCCAGTTGGTTACGCCAAGTTCATCTGCCACAGCTTTGACAGTTCCACCGATGGTTAGTTTTGGCGCTCCGCCGTTACTAACTTCGCAATCATGAAATTCCATACCAGCCGGAGCTCCGAGCGCTTTAGCTACCGCCTCTTTAACTGCGAATCGCCCTGCTAGCGACATAAGTGGCAGTTGGTGACCTTGTGCACTGGTCTGCTCAGCCTTGGTAAACATGCGATCAGCGATACCAGGGGTACGGCTTAGTGTTTGCTCAAACCGAGCCAAATCCACCACATCTACGCCGATGCCCACAATTGTCATAACTTAACTTTGCCCTGTTTACGGGGTTTTTCCAATTTCACGCAAATAAGTGCGCCGACACCTACAAAATGCCAATAACTACGCAGATTTCCTTGGCTAAAGTGGAAAGGTCTACTGGCATTTGCCTTCCCCCAACTGAAAGTAGCCCGTAATGAATCGCAAGCAGAAAAGCGCATGTTTTGTGCTGGCTTTGCTGATTCCTACGCTCGGCCTCAATCCGGCAGGCGCAACAGGCAGTGCCACGCCCAAACCCACCATTTCAGCAAAACCGAGTGCTTCGCCAACCCCCACACGGACAAGTCGGGCCAGTGCCACGCCTAAAGCGAGTCCAACTGCTTCAATAAAGCCGGGTAGCTCTGTAACAGCTAAACCTTCGGTATCTGCCAGTCCAACACGATCTCCTTCCAGCACTGCCAGCCCGAAACCAAAAGCCACACCAAAGCAAATTATCTTGCCAAAAATTACAGTTGACCCGCCGCCCCGGAGCGCATCTGTCGACAAAGCAATTGCTTACGCCTTGCTCCAAGTTGGAAAGCCCTATGTACACGGTGGCGCAGGGCCAAATGTTTTCGACTGCTCAGGCTTAACCCAACGAGCTTGGGCGGCGGCTGGCATCACGATTCCTCGAACAAGTGGTCAACAATTTTCTGCCACGATTCACATTGAAATGACCGACGCGCTGCCGGGCGATTTAATTTTTTACGGACAAAGCGGTGCACAGCACGTTGCAATGTACATCGGTTTTGGTTTGATTGTGGAAGCGGCTAATCCAAGTAAAGGTGTAGTTATTAGCCCGATTAGTACACCGTGGCACAACAATAACTTTGGTGGAATTGGTCGCATTAGCGCGCCACTACCGCCAGCTACTCAACCGTAACGCTCTTAGCCAGATTCCTTGGCTGATCTACATCAAAGCCTTTAACGGTAGCCATTTCGCAGGCGAATACCTGCAGTGGAACTACCGAAACTAGCGGCTGAAGAAGTGCGGGGCATTTTGGCAAGCGAATAATGTGATGAGCAAATTCATTAATTGACTCGTCTCCTTCTTCGGCTAACACGATTGTGCGCGCGCCACGAGCACGTACTTCTTGGATGTTGGAAACAATTTTGTCGTGTAGTTCATCGCCAAGCGGAGGAACAATTACGAAAACTGGAACGCCATCTTCGAGCAATGCAATCGGACCATGCTTTAGTTCGCCAGCTGCAAAACCTTCAGCGTGCATATAAGCCAACTCTTTAAGTTTGAGTGCACCCTCAAGCGCTACTGGGAAACCGACGCTTCGCCCAATGAATAACACACTTGGCGAGTTCACAAACTCTTTAGCAATGGCGCGCACACCTTCAGAAGTATCCAGAACCAAATCCACTTTGGCTGACATTCGACCAAGTTCAAGAGCGATTTCTTCACTCGATTGGCCGTATTCAGTTCCTCGCACCTGCGCTAGGTACATAGCGAACAGGTAGCAAGCAACAATCTGGGTTAAGAATGCCTTGGTCGAAGCAACAGCAACTTCTGGGCCAGCAATTGTGTAAATAACTGAATCGCTTTCGCGAGGAATTGTTGAACCATTGCTATTGCAAATAGCCAGAACTTTGGCGCCTTGTTCGCGGGCGTATCGCATGGCCATAAGAGTGTCCATAGTTTCGCCTGATTGCGAGATAGCAATAACCAAAGTCTTTGAACTCAAGATTGGATCGCGGTATCGAAACTCACTGGCAAGTTCTACTTCACACGGAACACGCGTCCAGTGTTCAATTGCATATTTCGCAATCAATCCTGAGTGATAAGCCGTCCCGCAAGCAGTAATAATAATTTTGTCGATGCCTTGTAAATATTCATCAGAGAGATTTAATCCATCCAATTTCACTTTGCCTTCGGTATCAATGCGCCCGATGAGAGTGTCAGCAACAGCCTTCGGTTGTTCGGCGATTTCCTTAAGCATGAATAAGTCGTAGCCATTTTTCTCAGCAGCTGACGCGTCCCAAGTAACTTCATACTCAGTTACATCAACTGGCTGACCAAAGAAGTCGGTAACTACGATGCTTGTTGGTGTGATTTCGACAATCTGATCTTGACCAAGTTCAATTGCTTGACGAGTATGGGCGATGAATGCAGCCACATCGGAAGCCAAGAAATTTTCACCATCGCCACGGCCAACTACAAGAGGTGAATTCCGCCTAGCCGCCACAACCAAATCTGGTGTCTCTGCCTGAACTGCTACCAGAGTAAACGCGCCAGTTAGCCGCTGAGAAACTGCCCGCATCGCATCAGCAAGATTTCCTGAGAGCGGCATTTGGGCTGCCAATAGATGAGCCACAATCTCAGTATCGGTTTCACTACGAAGTGTTACACCTGCTGCCAGCAATTCGTCGCGCAAGTGGGTGAAGTTCTCAATAATTCCATTGTGAATTACCGCAACACTGCCATCCTCGCTGACATGAGGATGAGCATTAACATCATTAGGCGCTCCATGAGTAGCCCAGCGGGTATGCCCGATCGCAGTATGTGCCAGAGCAAGTGGAGTCTGGATGATTTCTGCTTCAAGATTGGTCAGCTTGCCAGCTTTTTTACGAGTTTCAATCCTGCCATCAGCCACAATCGCGATTCCTGCGGAATCATATCCCCGGTATTCCAGGCGACGCAGACCTTCGACCACAACCGCACTAGCTTGCTGTTTTCCAACATAACCAACGATTCCACACATGGGTTAAAGTCTACTGACTACTAAGTGCGCAGTGCTTTTGTACAAGTGTGGCAAGTTGTTGCGCAGTGTCTTGCGCCTGCGCTGCCGTGGCTGCTTCAACCATGACCCGAATTACTGATTCGGTTCCACTTGGGCGAAGTAATACTCGCCCGGTCTCGCCAAGGATTTGCTCTGCTTGCGAGATTGCAGCTACAAGTTCTGGCTTGCCAGTTGCAGACTTGTCTACATCTTTTACGTTGATAAGTACTTGTGGCAGTCGCGTAACAATAGTTGCCAAGGTAGCTAAAGAGTTTTGTGAATATTTCATTTCTGCCATAATTTGCAAGGCAGTTAATACGCCATCGCCAGTTGTGGCAAAGTCCGACAGAACTACATGGCCGCTTTGTTCGCCACCTAAATTAAGTCCTCGCTCGCGCATCGCTTCGAGTACATAACGATCTCCAACTGCAGTGGCGATAACTTCAATCTGTTCGGACTTCATCGCAAGCGTAAACCCTAGATTCGACATCACAGTTGCTACAACAGTGTTATCAACTAGCAATCCTCGCTGTTTGCGTCCTACCGCCAAAATAGCCAGAATCTGATCGCCATCAACGAGCTCGCCATTGGCATCAACAGCCAAACACCTGTCCGCATCACCATCGTGCGCAATACCTAGATCTGCGCCATGCTCTTTAACCGCTTGCACTAGATCATCCATGTGGGTTGAACCACAGTCTTCATTGATGTTGTAGCCATTTGGCTCACTATGAATCGTGATAACAGTAGCACCGGCCCGACGATAAATTTCAGGACCAACAACTGATGCAGCTCCATTTGCCGAATCAACAACAAGTGTGATTCCAGTTAAGGAATCAGAAATGCTAGTAAGAACATGTGAAACATACTTTTCGACCAGACTTAGATCAGTTCTGATTCGACCAACTGCAGCCCCTACTGGAAGCTCACTGATAGTTTCCATGTGAGCTTCGATAGCATCTTCCATGTCATCAGCGAGCTTGTGGCCTCCACGAGCAAAAAACTTGATGCCATTATCAGGCATTGCATTGTGGCTAGCCGAAATCATTACACCTAAGGCAGCGCCAGTTACTTCGGTCAAGTAAGCCACAGCTGGGGTCGGCACAACACCTACATCTAATACATCAACGCCCGCACTAGCTAAGCCAGCAGAAAGGGCAGCCTGTAAAAACTCGCCACTAACACGTGGATCGCGACCGACGATCGCAAATAAGCGCTCGTTTTTACCCGATGGTAAACCGCCATGTTCAACTAAGACTTGGGCAGCAGAAACCCCAAGTGAGCTCGCTAATGACGCTGTTAATTCTCCGTTCGCTAACCCACGAACACCATCGGTGCCAAAAAGGCGCGAAGCCATTGATTAACGCTTTGAGAACTGAGGCGCCTTGCGCGCCTTCTTAAGGCCGTACTTTTTACGTTCTTTAACGCGAGCATCGCGAGTTAAGAACCCGGCCTTCTTGAGGTCGGCGCGGTTTGCTTCAACATCGATTTCGTTCAAGCAGCGAGCAACGCCAAGACGAAGTGCGCCAGCCTGACCTGATGAACCGCCACCATGAATTCGAGCGATGACGTCATAGGCATTGTCGAAGTTCAAAGTTTTAAACGGTTCATTAACTAACTGCTGATGAACCTTGTTTGGGAAATAATCTTCAAGCGTACGACCGTTGATTGTCCAACGACCGGTGCCTGGAACTAGTCGTACCCGCGCAACAGCCTCTTTACGGCGGCCAGTGGCCAGCGCATTCTTATCTGGTGCCTTGCGTGATTCACGAGGAGCAGCAGCAGACTCAGTTGTGTAACTTGAAACTGCTTCAAGTGCCTCTTCGGTGTCTAGAACTACTACTGTTTCCAGATCGCTTTGCGTCATGATTTCTCTCTATCTAACTCTTGAAGCGCTTACTGCGCGACCTGTGTGATTACAAATGGCTGTGGGTTTTGTGCGGTGTGTGGATGAGTTGGGCCAGCGTAAACCTTTAACTTTGTGATTTGCGCATTGCCAAGTTTGTTGTGCGGAAGCATCCCCTTAACCGCTTTTTCGACCGCACGACGCGGATCGGTAGCGAGAAGTTCTGCGTAGGTTGTTGCGCGAAGACCGCCTGGGAAACCAGAGTGACGGTAGTCCATCTTCTGCGTAAGCTTTGAGCCTGACAAAGCAACTTTCTCTGCGTTGATAATGACCACAAAGTCACCGGTATCAACGTGTGAAGAAAAGATTGTCTTGTGCTTGCCGCGTAGCAAGTTAGCAACCTGTGATGCCAGACGACCGAGCACAATGTCGGTTGCGTCAATGACGTGCCAGTCGCGAGTAATATCGCCAGCCTTTGGGGTGAACGTACGCACTTGTCAGCCTTACTTTTGTTGTTCGTGGGGGTGCTCAGGATGAGCAGTCGAACCCGCTACATTTAGCAGGCGCGACTTCAAAGATTACCCGCAAATACGGGCTTTGGTCAAAATGAGCCTAGAAAATCAGGGAATTTTGGCGAATTTGGCTAATTTAGCAGTTCCCAATGCTCGACAACTGGCGGATTAGCGAAAAATGGGCCAATTAACGCGCGCCATTGCACGAATAGTTCGGACTCGCGAAAGCCAACAGTGTGGTCCTCAACTGTGTCCCACTGGAGTGTCAAAAGGTAAACATTAGGGCGCTCTACCCCACGGTGAATGTGGATGCGGTTAAAGCCCTTAGCCTGCGTCAGTACTTGCTTGGCTTGTTCCAGGGCTAATTCAAATTCAGCCTCTTTGCCAGGGACTATCTCGGTCTGTGCTGTCTCAATGATCATGGGACGATGCTACCCGTCGAGTCAGGATCCATCCCAAACTGGGTCATCTGAACTTCGCACCGATGTGTCGTTACCAAATATCAAGAATCGATCAAGTGATTTCGCAAACCATCGGTCATGAGTAACTGCAAGAACTGTTCCTTCAAAAGCATCAAGCGCTGATTCAAGTGCAAGTGCTGATTCCAAATCCAAGTTATCTGTCGGTTCATCAAGGAGTAAGAGTGTAGCTCCGGAAAGTTCAAGTAAGAGAATTTGAAAGCGTGCTTGTTGTCCACCCGAAAGGTGATTAAACAACTGCTCTGATGCCTGCGCTAATCCATAACGGTCAAGTGAGCGCGCTGCCGCTTCTTGCTGCATCCCAGCGCGATGTTCGTCGCCGCGATGCAGAATGTCGAGCAAACTTCGGCCCATAAGTTCTGGATGGTGATGTGTTTGAGCAAACCAACCTGGGCGAACGCGTGCGCCAAGTTTTGCGTTGCCGTTGTGGTTCACGGGCGCGATATCTAAATCGCTGACCGGTAGATGCTCTAACTCGGGCAAGGACCCGCCGGCGGCAAGCAGACGAAGGAAGTGGCTCTTGCCTGAACCGTTTGCGCCAAGTACACCGATGCGTTCACCGAACCAGATCTCTGCATCAAATGGTTGCACCAAACCAGTTAGTTCAAGCCCAGTACAAACAACTGCTCGTTTGCCAGTACGGCCACCTTTGATGCGCATTTTCAAATTCTGCTCGATTGGTATTGCCTGTGGTGGACCAATCTCTTCAAACATGCGCAATCGCGTCCGGGCTGCCTGAAGTCGCGAAGCTAGCCCGTCGTTGAACTTGGCTTTGATTGCATACATTTGCACAAGGTCTTTAATTTTTTGATGTTCTTCATCCCAGCGGCGGCGCATTTCTTCAAGTCGAGAGAAGCGCTCGCGGCGCACATCGGCGTAAGTGGAGAACCCAGCACCGTGAGTCCAGATGGAGTTACCGGCCGTACCCAATTCAACAGTAACAATCTGAGTTGGAGCCTGGGTTAACAATTCACGATCATGACTAATCAGCAGAACAGTTTTCTTGGTCGCTTTAAGTTCTTGCTCGAGCCACTGCTTACTTGGAACATCTAGATAGTTATCTGGCTCATCAAGTAAGAGCACGTCATCAATGCCGCGCAAAAGGGCCTCAAGTACAAGGCGCTTTTGCTCACCACCAGAGAGCGTGCTTGCTGGTCGGTGCTGCGCTTGTTCGAATGGTAAGTGCAGAGATTTCATGGTGCATACGTCCCAAAGCACTTCTAACTCGTAGCCACCGACATCGGCCCAATCAGAAATGGCTTGGGCATAAGCCATTTGATTCTTTTCCGTGCTTTGCGAATTCATTACCGCATAGGTGGAGTCGATTCGAGCTGCAACTTCGCGCACAGCCGGCGGCGCAACAGTAAGCAGTAAATCTTTGACAGTGCCATCGGTCATGTGGCCGACAAACTGACGCATGACACCGAGTGTTCCAGTGTGCGTGATTGAACCTTCCTGCGCAGGCATGTCACCAGAAATCATTCGCATCAAAGTTGTCTTACCTGAACCATTAGCTCCGATAAGCGCAGTTACCGAACCCTCACCCACCCGAAATGAAACGTCCAGCAACAAAATGCGACCATCAGGAAGTGTGTGAGTTAAATGCGCTACCTCAAGGTGTCCCATCGAGATCCCTAACTCGCAAAGTCTCTTGCACTCGGATCGCAAATTGATCTGCTGATGGATACTCAACACTTTCAAACGTAAGACCCAGCGCCGGGGCCGCATAAATTTCTGGCTGCCTGGCTCGGCCCTTAAGGTATTGCGTTATCCATTCAACAGGGCGTTTTCCCTCGCCGACTTCCAACACTGCTCCCACGAGTCCGCGCACCATCGAATAACAGAATGCGTCTGCTCTAACATCTGCTCGAATTAACCCATCTGGTGTTTCGCTCCAGTCAAAGCGCAATAAAGTGCGGATTGTTGTTGCCCCTTCGCGTTTTCGACAAAAGGCCGCGAAATCATGCAAACCAAGCAGTCGCTGACTCGCTTGCTGCATATCTGCCAAGTTCAACGGCATCCAACTTCGGTGCGCATGATTTCGCAGCAGTGGATTGCGCCCGGACAAATAAATCAAGTAAGAGTAGTTTCGGGCAAGCGCTGAAAACCGAGCATCAAAATCTGGTGTCGTGATTTCTAGATTTAGAAACGCGACATCTTCTGGCAACAGCGAGTTGAACTTATAAACCAGATCATTCATGTCCATCAGAGTTGATGTTGGAACATCAAAATGCACTACTTGGCCGCGCGCATGAACCCCAGCGTCTGTTCGGCCAGCGCACTGAACTGTGACTGGGTCAATTCTTAGAACAGTAGCCACAGCATGTTCAACTGTGGCTTGCACAGTGCGCTTATCTGGCTGAATACCCCAACCGAAAAAATCTTTACCGTCGTAGGCAAGTGTGCCCCGTAAACGAGTGAGCCCCTCTTGCACAGTGGCAAAAAGGGGCTCGCTCATTGAACTATTATTACTGAAAGTTTTAGCCTTCAGTGGACTCTTGCGCGGATTCGCCCGGAGCTTCTTCGGCAACTACTTCTTGCGCAGGTGCTTCGTCAGCGACAACTTCTTCTGCAGTCTCAGCAGATGCTTCGTCAGTTGCAGCTTCAGCTTCAATCGCTTCTACTTCTTCAACTGCTGCCTGTTCTTCTACAGAGTCAACAACTTCATCAACCGGTGTTTCCACAACTTCTTCAACGGCCGGCGCAGCTTTTGCCGCAACCTTGGTTGCCGCAGTTGCTTCACGAACCACAGCTTCAGCTAATGGTTCACACAATTCGATAATCGCCATTGGAGCATTGTCACCTTTACGTGGACCAATTTTCACAATGCGCGTGTAACCGCCCTGACGATTTTCAAAACGTGGACCGATTTCAGCGAAGAGTGTGTGCACGACATCCTTGTTACGGATTACGGTAAGCACGCGACGACGAGCATGTAGATCGCCCTTCTTTGCGAAAGTCACCAGACGCTCAGCAACCGGACGCAAGCGACGTGCGCGAGCTTCAGTTGTTGTGATACGACCGTGTTCGAACAAAGCAGTTGCAAGGTTCGCAAGAATCAAGCGCTCGTGTGATGCGCTTCCGCCCATACGGGCACCTTTGGATGGCCTTGGCATATTCTTCTCCTGTCAGTACTGACTGGGAACGAGCACTCTTAGAGTTGCTCGTCCTCAGCGAAACTTTGATCGTCGTCTGCGGTATCTTCAGCTACAACTGGTGCAGCAGTGTTAGGTGCACTCGAGAAGATAGCTTCTTCTTCGTAATCGTCCTCATCAAATGCGCTTGCATACTGACTTGGATCGAATCCTGGGGGGCTGTCCTTAAGTGCGATGCCCATTGATGCCAATTTGTCCTTGACTTCATCAATTGACTTAGCACCGAAGTTACGGATGTCCATTAGGTCTGCTTCACTGCGAGTGATTAGTTCACCAACAGTGTGAATGCCTTCACGCTTCAAGCAGTTGTATGAACGAACAGTTAGGTCAAGTGCCTCAACTGGCATGCTTAGCTGGCCGGCATCAAACTGCTCGGTTACTGATGGACCAATTTCGATACCTTCAGCTTCAACGTTAAGTTCACGAGCCAAACCGAATAGTTCAACCAAAGTCGCGCCCGCTGATGCAACAGCATCGCGTGGGCTGATTGAACCCTTGGTCTCAACATCTAGAACTAGTGAATCGAAGTCGGTGCGCTGTTCAACACGAGTCGCTTCAACCTTGTACATCACCTTAAGTACTGGTGAGTAAATTGAGTCAACTGGAATCCGGCCGATTTCGCCGCCACTTGCTTTGTTGTTAGCCGCTGAAACATAACCGCGACCCAGTTCAACAATGATCTGGATGTCTAGCTTGCCTTTGCCATTGAGGGTGGCGATGTAAAGCTCTGGATTGAAGATTTCAACACCTGCTGGTGGCTGAATGTCAGCTGCGGTTACCGCACCTGGACCCTGCTTGCGCAAGTACAACTCAACTGGCTCATCAAACTGTGATGAAACAACAAGATTCTTGAGGTTCAAAATAAGTTCGGTGATGTCTTCTTTCACGCCTTCAACTGTGGTGAATTCGTGGAGTACGCCGTCAACCTTGATGCTGGTGATAGCAGCACCTGGGATTGATGAAAGTAGTGTGCGACGAAGTGAGTTACCCAATGTGTAACCAAACCCTGGCTCTAGTGGAGCAAGGGTGAAGCGCGAACGGGTTTCACTTAGTTTTTCTTCTTTTAGTTCTGGGCGGACTGAGATCAGCATAGTTTCTTCCTTCCAGCGACAACCAACATTTGAAGTCGCAGTTTGAGTTTTTTACTTAGAGTAAAGTTCGACGATTAGCTGTTCTTGGACCTGCGTGTCAATTACTTCACGAGCAGGTAGTGCATGAACAAGGACGCGCATCCCGGCTGGAATAACTTCCAACCAAGCTGGCACAGTGCGCTCACCAATTTCTGAGTAAGCAACCTGGAATGGTGTCATTTCAAATGAGCTTGGGCGCAACTGAATAACATCATTAGGGCTTACACGGTAAGACGGGATGTCAACCTTTTTGCCATTAACCAAGAAGTGACCGTGGCGCACAACCTGGCGGGCCATATCGCGGCTCTTTGCAAAACCAGCGCGGTAAACAACATTGTCAAGACGTGATTCCAAAATACGAAGCAGGTTTTCACCAGTCTTGCCGTGTTTACGGCTAGCTTCTTCGTAGTAGTTGCGGAACTGCTTTTCAAGCACGCCGTAGATACGAGCGGCTTTCTGCTTCTCGCGCATCTGTAATAAGTACTCAGATTCCTTTGTACGGTTACGACCATGCTGACCCGGTGGGTAAGGGCGTGATTCCATCGGGCACTTTGGTGATTCACACTTTGAACCCTTGAGGAACAATTTGGTCTTCTCGCGACGGCAACGCTTGCAGTCTGGTCCGGTATAACGAGCCATAAGTTTTTACTCTCCTACTATCGAATCGTTAGACGCGGCGGCGCTTTGGCGGGCGGCAACCGTTGTGAGGGATTGGGGTGGTGTCTTGGATCGTGCCAACTTCAAGGCCAGCGGCCTGAAGTGAACGAATAGCGGTCTCGCGGCCGGAGCCTGGACCTTTAACAAACACGTCTACTTTGCGCATACCGTGTTCCATTGCACGCTTAGCAGCTGCTTCAGCAGCCATCTGTGCGGCGAATGGGGTGCTCTTACGGCTGCCCTTGAAGCCAACCTGACCTGCAGATGACCATGCAATAACGGCGCCGGTTGGATCGGTGATTGAAACGATTGTGTTGTTGAATGTGCTTTTGATGTAGGCCTGACCCACAGCAACATTCTTCTTCTCTTTGCGGCGGATCTTCTTAGCACCCGCTGCAGCAGATTTCTTTGGAGGCATTGGTTCCTTTTCCTAATTCTCGGGGAAGCAGGTCGACTACTTAGTCGCCTTCTTCTTTCCAGCCACGGTCTTCTTAGGACCTTTACGGGTACGGGCATTTGTGTGGGTGCGCTGTCCACGGACAGGCATTCCACGACGATGACGGATTCCTTGGTATGAGCCAATTTCTACTTTGCGACGAATGTCAGCTTGTACTTCACGTCGAAGGTCACCTTCGATTTTGAAGTTCGCTTCGATGAATTCGCGAAGTGGAACTAGTTGCTCATCTGTTAGATCCTTGACGCGCAAATCTGGGCTGATGCCGGTTGCCGCGAGGATTTCATCCGCGCGGGTAGGGCCAATGCCATAAATGTAAGTAAGTGCAATCTCTAGACGCTTTTCGCGTGGGAGATCAACACCAACAAGACGTGCCATCAGGCGTTACTCATTTCTTTTCATGTCAAAGGTTTGGCACGATTCACCAGTTCTTGCCGCCTGACAAGATCTCTAGCCTTTGATCGCCTAGAGGTGCCGTCCACCACAGCACGCACGCGTACTCGATGGGATCGGGTGAATCGTCTTTTGGTACCTGTTAGCCCTGACGCTGTTTGTGGCGTGGGTTCTCACAAATAACCATGACGACACCATGACGACGAATGACTTTACACTTATCGCACATTGGCTTTACTGAGGGATTAACCTTCACTGTTTCCGTCCTGCTTACTTGTACCGATACACAATTCGTCCACGAGTCAGATCGTATGGAGATAGCTCCACAATCACTTTGTCGTCCGGAAGAATACGAATGTAGTGCATTCGCATCTTGCCAGAAATGTGTGCAAGTACTTTGTGACCATTTTCCAACTCGACCCGGAACATTGCGTTCGGAAGCGATTCAGTGATGGTGCCTTCGAGTTCGATGGCGCCGTCTTTTTTGGCCATAAAGGTTTTTGCACTCCTTGGACTTGACTTCGGAGTTTTCCGAGAGCCAAATAGAGACTTTACGGTAAAACCCCACTAAATAGGAAATCGGAGTTCGTAAATCAGAGAAAATTGCCTGAAAATAGCAGTTTTATTTGAAATCTGATTTTTGCAAACTTGCTTGGGCTACCGCAACAAGCGCGCGGATTATTGCTGCAATAAAGACAAAATCAATAATTATCTGAGCGCTAACTAGAAGCCGAGCTAAATCTGAATGGGGCGTTATGTCGCCAAAACCGACTGTGCCAAATGTGACGATTGTGAAATAAAGCGCCGAACTATGTGTAAGTGGTTCAGTAAATGCGCCGGCGTCCAAATGGGAAATCAGCAAGTAGGTGCCAGCAAAGAGGCAAATAAATTGAACCAGTAAAACAACTAAGGCTTCAAGAGTCTTTAGCTGAGGTAATGGCGCGGACAAGATTCGGCGAATAAGTACCACAATCACAACTAGCAACAGACTTAGCCCCACGACGAGACGCAGGACAGCTTGGCGATTATTCGATAGTCCGTCGTAAGGAAGAGTGAAAAATATTGCCAGAGACACAACAAAGAAGGCGACAATGAAAATGGTCGATCGGAAAATTTCGCGACGTAGTTCGCTCTTAGTTAGTTCAAGTAGTTTCTTGGCAGCCACCTGGAGTACCTCCCTAAGTTGAGCCTAGATTATGCGCGTGCCATTGCTGGGCTAGCAATGCCGTTTGCAGCGAAGTACTGTCCCCCGCCATCTAGAGCCGTTAGCACCCAAGGACCTTCTTGCGTAAGCGCCACCGTGTGTTCCCAATGACTTGCCCATGAATGATCATCCGTTACAACTGTCCAGTTGTCATCCAAGGTGTGTACGTGGCGCTCGCCGAGTGTGACCATCGGCTCGATAGCTAGAGCCATCCCAGCGATCAATTCAGGACCTCGTCCTGGCGCACCAAAGTTTGGCACTGACGGATCCATATGCATCTTGCTGCCGATGCCGTGCCCAACAAACTCTTCAAGAATTCCGTATGGCCCGGCTGAGCGAACAATCTGTTCAACACTGTGACTAATATCGCTTAGGCGATTGCCGACCACTGCTTTAGCGAGGCCAGCCCAGAGCGCAGATTTTGTCACAGCGCTCAACTTCTTCACTTCGTCACTGCAGGTGCCAATTTCAATCGTGATAGCGGCGTCGCCATGCCAGCCTTGCACGATTGCCCCAAAATCAATAGAGAGAATATCGCCATCTTGTAACACTCGATCATTTGGAATCCCGTGCACAACTTCATCATTGACTGATGAACAAATCACTGCTGGATATCCGTAGTACCCCAAGAACGAAGAGTCTGCGCCAGCTTTCTTCAACTCTTCGCGCGCAATGAGATCTAAGTCGTTTGTGGTTACTCCCGGTCCAGCCTCAACTTTTAGCTTGGCCAAAGTGGTTGCAACGACAAGACCTGCTTTGCGCATTAAATCAATTTGCGCCGCAGTCTTGATTTCAATTTTATCTTTTCGACCAAACATGAACGCTACACATTCAATACAGAATGGATGCGCTGTGCCACTTCATCCCTCGAGCCAAGTCCATCAACTGAAACAAGAATGCCTCGGCTTGAATATAGGTCAATCAGTGGCGCAGTTTGCTCTTCGTAAATTTCTAGGCGGCGGCGCACAACTTCTTCAGTGTCATCTGCTCGGCCTTGTTGATGGGCGCGATTTAGTAATCGAGCTACGACCTCGTCAGTATCGGCGCGCAGAACCAGAACTCTATCTAGGACATGCTCACCGAGCATCTCATCAAGTTCTGTTACCTGGGCTACAGTGCGCGGGTAACCATCGAGTAGGAAACCTGCCTGGGCATCGCTCTGGCTTAGTCGATCGCGGACCATATCGTTGGTTACTGAATCGGGTACGTACTCACCGGCATCCATGTACTTCTGAGCTTCGAGCCCAAGAGCAGTACCCTGCGATAAATTGGCGCGAAATAAATCGCCAGTTGAAATGTGTGCGATGCCAAGAGTTTCGCCAATCTGTGTGGCTTGTGTGCCTTTACCGGCTCCGGGCGGGCCCATAATGAGCAAACGCATTACTTCAAGAAACCTTCATAATTGCGTTGCTGTAGCTGACTTTCGATCTGCTTGACGGTATCCAAACCAACACCAACCATGATGAGCAAACTTGTTCCACCGAAGATGAAGCGCTTGCCAACACCGAGAACATCAAAGGCGATGTATGGGATTGTTGCAATCAGAGCTAGGTAGAGCGCACCCGGCAAGGTGATTCGGTTTAGCACGTACGCAAGGTAATCCGAAGTTGGCTTGCCTGCCCGAATTCCTGGAATGAATCCGCCGTACTGCTTCATGTCGTCTGCAACATCATCTGGATTGAAGGTGATTGAAACGTAGAAATAAGCAAAGAAAACGATAAGTAAGAAGTTAGCAATCAAGTAAGCCTGACGACCAGTTGCAAAATAGGTAAGAACCCACTGCGCCCAGCCAGCCTGCGAACCAGTCAACTGAACAACCAGCGAAGGTAAGTAAAGCAAGGATGAAGCGAAGATAACTGGAATAACGCCAGCCAAGTTCACCTTAATTGGCAAGTAGGTGGAAGTGCCTCCGTACGAGCGCCGACCAATCTGACGCTTCGCGTACTGCACTGGAATACGACGCTGAGCTTGCTCAACAAAGACCACGGCTGCAATCGTCACCAAACCGATAGCCAATGTGACAGTGAACTTGAATGCGCCATCGATTTTAAAGATGTTCATCAACTGACCTGGGAAGGTTGCGATGATTGATGTGAAAATCAAAATCGACATACCGTTGCCAACGCCGCGATCCGTTAGTAATTCACCAAGCCACATAATCATTGCCGTACCTGCAGTCATAACAACAACCATGGTTAGCAGTACCTGGATTGACTGGTTTGGTACTAATTGCTCTGCACAACCGGAGAACAAACGCCCCGGTGTCCGAGCAAGTGTGATGATTGTTGTTGACTGCAGAATTGCCAAACCAATGGTTAGGTAACGCGTGTACTGCGTGATTTTTGCTTGTCCTGACTGTCCTTCTTTTTTCAAAGTTTCAAGTCGGGGAATAACCACAGTAAGCAACTGAATAATGATGCTTGAGGTGATGTAGGGCATGATTCCCAGCGCAAATACCGAAAGCTGTAATAACGCGCCACCGCTGAACAAGTTGATCAAACCGTAGACGGAATTATCTTGAACCTGATTCAAACAAGTGTGGATAGCTGTGTAGCTAACGCCAGGAGTTGGCACAACTGAACCGACGCGGAATAACGCAATGACGCCTAAAGTGAATAGCAACTTCTTACGTAAGTCTGGCGTTCTAAACGCCGCAGCAAACGC
This sequence comes from Actinomycetes bacterium, assembly GCA_037137575.1. Classification (GTDB taxonomy): domain Bacteria; phylum Actinomycetota; class Actinomycetes; order S36-B12; family UBA5976; genus UBA5976. The sequence continues at coordinate 31,482 of JBAXKB010000007.1, forward strand.
ACTAAGCATTGGTGCCTCCCGGTGGTTGAGTTAAGTCGAACTAAATCGTTGTTACAGTGCCGCCGGCAGCAGCAATCTTGCTCTTTGCTGAATCCGAGAATGCATTCGCGCTCACATTTACTGCAACACTGATGTCACCCTGGCCAAGAACCTTGACTAGTTCGCCCTTGCGAACAGCGCCAGCCTTAACCAAGTCCAAGATTGAGATGTCGCCACCTTGTGGGAACAAGGCGTTGATCTGTGCCACGTTAACAACCTGGAACTCAACCCGGAATGGATTCTTGAAGCCCTTTAGCTTTGGCGAACGCATGTGAAGTGGCATCTGGCCACCTTCAAAACGCTGGGGCACCTGATAACGAGCCTTTGTACCTTTGGTACCACGACCTGCTGTCTTACCCTTGCTGCCTTCACCACGACCGACGCGGGTCTTAGCTGTCTTGCTACCTGGAGCAGGACGAAGATGATGAACCTTGAGAGTCATTATTTGACCTCCTCGACTACGACCAGATGACGAACCGCATTGACCATGCCAAGGATTTCTGGACGTGCTTCCTTAACAATTGAATCGCCAATGTGCTTTAGACCTAGTGAACGAAGCGAATCGCGCTGATTCTGCTTGCCACCAATTTCAGACTTGATCTGAGTTACTTTGATCTGTGCAGCCATTACGCACCAACCTTCTGAGCACTTGCTCGCAACAATGCTGCCGGAGCAACATCTTCAACTGGCAGGCCACGACGAGCAGCGACCTGTTCTGGGCGCTCAAGCAACTTAAGCGCAGCTACGGTTGCATGGACAATGTTGATTGCGTTGTCTGAACCAAGTGACTTGCTCAGTACATCGTGAATGCCAGCGCACTCAAGTACGGCGCGAACCGGGCCACCAGCAATAACACCAGTACCTGGAGCAGCCGGACGAAGCATGACAACACCAGCAGCAGCCTCACCCTTTACTGGGTGTGGGATTGTGCGTTGAATGCGCGGAACATCAAAGAAATTCTTCTTTGCTTCCTCAACACCCTTAGCAATAGCTGCTGGCACTTCTTTGGCTTTACCGTAGCCAACGCCAACTTTGCCATTGCCATCGCCAACGACAACTAGAGCGGTGAAGCTAAAGCGACGACCACCCTTAACTACCTTTGACACACGGTTGATTGTGACAACGCGCTCGATGAACGGACTCTTCTCGGCAGGTGCCTGCCCACGACGATCGCCATCACGACGGTCACGACGTTCGCCGCCTTCGCGACTTTCGCCTCGCTGATTTCCAGCCATAACTCGTTTTCCCTCTTCCCTGGAGATCTAAAACTCGAGGCCGCCCTCGCGGGCGCCATCTGCTAGGGCCGCAACGCGACCGTGATATTTGTTTCCACCGCGGTCAAAAACCACAGTATCTACACCAGCTGCTTTTGCACGTGATGCAACAAGTTTGCCTACTTCGCGAGCCTTATCTGATTTAGCAGATGCGGCTACTCGCAAATCTTTTTCCATTGTGGAAGCAGAAGCCAGTGTCTGACCAACTGTGTCATCTACAACCTGCACAAACATATGGCGTGCAGAGCGAGTGATGACTAGACGCGGACGCGCCGTTGTTCCAGTTACCTTCTTGCGAACACGAGTATGACGGCGTTTACGAGCAACAGCTTTCTTGTTACCTGAACCTAATTTGGTTACGACAGACATTACTTCTTACCTGCCTTTCCAGCCTTGCGACGAATAATTTCGCCCTGATAACGGATGCCTTTTGCTTTATATGGATCTGGTTTGCGAAGTTTGCGAATGTTCGCTGATACTTCGCCGACAAGTTGCTTGTCGATGCCGGATACCTGAAAACGAGTTGGGGTTTCAACATTGAAGTTGATGCCATTTGGTGCATCCACTTTGACTGGGTGACTGAAACCAAGCGCGAACTCTAAGGTGTTCCCAGCTAGCGCAACACGGTAACCAGTACCCGAGATTTCCAAGGTTTTGCTATAACCATCGGTTACACCAATAATCATGTTGGCAATCAAGGTACGAGTAAGACCATGAAGTGAACGGCTTACCCGCTCATCATCTGGACGAACAACAGAAATCTGTCCATCTTCAGCGCGCTGCGCGACGATTGGCTCAGCAACAGTGTGGCTCAAAGTTCCCTTTGGACCCTTGACCGTAACTACAGAACCATCGATGGTGATTTCAACGCCAGTTGGAACTGGAATCGGTAAACGACCAATACGTGACATGTCAGACCCGCCCTACCAGACGTAGGCGAGGACTTCCCCACCTACACCCTTCGACTCGCACTGACGGTCAGTTAGTAGACCGGTAGATGTTGAAATAATTGCAACACCAAGGCCACCAAGTACGCGCGGAAGCGCGCTGCTCTTGGCGTAAACACGCAAGCCTGGCTTGGAGACACGACGTACACCAGCGATTGACTTCTCGCGGTTTGGTCCGTACTTCAAATCAATGTTGAGGCTCTTGCCTACAGTTTCATCAGCAACGGTGAAACCGCCGATGTAACCTTCGCGCTTCAAAATCTCAGCAATATGCTCTTTGATTTTGGAGTGCGGCATAGAGACCGACTCTTTGTGAGCCGAATTTGCATTACGCACACGCGTTAGCATGTCCGCAATCGGATCGGTCATTGTCATTGGCTTTTCGCCCTTCTCACCGCGGTATCCTCTTCGGACCTACGGTGCGTTGTTGTTTACCAGGAGCTCTTAGTGATACCGGGAAGTTCACCACGGTGTGCCATCTCACGGAAGCACACGCGGCAAAGGCCGAACTTACGGTAGACAGCGTGTGGACGTCCACAACGCTGGCATCGGGTGTAGCCACGCACTTTGAATTTCGGAGTGCGTTCTGCTTGATTGCGTAGACCGGTTTTTGCCATGGCTTAAGCCTCCTTAAACGGGAAGCCCAGTTGCTTTAGCAAAGCTCGGCCTTCTTCATCGTTAGCTGCTGTAGTAACTAGCGTGATATCCATACCGCGCTGGCGATCAACAGAATCCTGATTGATTTCGTGGAACATAACCTGCTCGGTTAAACCGAAGGTGTAGTTTCCGCGACCATCGAACTGCTTTGGCGATAAGCCACGGAAGTCCCTGATACGAGGAAGTGCAAGGGTAAGTAGGCGGTCTAGGAATTCCCACATACGATCGCCACGAAGGGTCACGTGTGCGCCGATTGGCATACCTTCACGAAGTTTGAACTGGGCGATAGAAAGACGAGCCTTAGTTACCTGTGGCTTCTGACCAGTGATTGCAGTTAGGTCGCGAATTGCGCCTTCAATCAACTTAGAGTCACGAGCAGCTTCACCAACACCCATGTTTACAACGATCTTGGTTAGACCAGGAACCTGCATTGGGTTGGTGAAATTGAACTCAGTCGTAAGCGCTGGCACGATTTCTGCCCGGTAACGCGCCTTTAGGCGTGGAACTTCAGTAGTTGCGCTTGACATTAGATGTCCTTTCCGGTGCGACGAGCAACCCGAACGCCACGTGAGCCTTCGTAAGTTGTGCCATCTGCACGAGTCTTTGTTACGTCATCGCGACGGGCACCAACGCGAGTTGGCTTTCCATCAACAATTAACTGAACGTTTGAAACGTTAATTGGCGCTTCAACAGTTTCGATTCCGCCAACAACAGCACCACGAGCTGTGGTTGACTGGCGTACGTGACGCTTCATGCGGTTAACGCCTTCAACAATTATCTTGTTGGTGTCGGCATTAACAGAAAGAACTGTGCCGCGCACACCCTTATCTTTACCTGCGATTACTAGTACTTCATCACCAGTTTTAATTTTCATTACACAACCTCCGGCGCTAATGAAATGATCTTCATGAATTTCTTGTCACGAAGCTCACGGCCAACCGGGCCGAAGATACGCGTACCGCGAGGTTCGCCATCAGCTTTCAAAATCACGGCAGCGTTTTCATCAAACTTGATGTACGAACCATCTGGACGACGACGTTCCTTTGTAGTGCGAACTACAACGGCTTTCACGACGTCACCCTTCTTTACGTTGCCGCCTGGGATTGCATCCTTAACGGTGGCAACAACAATGTCACCAATTCCGGCGTAGCGACGCGCTGAACCACCCAACACGCGAATAACCAAGATTTCCTTGGCTCCGGTGTTGTCAGCAACACGAAGTCGCGACTCTTGCTGAATCACTTTGTTCCCCTACCCCTACTTGGCTTTCTCGAGAATCTCGACCATGCGCCAGCGCTTTGTAGCACTTAGCGGACGAGTTTCCATTAACAAAACACGATCTCCGATACCAGCACTATTGGTCTCGTCATGCGCCTTCAACTTGCTGGTGCGACGAACAACTTTGCCGTACAACGGGTGCTTAAACCGGTCCTCAACTGCAACAACGATGGTTTTATCCATCTTGTCGCTTACTACTAGACCTTCGCGAACCTTACGGTCCCCGCGCTCTAATTCTTCACTCATGCGCTAACCTCGCTGCTTTCAACTGGTGTGATACCGAGTTCGCGTTCACGCATTACGGTGTAAACGCGTGCGATGTCCTTGCGGACAATACGCAAACGACCATGGCTTTCAAGCTGGCCAGTGGCTGCCTGAAAACGTAGGTTGAACAATTCTTCTTTGGCTTCAAGTAACTTCGAAACTAGCTCGTCGTTAGCAAGACCACGCAAATCACTTACGGTTGTCGTAGCCATTAGATTTCCTCTCGGGCCACAATGCGGCACTTCATCGGCAATTTGTGCATTGCGCGAGTAAGTGCTTCATGAGCGACCTTTTCGTTCGGGTACGCAATTTCAAACATCACGCGACCTGGCTTAACGTTGGCGACCCACCATTCAGGTGAACCTTTACCAGAACCCATTCGAGTTTCAGCTGGCTTCTTAGTAAGTGGACGGTCTGGATAAATGTTGATCCAGACTTTTCCACCACGACGAATGTGACGAGTCATAGCGATACGCGCAGATTCAATCTGACGGTTGGTTACGTATGCAGGCTCAATCGCTTGCAAACCCCATTGACCGAAAGTAACTGCGTTTCCGCCCTTAGATGCGCCTGAGCGATCTGGGTGATGCTGCTTACGGTGCTTTACGCGACGTGGAATTAACATGCTTATGCCCCTTCCGTTACTGCGGCAGCTACTGGTTCAGCAGCAACTGGCGCGGCGCTTTCTGTTCGTGGCGCACGTGGAGTACGTGGAGCTTTACCGGCACGAGCCGCTGCAGCTGCCTGCTCACGCTCTGCGCGTGAACCAAGAGCGTCACCCTTGTAAATCCAAACCTTCACGCCGATACGACCGAATGTGGTGCGTGCCTCGTAGAAGCCGTAATCGATATCCGCGCGAAGTGTGTGCAATGGCACGCGACCTTCGCGGTAGAACTCACGACGACTCATTTCAGCGCCACCAAGACGACCGGAAACCTGAATACGAATTCCCTTTGCGCCTGACTTAAGCGCACTTTGCATACCCTTTTTCATCGCACGACGGAATGAAACACGGCTAGAAAGCTGTTCGGCAACACCCTGAGCAACAAGCTGTGCGTCAATTTCTGGATTCTTTACTTCCAGAACGTTCAGCTGAACCTGCTTGCCAGTTAGTTTTTCCAAACGGCCACGAAGGACATCTGCTGCTTCGCCGCGGCGACCGATAACGATGCCTGGACGCGCTGTATGAATGTCTACGCGAACACGATCACGGGTGCGCTCGATTTCGACACGAGAAATACCGGCTCGCTCCATGCCCTCAGACATAAGCGCGCGGATTTTCACATCTTCAGCCACATAGTCGCGGTAACGCTCGCCCTTTTTCTGGGAATCTGCGAACCACTTCGAGCGGTAATCCGTTGTAATACCTAGGCGGAAACCATAGGGATTAATTTTTTGACCCACGATTAACCCTTCTTCTGAGAATCAGCGTTAACTGATTCGACTATGACGGTGATATGACTTGTACGCTTTAGAATCTGGCTGGCACGACCCTGAGCGCGAGGACGGAAACGCTTCATGGTGGGACCTTCATCAACATAAGCCTCGGTGATCACCAAGGTACGCGGATCTAAGTTGTAATTATTTTTGGCGTTAGCAACAGCACTATCTAGTACCTTGCCGATCGGTTCGCTTGCAGTCTGTGGCGCGAAACGTAACAGTGTCTGCGCCTCAGCTGCAGACATGCCTCGAATCAAGTTGATAACGCGGCGCGCCTTTTGTGGCGTAACACGTACAAACCGTGCCGATGCACGCGCCGAGTTAATTGCGGCAGCTTCCATCAGTGTCCCCTATGCTCTCTCTACTTCAAAAATTTCTCTAGGCAAATAGTGCGTGTGCACTACTTGCGCTTGGCCTTACGATCGTCCTTAACGTGACCTTTGAAGGTACGTGTTGGAGCGAATTCACCAAGCTTGTGGCCAACCATGTCTTCAGTTACGAAAACTGGAACATGCTTGCGGCCGTCGTGCACTGCCAAAGTATGGCCGAGCATTGCAGGCGAGATAACCGAGCGACGTGACCAGGTCTTGATCACATTCTTGGTTCCCTTGGCGTTCTGATCGTCTACCTTCTTCTGAAGGTGGCCATCAATAAACGGACCTTTTTTCAAACTACGTGGCACTGCAAATACTCCTAGCGCTTCTTGCCGGTCTTGCGACGGCGAACGATCATCTTGTCACTGGCCTTCTTTACAGCACGGGTGCGGCCTTCTGACTTACCATTAGGGTTCACTGGGTGACGTCCACCGGAAGTCTTACCTTCACCACCACCATGTGGGTGGTCAACTGGGTTCATAGCTACACCACGAACGGTTGGGCGTTTGCCCTTCCAACGCATACGGCCAGCCTTACCCCAGTTAATGTTGCTCTGCTCCGCATTGCCAACTTCGCCGATAGTTGCACGGCAGCGGGCATCAACGTTGCGGATTTCACCAGATGGCATACGCAACTGTGCATAAGGTCCATCTTTAGCAACAAGCTGAACACTGGTGCCTGCACTACGAGCAATCTTTGCTCCGCCAGCTGGGCGAAGTTCAATTGCGTGAATGACAGTACCAACTGGAATGTTGCGAAGTGGCAAGTTATTGCCTGGCTTGATATCGGCGGCTGGGCCGGTCTCGATACGATCGCCTTGCTTTAACTTGTTTGGCGCAATGATGTAACGCTTTTCACCATCTGCATAGTGCAAAAGGGCAATACGAGCGGTACGGTTCGGGTCGTATTCGATGTGCGCAACTTTCGCTGGCACGCCGTCTTTGTCGTAACGACGGAAGTCAATGATGCGGTAGGCACGCTTGTGACCGCCACCTTGGTGACGAACAGTGATGCGCCCTGAGCTGTTGCGGCCGCCCTTACTATGTAGCGGGCGTACGAGTGACTTCTCCGGTGTTGACCGGGTGATCTCGACGAAGTCGGCAACACTTGAGCCACGACGGCCCGGTGTAGTCGGCTTGTACTTACGGATTCCCATAAAAGTGTCCTTTTTCTGTCCTGGTCCAGTTAGCTAACTGGACCACCAAAGATGTCGATACGATCGCCGGCAGCCACAGTCACGATTGCTCGCTTTGTGTCTGGACGCTTGCCAAAACCAGTCTTGGTGCGCATGCGCTTACCTTGACGGTTCATGATGTTCACAGAAGTTACCTTGACGCCGAAAACTTCGGCAACAGCTAACTTGATCTGAGTCTTGTTAGCATCCGGACGCACAATAAATGTGTACTTGTTTTCGTCCAAAAGCGCGTAGCTCTTTTCGGAAATGACTGGTGCTAAAAGAATGTCGCGTGGGTCTGCAATTTTCATGGCTTACGCCTCCACTTCTGCTGAGGTAGCAACTGCGGTGACTGTTTTGCCACGGGCTGGACCTGCGATGAATGTTTCAAGTGCTGCTTTGGTGAACACGACATCGTCACTAACTAGTACGTCGTAAGTGTTCAACTGATCAACAACAAGCACGTGGATGTTCTTTGCGTTACGCAAACTCACAGCTGTTACAACTTCGCTGCGATCCAAGACCACAAGGATGTTCTTTGCTGTTGAGATGTTTGCTAATACCGCTAACGCCTCTTTTGTTGAAGGCGATTCGCCAGCAACAATCTGCGATACAACATGAATCTGATCGTTACGCGCACGATCCGAAAGTGCACCGCGAAGAGCTGCAACTTTCATCTTCTTAGGTGTGCGCTGTGAGTAATCGCGAGGAGTTGGGCCGTGTACTACGCCACCGCCACGGTACTGAGGTGCGCGAATCGAACCCTGACGAGCGCGACCGGTTCCCTTCTGCTTGAAAGGCTTCTTACCTGAACCGCTAACTTCACCACGATCTTTGGTGTCGTGATTACCACCACGGGCAGCAGCAAGCTGAGCTACAACAACCTGATGCATCAGTGCAATGTTTGCCTGAACATCAAAAAGTTCTGCAGGTAATTCAACCTTGCCAGCTTTTGTGCCCTCTGGGGTTTTTACATCTAATGAAGTCATAATGTTATGCACCCTTCGCTGCGGTGCGAAGTAAAACTACGCAACCGGTCGGACCAGGGATAGCACCCTTGATCAAGATGAGACCCTTTTCGGTGTCAACAGCCTGTACCTGCAGGTTCTGCGTGGTTTGCTTTACGCCACCCATGCGACCAGCCATACGTACACCCTTGAAAACACGACCCGGGGTTGCACAAGCGCCAATTGAGCCTGGCTTACGGTGGTTCTTGTGCGCACCGTGAGATGCACCAACACCGTGGAAACCGTGACGCTTCATAACGCCAGCGAAACCTTTACCCTTCGTGACGCCAGTGACGTCAATGGCGGTGCCAGCTTCAAAAGTATCTGCGCCAAGTTCCTGACCAAGTGTGTACTCGGAGGCGTTATCAAAACGAAGTTCGACTAAGTGACGGCGCGGAGTAACTCCAGCCTTTGCAAAATGTCCTAGTTGTGGCTGGGTCACCTTACGTGGGTCTACTTGGCCGAATGCAATCTGCACAGCGCTGTAGCCATCGAGCTCAGGTGTACGCACCTGTGTCACGACGCAAGGTCCTGCCTTAATAACGGTAACGGGAACAATGCGATTGTTCTCGTCCCATACCTGAGTCATGCCTAGCTTTTCGCCAAGCAGACCCTTCTTTTCGGTAGCCATGTCTCGTTAGTCCCGTCAGAGCTTAATCTCGATATCAACACCGGCAGGCAAGTCAAGACGCATAAGCGAGTCAACTGTCTTTGGTGTTGGATCGATAATGTCGATGAGACGCTTATGTGTACGCATCTCGAAGTGTTCACGAGAGTCCTTGTACTTATGCGGTGAACGAATCACGCAGTACACATTCTTCTCGGTAGGCAGCGGCACAGGCCCGGCAACCTTCGCGCCAGTAGGAGTTACTGTCTCGACAATCTTGCGAGCCGATGAATCAATAACTTCGTGATCGTAGGCCTTTAGCCTGATACGAATTTTCTGTCCAGCCATCTTGGCTTGACCGTCCTTTTCTGTAGATACTGCCTTGTGTTTCTTACGGTGTCTTGCTAGTGGTGTGCTGTGGTGACGCGATTAAGCGCCACCACAGCTAGCCAAATTTGTTACTTGAGAACCTTCACAACACGACCAGCGCCAACGGTGCGGCCACCTTCGCGAATAGCGAAGCGTAGACCCTCATCCATAGCGATTGGCTGAATTAGAGTTACCATCATCTCGGTGTTATCGCCAGGCATAACCATTTCGGTTCCTGATGGCAATTTCACAACGCCAGTTACGTCCGTGGTACGGAAGTAGAACTGTGGACGGTAGTTATCGAAGAACGGTGTGTGACGACCGCCTTCATCCTTGCTCAAGATGTAAACATTCGCATCGAACTCGGTGTGAGGAGTAACTGAGCCTGGCTTGCAAAGTACCTGGCCGCGCTCAACATCTTCACGCTTAGTTCCACGAAGCAAAAGACCTACGTTCTCGCCAGCTCGACCTTCGTCAAGAAGCTTGCGGAACATTTCAACACCGGTGACGGTGGTCTTTTGTACATCTGGGCGGATACCAACGATTTCGATTTCTTCGTTGACCTTAACAACACCCTGCTCGATACGACCAGTAACAACGGTTCCACGACCAGTGATGGTGAAAACGTCTTCAACTGGCATAAGGAATGGCTTGTCAGTGTCACGAGCTGGTGTTGGGATGTAATCGTCAACAGCCTTCATCAATTCAAGGATTGACTCGCCCCACTTGGCATCGCCCTGTAGTGCTGGGAAAGCAGCTACGCGAACAACTGGGATGTCATCGCCTGGGAATTCGTATGAAGAAAGAAGTTCGCGAACTTCCATTTCGACCAATTCGATTAGTTCTTCGTCATCAACCATGTCGCACTTGTTTAGCGCTACAACGAGTGCAGGAACACCAACCTGGCGAGCAAGAAGTACGTGCTCTTTGGTCTGTGGCATTGGGCCATCGGTAGCTGCAACCACAAGGATTGCGCCGTCCATCTGTGCCGCGCCGGTGATCATGTTTTTGATGTAGTCAGCGTGACCCGGGCAGTCGACGTGAGCATAGTGACGAACCTCGGTCTGGTACTCAACGTGAGCGATCGAGATCGTGATACCGCGTTGACGTTCTTCAGGAGCCTTATCGATCTGATCGAAAGGCGTGAATGGATTCACGTCTGGGTATGCGTCGTGCAGCACCTTGGTGATGGCAGCAGTCAGCGTGGTCTTTCCGTGGTCAATGTGACCAATTGTGCCGATGTTTACGTGCGGTTTCGTCCGCTCGAACTTCGCCTTTGCCACTGTGGGTCCTCCTGGATCCTTGTGCCGATGGTTTTATGCCGATGTGACCTTCACTTCGACCATCATTTGGTTTTTTGGCCTGTGGGCCGTTACTCGCCCCGCGCCTTTGAGACGATTTCCGTCTGTACGTTCGCAGGAACCTGAGCGTATGAACTGAACTCCATGGAGTAGCTCGCACGCCCTTGAGTACGACTACGAAGATCTCCCACATAGCCGAACATTTCTGATAGTGGAACAACAGCCTTAACTACGCGGGCGCCGTGACGCTCGTCCATAGCCTGAATCTGTCCACGTCGTGAGTTGAGATCTCCGATAACATCGCCCATGTAATCTTCTGGCGTTGTTACTTCGACCGTCATCATTGGTTCAAGGATGACAGGTCCCGCGCTGCGGCAACCTTCCTTGAAAGCTTGAATACCAGCAAGTTTGAATGCAAGTTCAGATGAATCTTGATCGTGGAAAGCGCCGTCAAGAAGGGTTACCTGAACATCAACCATTGGGTAGCCAGCCAGAACACCGTTCTCCATGCCCTCTTGGCAACCTGCATCTACTGATGGAATGTATTCGCGCGGAATACGACCACCAGTGATTTTGCTAACGAATTCGTAACCATTTTTGGAAACTTCAGCACCCTCTTCTGCCTGAAGTGGGCCGATTGCAATCTGCACCTTAGCGAACTGACCTGAACCACCGGTCTGTTTTTTGTGGGTGTAATCAATACGATCAACGGTTTTGGTGATGGTTTCGCGGTAAGCAACCTGTGGCTTGCCAACGTTCGCTTCAACATTGAATTCACGGCGCATACGGTCAACGAGGATCTCAAGGTGAAGTTCACCCATGCCCGCGATGATGGTCTGACCAGTTTCTTCATCGGTGTTAACGCGGAAAGTTGGATCCTCGTCAGACAACCGCTGAATAGCAGTACCAAGCTTGTCTTGGTCACCCTTAGTCTTTGGCTCGATAGCGACCGAAATAACTGGCGCCGGGAAAGTCATTGACTCAAGAACGATTGGATTTGACGGATCGCATAATGTTTCGCCAGTTGTGGTGTCCTTAAGACCCATAACAGCAACGATGTCGCCAGCGCCTACGGCCGCAATTTCTTCACGCTTGTTCGCATGCATTCGGTAAATCTTGCCAATGCGCTCTTTGCGATCTTTAACTGAGTTAAGAACTGATGATCCGGCTTCTAGGCGACCTGAGTAAACGCGAACGTAAGTTAGCTTGCCAAGGTGTGGATCGGTAGCAATCTTGAAAGCAAGTGCTGCCAACGGCTCTTTGTCGTTTGGTGTGCGTTCGATTTCTACATCTAGGTGACCAGGCTTGTGACCGATGGTTACAGGTACATCAAGTGGTGACGGAAGGTAACGAATAACAGCGTCAAGCATTGGCTGAACGCCCTTGTTTTTGAATGCTGTACCGGTAACGATTGGAACTGCAGTACCGGCAATGCAAACGCGACGGATTGCGGCGTGAATATCGTCTTCGGTAATTGAAGTTTCGTCAGCGAAGAACTTCTCCATGAATGATTCATCATTCTCAGCGATGGTCTCGAGCATGATGTGACGGTATTCGTCAGACTGTTCTTGCAGGTCGGCTGGGATTTCTTCAAGAACGTAGTCTTCACCGATTGCGGTTTCACCGCGCCAAACCATAGCCTGCATGCGCACTAGATCAACTAAGCCAATGAAATCGCCCTCCGCCCCAATTGGGAGCTGAAGGACGAGTGGGTTTGCGCCAAGGCGCTCTTTGATCATGTCAACGCACATGAAGAAGCTTGCGCCAGTGCGATCAAGTTTGTTCACGAAACAAATACGAGGAACGCTGTACTTATTTGCCTGACGCCATACGGTCTCAGACTGTGGCTCAACACCAGCAACGCCGTCAAATACTGCTACAGCGCCGTCAAGTACGCGAAGTGAACGCTCAACTTCAACAGTGAAGTCAACGTGACCTGGTGTGTCGATGATGTTGATGGTGTGGTCTTTCCAAGTGCAGGTAGTTGCAGCGGAGGTAATGGTGATACCGCGCTCTTGTTCCTGCTCCATCCAGTCCATAGTTGCTGCGCCTTCGTGAACTTCACCGATCTTGTAGTTGATACCGGTGTAGAACAGAATGCGTTCTGTGGTGGTGGTTTTGCCCGCGTCAATGTGCGCCATGATCCCGATGTTTCGGGTCTTGACGAGGTCGAGTGAGGTCTCAGTTGCCACTTTTTATGTCTCTTTTTCTCGTGATTACCAGCGGTAGTGAGCAAAGGCCTTGTTGGACTCTGCCATCTTGTGAGTGTCTTCGCGCTTCTTAACAGCCGCACCTAGGCCGTTTGAAGCATCTAAAATTTCATTCATTAAACGTTCGGTCATTGTCTTCTCGCGACGTGCACGTGAGTAACTAACTAACCAACGAAGTGCAAGTGTGTTTGCGCGACCTGGCTTAACCTCAATCGGCACCTGGTAGGTAGCGCCACCAACGCGACGGCTACGAACTTCAAGTGTTGGGCGAACATTTTCAAGGGCACGGCGAAGAGTCTGTACTGGATCAGTACCGGTCTTTTCGCGGCAACCTTCAAGAGCGCCGTAAACGATGGATTCAGCAGTTGACTTCTTGCCATCCAGAAGAATCTTGTTTACAAGCTGAGTAACAACTGGAGATGCGTAAACCGGATCGATAACGATTGGTCGCTTAGGAGCTGGACCTTTACGTGGCATTAGCTCTTCTCCTTCTTCGCGCCGTAACGGCTACGGGCTTGCTTGCGGTTCTTGACACCCTGGGTGTCTAGTGCGCCGCGAATAATCTTGTAACGAACACCAGGAAGGTCTTTAACACGACCACCACGCACAAGCACGATTGAGTGCTCCTGCAGATTGTGTCCTTCACCTGGGATGTATGCAGTGACTTCGATTTTGCTGGTCAGACGCACACGAGCCACTTTGCGAAGTGCAGAGTTTGGCTTCTTAGGCGTTGTTGTATAAACACGCGTGCAGACGCCACGGCGCTGCGGACTGCCCTGAAGGGCAGGCGTGTTGTTCTTGGTGACCTTATCCTGTCGACCCTTGCGGACCAACTGTTGGATTGTTGGCACACTTACTCCTTAGCGTTCGAAGTCCAACGCGTTTGCGTTGGCACAACTTGTGAATGTGTGAGTTGGAATTACTTCCCACTTCTACGGACCACGAGGTCGGGTGTGTCGCCCAAATGGCAGAAATCTTGGCCGCAAACTCAACTAATTGAGACCTGTCGGCAAGCTCTGCCCCAATGGGGAAGCCCTAGGCATAGGTTCGAGACCCAACTTTCGCTGGGCACAAAGGAAAACATTACCTACTATCTCGGAGCAGGTCAAAACGAGATGACGGCTAACCCAACTCTTCGGCGTGTCGCGGAGCTAAAGCTGGCC
>JBAXKB010000008.1:0-43905 GCA_037137575.1 Actinomycetes bacterium
GCGGTTGATCATGGTTGGACACGTGCCCGCCGAACAATTTTGGCAGCAGACTTTGTCTCGTTCCTAGCAGCGGTTATTTTGTACTTTATGTCAGTTGGCAATGTGCGCGGTTTCGCATTTACGCTGGGCCTGACCACAGTAATCGATGTTTTCGTGGCTTTCTTATTCACCCGTCCACTGGTGAATTTACTTGCAAATAGTGCGTGGATGAACAAGGGTGGATCGATGACAGGTGTTTCACCAGAGCGCCTCGGCGCTCCAGTACAGACAGAGGCGGCTCAGTAATGTCAAAACTAGGTGATTTAGGTAATCGGTTATACCGCGGCGAAGCTTCTTATGATTTCGTTGGGCGCCGCCGGGTTTGGTACATAGTTTCAGCCGCTTTTTTGGCGCTTTCGATCGGCACTCTGGGTGTGGCTGGGCTTAACCTTGGCATTGAATTCAAGGGTGGTGCGCAGTACACAGTGGCGGTAGCGGGTGCATCAAATGTTGATGTCACAACCGCGCGCAAAGCTGTCGAGAGCGCTGGCGCCACTGCTTCTTCGGTGACTATCGTGGGCCAAGACAAGATTCGAGTACAGACCCCAGCATTAACTGCTGAGAAGTCAACCAAAGTTACGAACAGTTTGGCTTCGGCTTTCAAGACGGAACAGTCGAAGGTAAGTTCGCAGCTTGTCGGACCAACTTGGGGCGCTGAAGTTTCCAAGAATGCCGCGCGTGCGCTGGTGGTTTTCCTCGTTCTCGTTGCGCTGTTCTTATCGTTCTATTTCGAATGGCCAATGGCTTTTGCTGGTCTTACCGCATTAGTTCATGATGTGCTTATTACCGTTGGTATTTACGCGCTGGTTGGCTTTGAAGTGACACCGGCCACAGTAATTGGTTTCTTGACGATTCTTGGTTACTCGCTCTACGACACAGTTGTTGTATTCGACAAGGTTCGTGAGAATACTGCTGGATTACTTTCGGGTAGTCGAATGTCGTACCGCGAAGCGGCGAATTTGGCACTTAACCAAACCTTAGTGCGCAGTATTAATACCTCGATTGTCGCTTTACTTCCAGTTCTATCGATTCTGCTAGTTGGTGTCATTAAGTTGGGACCGGGCACACTTAATGATCTCGCTCTGGCGCTATTCGTTGGCATGCTGGTTGGTACTTACTCATCCATCTTTATTGCAACGCCGATTTTGGTACAGATCAAAGAGCGTAATCCTGCCGTGCAGGCTCAGGCTTCACGAGTTGAGTCACGCCGCAAGAACGGTGCAGCAGAGACCACAACGGCGACCTTTGTTGAAAGTTCACGCGGAGTCGTAACTGGCGCGCGCCAGCAACGAGTTAAGCAGACTCGCTCGTCTCGTTCAGGTAAGTAAACATGGATGTAGTCCAAGCGCGCTCAGCAATTGTTGAGATCGCGGACTACCCAGAACCTGGCGTGGTATTTAAAGATGTAACTCCGGTCTTTTCGGATGCAGCCGCATTCAAATTTGTCGTCGAGCAAATGGCAGAGGCGTTTTCGGATTGCCACATCACAAAAGTTGTTGGCATTGAAGCCCGTGGCTTTATCCTGGGCGGAGCGTTAGCTCAGTTGATGCACGTGGGCTTTGTGCCAGTGCGCAAACTTGGTAAGTTGCCGCGAGAAACTTACCGAGCCGACTACGTGCTTGAATACGGCTCAGATGCTATCGAAATACACACTGATTCATTGTCAGAGCAAGATTGTGTACTCATCGTTGATGACGTTCTGGCCACCGGCGGAACTGTTAACGCTGCGCTTGCGGTAATTCTGCAAACAGGTGCGCAAGTTGCTGGCTTTGCAGTGTTGCTCAATCTGGATTTTCTTGGTGGCGCTGCCAAAATTGCTAATGATCATCCGCAGGTGCGTTTAGTCTCGATTTTGGACTAGTACGAAACTAATTTGGCGTTATTCTTCGCGTAGACTATTTGCAGGAGGACCTGATGCCAAACAGTACTGCGGCAAGTGAGTCCTTGAAATCTGCCATAACAGAGCGGTTTGCAGACAATTGGGAACCACCAAGCGACTTACTCGCTGTAATCGATAGTTTGTTGGCATTTCATCCCGCTAGTTCTACCGAGAACGTGATTCGCGGATACAAATACGCTGATTACTTCCACCGCACGCAGAATCGTCGCTCTGGCGAAACATACATTACACATCCGGTGGCCGTAGCCGGGATTTTGGCCGATCTTGGCATGACCGAACCCACAATTATCGCCGCCTTACTACACGACACCGTTGAAGACACCGAATTTTCAATTGAGCAGCTTGAAGTTGATTTTGGCGCCGAAATAGCGGGATTAGTTGATGGGGTAACGAAGTTAGACAAAGTTAAATTTGGCAACGCCTCAGCCGCCGAAACTGTGCGCAAGATGGTTGTCGCAATGGCTAGGGACATTCGGGTTTTAGTGATCAAATTGGCAGACCGGTTGCACAACATGCGTACCCTAAAGTATTTGCCGGCCGATAAGCAGGAACAAAAAGCTCGCGAAACACTTGAAATTTACGCCCCACTAGCGCACCGTCTCGGGATGAATGCGATTAAGTGGGAACTTGAGGATTTATCTTTTGGCACGCTCTACCCGAAAATGTACGAAGAGATCGCCAGGCTAGTAGACCAACAAGCCCCTGCGCGGGATGAATATTTAAACAAGGTCATCGATGAAGTTGTCGAAGATTTAAAAATTGCTGGCTTAGAAGTGGAAGTTTCTGGCCGACCAAAACATTTCTACAGCATCTACCAAAAAATGATTGTGCGTGGGCGCGACTTCCAAGATATCTATGACTTGAGTGGGGTCCGTATCTTGGTCGATTCAATTGCGGATTGCTATGCAACTTTAGGTGTTGTCCATAATCACTGGAATCCAGTGCCTGGTCGATTCAAAGATTACATTGCGATGCCAAAATTCACTATGTACCAGTCACTGCATACAACTGTGATTGGTCCAGGCGGTAAGCCAGTTGAATTTCAGATTCGTAGCCACGAAATGCACCGCGCAGCGGAATACGGAGTTGCTAGCCATTGGCGCTACAAACAAAGTCAGGTTGCAGGTAAGTCTGGTCCGGACGATCTTGGTTGGGTCCGTCAACTTCTGGATTGGCAGCGGGAAACCGAAGACCCAGGCGATTTCCTAGATTCACTGCGTGAAGACTTGGGTGTATCTGAGGTTTACGTATTTACGCCAAAAGGTGAGGTTATTGCGCTACCCACAGGTGGCACTCCGATTGACTTTGCCTACTCGGTGCACACTGAAGTGGGTAATCGCTGCGTGGGCGCAAGAATCAATGGAAGACTTGCGCCATTAGACACTGCTTTAAATAACGGCGACACCGTTGAGGTGCTAACCAATAAAGGTGATAGCGCTGGACCGAGCCGCGATTGGCTCAAAGTTGCGGTTAGCGCCCGGGCTAAATCCAAGATCAAGGCTTGGTTCAGTAAAGAGCGCCGAGAAGAGGCTATTGAATCAGGCAAGGATCAAATTGTCCGCGCTATGAAAAAGCAAGGTGTACCGCTTCGTTTGCTAACCAACAGTATGTTGGCTTCACTTGCTGTTGACGGACACTACGCAGATGTCAGCGCACTTTATGCAGCCGTTGGCGAGGGTCACCTGGGTGCACAAACTGTCGTGACGCGGTTATTGCATTCTCATGGGGGAGAAGAAGGATTAGTTGAGGATGCCTCTGAACTAATCACTCCTGGTGATAGCGGGTCTCGACGACTCTCAAAAACCGAACCTGGGATAACCGTAATCGGCGCAAGTGACACCTGGGTTAAGTTGGCTCGTTGTTGCACCCCCGTACCAGGGGATGAGGTATTCGGCTTTGTAACTCGCGGTTCAGGAATTAGCGTGCATCGAACGGATTGCATCAACTCTGATTCGCTGCATGAGAAAGCCGAGCGTGTGGTTGAAGTTAAGTGGACGCCAGGGCGAGGCAGTGTTTACTTGGTGAACATACAGGTCGAAGCTTTAGATAGAGCTCGACTGCTCTCAGATGTTACTAAGACTCTGTCAGATCAACATGTCAACATCTTGAATGCTTCTGTGACAACTAACCGTGATCGAGTGGCAATTAGTCGATTCACATTTGAGATGGCGGACCCATCACACCTGAATCAAATTTTGCGCGCGGTACGAGGTATCGATGGCGTTTATGACGTCTACCGCGTCTAGTTACTCAACGTGTTTTGAATTAGCCAAGTTTGGCTGCGCCAGCGCGAGCTGCCTCAAGTAACGCAGCCGTCTGCGCGCGCTGTGAGGTTAACTTTACGACGTCGGCGGTTTTGCCGGCAGCAGTAGCGCTAGCAATTTGCTTATCTAGCTTCTCCAAGGAAGTTTCAAAAGATTGGACCATGCCGTTAGCTCGTTGCACAACCTCAGGATTAGTGTTGTGCCACTTTTCATCTTGTAACTTGCGCAGTGCAGATTCCACTGCCTTCAGGCGGCGTTCAATCTTCTCTTTTGCATCCCGTGGGACATGGCCAATTTTTTCCCATTGCTCTTGAATGTCGCGAAGAGATTTTTTGGCTTGTTCTACGTCTGTGATCGGCAAAAGTGCTTCAGCCTTTTCAAGTAGCGCCGATTTGGCTACTAAATTACCAGCGAATTCTTCATCGCGAACCGATTCCGAGGCGGCCTTGGCGGCGAAGAAGCGGTCCTGCAACAATTTGAACTCATTCCAAAGCTTGTCTTCCTTAGCCTTAGCTGCCCGCGGCAGTTCTTTCCACTCGCTCATCATGCGTTTGAAAGCGTTAGCTGTGGTGGCCCACTCAGTGCTGTCAGCAATTTCTTGTGCTTTTTTGATAACCGCTTGTTTGCCAGCTACTGCTTCGGTGCGCACTGTATTTAGCTGATCAAAATGGACTTTGCGCGCCTTGTCGAAAGTAGAACGAGCCTTGCGGAATCTCGCCCAAAGTTCTTGCTCTGCGGCCTTATCGGCATGTGGCAGCGCTTTCCATTCTTCAAGAAGTTCCTTGAACTTCTCAGTGGTTACTTTCCAAGCATTGGAGTTTGCCAATTTTTCAGCGCTTTCGACCACCACAGTGCGTTTCGCTAGTCCCTGCGCTTTTATTTCAGCTTTACGCGCGGTGGCGGCGACTTTGCGTGCCTCTAAGGCGGCTTCAATCTGAGTCTTGGCTGTTGCTAAGGATGTCAGATCGCCGATTAGGTTAGGGGAGTCGATTGCGCTGGTAATACGCTCGGTTACGGTAGTGATACCTTCAATTGAACCCTTACCATCGGCAAGTCGAGCGAGTGTTAACTCGACGTCGGTGAGTAAATCTGTGTACCGCTTGGTGAAGAAAGCGAACGCCTCTTGCGCGGTTCCATCTGGGAATGAACCAATTTTAATTGGCCCATTTTCGGAATTAATAAAAGCGTTCTTATCGCCATCTACGTATCCGAATTCATTTGTTGTGGTCATGCCAATACCTTATCTCTAATGGAAACTTCTGTTATGCGCTCTATTTAGCCAGGGCTTGTTCGATAACAACGTTGGCATTTGGTTTTCCGTCTGTTGAGCCACCCTGTACTCCGGCCGCTGCTATGCGGTCGACCACGTCTAGCCCTGATGTGACATGGCCCCAAATTGAGTAATTCGCAGGGAGCGGGCTCTTGTTGTAAACAATGAAGAACTGACTACCGTTGGTGCCTGGACCACCGTTAGCCATCGCGATCGTGCCACGGTTGTAGTTATAAGTTTGGGACCCGGTAGGTTTTGGCAAATTTTCATCAGCGAATTTAAAGCCTGGGCTACCTTTACCGGTTCCGGTTGGATCTCCACACTGCAGAACATAAAAGCCGCTAGTCGTAAGGCGATGACACGCAGTCATATCGAAATATCCGTCTTTAGCTAGGTGAGTCATCACTGTGCCGGTTTTAGGCGCTTTGGGATCTAATGCAATGGAGATGCGGCCACAGTTCGTGTTGAGATCTAAGTTTTTTGCTGGAGTACCAGATAGTGGCGCGTTCGGATACTGCCTAGCGGTTGTCTTTATGGCGCCAGTGGATTTACAACCTGCAACGGTGCTGGCAACAGGGGTGCTCGCTGGTCGATTGGCTACTGCATAAGCCACGATCCCAATAACCACGATCCCGGCAAGAACGCTGCGCTTGATCAAGCGATTTTGTTGCGCTCTAGCAGTTCGTCGTGCCTGTTGACGTTCCCATTTAGCTCGGGCTAATTCTTTATCGCGTTTTGTTGACATGGTTCATTATTCTATGCCTAAACGTCAGTGTTTAAATAGCGGTAACCTTAACTATTCTTGAATTTTTTGGACGGTAATTTTTATGCTAATTGAGAGTTTCCCTGCGGGCATCTGGCAAACCAATTGCTATGTAGTGGCCTCTGCGCGCAATACCGAGTGCATAATCATTGATCCGGGCTTCAATTGTGCTGATCAAGTAGACGAGATTATCAACAAATTCAACCTCAAACCCGTTGCTACATTGCTAACGCATGGACACCTTGACCACATGTGGTCTGTTGTGCCGGTGGCCGATGGCTATGACATTCCGGCCTACATTCACACCTACGATAAGCACTTGCTCGCTGATCCACTGGCCGGAATTTCGGCTGAGACAGTGGCAATGCTCGCCGAATCATTGGCTGATATCACTTTCGTAGCACCATCAGCAGTTATTGAGTTTAATACCCGTACCAAAATTTCTATCGCGGGAATTGAGATCGATTTGGTGCCGGCGCCCGGCCACACCGCTGGTTCAACAATTTTCCAAATCCACGATGACTCGCAGACAGTCTTTACGGGCGATGTACTTTTTGCTGGCGCAATTGGCAGGACGGACTTACCTGGTGGGTCGGCGCAGCAGATGAACGAAACCCTAAAGTCGGTAATTTTGCCACTGTCAGATGGCTCACGAGTTTTGCCTGGACATGGAACTGAATCTACGATGGAAATAGAACGCGCCAATAACCCGTTTCTGCGAAGGATTGCACAAGGATTGTCAGCAGTATGAGTGATTTATTTAAGGCGCCCAAAGGTACCTATGACGTTGTTGCGCCATTTTCAACGACTTGGCTGCAGGTCAAGGAAGCTTTATCGCGTCCAGCAATTTTGTCGGGTTGTGACTACATCGAAACGCCAATCTTTGAAGACACAGCGCTATTTGTTCGTGGTGTCGGGCAAAGTACCGATGTTGTAAACAAAGAGATGTACACATTCGAAGATCGCGCTGGCCGCAGTTTGTCCTTGCGACCGGAAGGCACTGCAGGCGTTCTTCGAGCCATGCTCGAGAACCGACTAGATAAAGGTCCACTGCCGGCAAAGGTTTGGTACACCGGACCCAACTTTAGATATGAACAGCCGCAGTCGGGTCGATACCGTCAACACACCCAGGTTGGCGTCGAAACAATCGGCAGCGCCGACCCTGCCTTGGACGCCGAGATTATCTGGATGGCTCAGTATGGCCCGCGAGAGATTCTGGGTCTCAAGAAAGTTCGATTGTTAATCAACAGTCTGGGTTGCTTGGAATGTCGACCGACATATCGAACGAAACTCCAAGAGTTTTTAGCCGGCATAGAACTAGACGAAGCCACTCGCGCTAGAGCAGCTATTAATCCGCTTCGAGTTCTGGACGATAAGCGCGCCGAAGTGCAGGCAAAGCTAGTTGGCGCACCGCTGGCCCCAGATAATCTGTGCGACGCATGTGCCACGCACCACGCAGCTGTACTGCAGCACTTGGACGCACTCGGAGTCGATTACGAGAAGGCGCCAAAACTTGTGCGCGGTTTGGATTATTACGTTCGAACCACATTTGAATTAGTCCACGACGGACTTGGCGCACAATCTGCAATTGGTGGAGGTGGCCGATACGACGGGTTAATTGAAACCCTTGGGGGTACCGCTATGCCAGGAATAGGTTTTGGCCTCGGGGTAGATCGTACTTGTTTAGCGGTCGAAGCGGAAAAAATTGATCTAGCGCGCAACTTAACTCGGGGCGCATACCTAATTGCGCTAGCGCCCAACTGCATGGACGCGATTTTGGTACTAGCTGCGCGAATTCGGCAAGCAGATTTAACGGCTGAAGTAGCCTTTGATGGCCGAAGTATGAAAGCAGCTATGAAAGGTGCAGATCGTTCTGGTGCACGTTTTGCAATAATCATCGGCGAAGACGAGCTAGCCGCCGATTCGGCCACAGTCAAAGACCTCGATTCGGGGCAACAGGATTCGGTAGCCCTAGACTTGGTGGCAGATTACCTGTCCTCTCGCATTACAAATTAAGGATTAACATGCTTCGTAGTCACGAATGTGGAACACTGCGTGCCACCGATGCTGACCTAACCGTCACTCTTACGGGTTGGGTAGCGAAGCGCCGTGACCATGGAGGCATCGCTTTTCTTGATTTACGTGATGCCTCTGGCACAGTGCAGGTAGTCGTTAACGACGAGGCTGTTGCAAGCGAATTGCGCTCAGAATTCTGTTTGCAGATTGTGGGCAATGTTCGAGTGCGTCCGGTCGGAAACGAAAACTCTGAAATTCCAACGGGTGCTATTGAAGTAGTGGCCCAGGAAGTTAATGTGTTGAGTAAGAGCGCGCCGTTACCGTTTCCAATCGATGATTCAATCAATGTTGGCGATGAAACTCGGTTCAAATACCGCTATCTAGATTTACGTCGTCCATCGGCTGCGAATGCGCTTCGTTTGCGCAGTGAAATGGGACGACTCGCTCGCAAAGTTTTGGACGAACACAAATTTGTCGAAATTGAGACACCTACTCTGACCCGCTCTACCCCTGAAGGAGCTCGTGACTTCCTGGTTCCAGTGCGCTTACAACCCGGCCACTGGTACGCATTGCCACAGAGTCCACAGCTTTTCAAGCAACTTTTGATGGTCGCGGGTATGGAACGGTACTACCAAATCGCTCGGTGCTACCGCGATGAAGATTTCCGCGCAGATCGTCAGCCTGAATTCACTCAGCTCGATATTGAAATGAGCTTTGTTGAGCAAGAAGACGTTCTAGCAATCGGTGAAGCGATTATCCGTAGTTTGTGGCAGGGCACTCTTGCCCATGAGATAGGCGACATCCCACGCATAACTTATTTTGATGCCATGACTCGTTATGGATCAGATAAGCCGGATTTACGCTTTGATTTAGAGCTGGTCGATTGCACGGCGTATTTTTCGAACACCGAATTCCGCGTGTTCCAGTCTGAACATGTGGGCGCAGTAGTTATGCCTGGTGGCGCGGATCAACCTCGTCGCACGTTTGATGCTTGGCAAGAGTGGGCCAAGCAGCGTGGGGCTAAGGGTTTGGCCTATGTCACCTTCGAGGCCGATGGAACATTAAGCGGTCCAGTGGCAAAGAATCTATCGGATACAGAACGCGATGGATTAGCAGCGCACGTTGGGGCGCGCGCAGGCGATTGCGTATTTTTCGCCGCTGGCGCTAAATCTGATGCGCAGGCTTTACTAGGCGCAGTGCGATTAGAAGTTGGACATCGTTGCGGTTTAATTGATGAGTCCGAGTGGTCATTCGTGTGGGTTGTCGATGCGCCAATGTTCGAGCGCACCGACAACGGAGGCTGGACAGCGGTTCATCACCCCTTCACATCACCGAATAATGAATGGCTAGAAAATTTCGAGTCTGCTCCAGATCAAGCACTTGCCTGGGCTTACGACATTGTATGCAACGGTAACGAAATTGGCGGTGGATCAATTCGTATTCACCAGCAAGATGTGCAACAACGCGTCTTTAGTTTGCTTGGCCTAAGCGAAGAAGAAACCCAGGACAAGTTTGGCTTCTTACTTGATGCATTTGCTTTCGGTCCGCCACCACACGGAGGTATCGCCTTTGGTTGGGACCGCATCGCCATGTTGCTCACTGGTGCCACAAGTCTGCGCGACGTTATCGCGTTCCCTAAAACTGGAGCAGGTTTTGATCCACTAACTAGTGCGCCAACCCCTATTACCGAACAACAGCGCACTGAAGCTGGTATTGATGTGGATCCATTTGCCGTAGAGGCTAAGTAGGTTTTAGTGGCTTCGCTGTTTGGCCAAGGTGAAAGCCAAGCGCCACTGGCTGCGCGGATGCGCCCACGCAACCTAGATGAGGTCATTGGGCAAAAGCATCTGTTGGGTGAACATAGTCCGCTACGCCGGTTGTTAACCAACCCGACGCAAAATCCCACATCTATTATTCTTTGGGGTCCGCCGGGTACAGGCAAAACAACTCTGGCCGGTCTCGTGGCCCAAGCGGGCAGCGCAGCATTTGTCGAGTTATCTGCGATTTCTGCCGGCATAAAAGATGTGCGTGATGCGATTGAACATGCGAAACAGCAACGTGATTTTTATGGCACTACAACTGTGCTCTTTATCGATGAGGTTCATCGTTTCAATAAGACGCAACAGGATGCTTTACTTCCGGCGGTTGAAAATGGTTGGGTCACATTAATTGCCGCGACCACTGAGAATCCATCTTTTAGCGTGGTGGCTCCGTTGCTCTCGCGCTCTCTTGTGTTTGCTGTCACAAGTTTGGCGGATGACGATATTTGCGATCTGCTTGAACGCGCTGTTAGCTCGGATGCTGGGCTCAATGCCGCAGTAGAAATTGATGATGACGCTGTTAGTAACATCGTGCGACTTTGTGGGGGAGATGCCCGGCGCGCGCTCACAATTTTGGACGCGTGCTCGAGCGCGGTGCTTTCTGATGGGCGTACCCAAATCACGCTAGAGGACGTAGCAGCAGCGTCATCGCAAAATGTTGTGCGTTACGACAAAGACGGCACACAGCACTACGACGTGATTAGCGCGTTCATTAAGAGTGTGCGTGGATCTGACGCAGATGCTGCAGTCCATTACTTAGCGCGGATGCTAGATGCAGGTGAAGATCCCAGATTCATTGCCAGAAGGCTGATGATTTTGGCCAGTGAAGATATAGGTTTGGCCGACAGCACAATGTTGCCATTAGCTACGGCCGCAGCTCAAACAGTCGCCTTAATAGGTATGCCAGAAGCTCGGATTACCCTGGCTCACGCCACAATTGCGCTGGCCCTTGCACCAAAATCAAACAGCGCTTACTTAGCAATAAACGCGGCCTTGTCGGATATTCATTCGGGGTCTATTGGCGATGTGCCTGGTCCGCTGCGAGATAGTCAGTACTCAAAAACTGCAGACACCCGCAACACCGATAAGTATGTGTATCCGCACGACTTGCCCGAAGGAATCGCTAGTCAGCAGTATTTACCTGATGCGCTAGCCGAGCGGGATTACTA
This sequence comes from Actinomycetes bacterium, assembly GCA_037137575.1. Lineage (GTDB taxonomy): Bacteria > Actinomycetota > Actinomycetes > S36-B12 > UBA5976 > UBA5976. The sequence goes on from JBAXKB010000008.1 coordinate 11,242, forward strand.
TCGGCCAACCAATCGAGGTACCGAGAATGGACTTGGTGTTCTTTGGTCAAAAATCCGCGCAATGCTTGGGCGTAAGTAGGTATTCATCTAAGCATTGGCTAGGGTTTAGGTTAAACATCTTTACCTGAAAGGGAGCCTGTGGATTCCGCCGACATCCGACAACGGTTTTTGGACTATTTCGCTCGCAATGGACACACTGTTGTCCCAAGTGCGAGTTTGATTCTCGACGATCCAACGTTGCTCTTCATAAATGCAGGAATGGTCCCGTTTAAACCGTACTTCTTGGGCGAAGCCACCCCGCCGTACGCGCGAGCAACAAGTGTGCAAAAGGTTGTCCGAACGCTAGACATTGAAGAAGTCGGTAAGACGACGCGCCATGCTTCATTTTTCCAGATGTGTGGAAACTTTTCGTTTGGCGATTACTTCAAACACGAAGCTATTCCATTTGCGTGGGAGCTCTTAACCTCCTCGGTGGCCGATGGTGGATACGGTTTCCCAGAGGACAAACTCTGGGTCACTGTCTACCTAGACGATGACGAGAGTGTCGATATCTGGCACAAACAAGTCGGTGTTCCGATGGAACGTATTCAGCGTCGTGACATGGCAGACAACTTCTGGTCCATGGGTGTACCTGGTCCTTGTGGTCCATGTTCGGAAATTTATTACGATCGCGGTCCAGAGCATGGACGCGAAGGCGGTCCGATCGCAGACGAAAACCGTTACTTAGAAGTTTGGAACTTAGTGTTCATGCAATACGAGCGCGGCGATGGACCAGGCAAAGAGGGTTATCCAATTCTTGGCGAACTGCCGGCCAAGAACATAGATACTGGAATGGGCCTTGAGCGCATGGCAGCTCTACTTCAGGGCGTCGACAACATTTATGAGATCGACACCACCAAAGTAATCCTTGATCGCGCCAGTCTTATAAGCGGCCAGAAGTATGGAATTGACCCTCGTGCTGATATCGCACTGCGAGTAATTGCAGACCATTCACGCACCTGTGCATTCATGATTGCTGATGGGGTACTGCCTGGCAATGAGGGGCGTGGCTATGTCCTGCGTCGCATCCTTCGCCGAGTCGTGCGAAACATGCGCTTAATCGGATCTCAAGATTTAGCGATGGCTGAACTGATTGATGCCACCATTTTGTCGATGTCTGCTCAATATCCAGAGTTGGCGAGCGAGCGCGGGCGAATCGTTTCCGTAGCCGTAGCAGAAGAAGAGACATTCCTGCAGACTCTTGAGCGCGGGACATCAATGTTCGATGTGGCGGTAAAGGAACTTAAATCTGCGGGCTCAGCGCAGCTCTCGGGCGATTCAGCATTTGCGCTACATGACACATTTGGTTTCCCAATCGACTTGACCCTTGAGATGGCAACAGAGCAAGGTATCTCTGTTGATGAAGAGGGTTTCCGCCGTTTGATGCAGGAGCAGCGTTCGCGAGCGAAAGCTGATTCGCAAGCGCGAAAGAGTGGGGTAGCTGCTGTCACGTTGTATCGCGACATCATGAACTCGGCTGGAGTAACGGAGTTCACTGGCTACACCGAAGTTGAAACTGAGACTCAGATCGCTGGTCTGATTGTAGACGGAGTGGATGTTCAATCAGCCCAAGAAGGACAAGAGGTTGAAGTTGTCCTATCGCGCACTGCTTTCTATGCAGAAAATGGTGGGCAGCTCGGTGATCACGGAAAAATCACACTGGGTGATGGAACAGTAGTTGAAATTAACGATGTACAAACTCCTGTGCCAGGACTTTTTGTTCATCGCGGTCGCGTAACTTCAGGTTCGCTAACAGTCGGGAATCAAGCCTTAAGTCTTGTTGATGTAGAGCGCAGACTTGCCATCTCCCGCGCTCATACAGCAACTCACATGGTTCACAAAGCTTTCCGCGAGGCTCTTGGTGAAACCGCGACACAAATGGGTTCTGAAAATTCACCAGGTCGTTTGCGCTTCGATTTCCCAAGCAGTGGCGCAGTGCCTGGCTCAGTTCTAGCCGAGGTGGAAGCGCGAGTTAACGAAATACTTATTCAGAATTTACTCGTAAGCGCCGAATACATGACTCAAGCCCAAGCACGGGAATCTGGGGCTATGGCACTATTCGGTGAAAAGTACGGCGATCAAGTTCGAGTGGTAAGTGTTGGTGAATGGGCGCGCGAACTATGCGGCGGAACACACACCTCAACTTCGGGACAACTAGGGATTGTCACATTCCTGTCAGAAAGTTCAATCGGTGCTGGCGTGCGCCGTATTGAGGCGCTAGTAGGAGCAGACGCTTACCGCTTTTTAGCACGCGAGCATCACCTAGTGAATCAGCTGACTGAAATCATGAAAGCTAGACCGGAAGAACTTGTTGATCGTGTTGGCTCAACTCTTGAGCGCCTAAAAAATGCAGAGCGGGATATCGCTAAGGCAAGACGCCAAGCATTAATGAATGACATCTCTGGTTTGGTCGGTGAACCACTAAAAATTGGCGACACTCACCTTTACCGATTTACGGCGCCGGCTGGCACTGATGCTGGCGAGTTGCGTGACATCGTGAGTTCGGCAAAATCAGATTTGAAAACGAATAACAACGTTGTTGTTGCAGCGTGCGTTCAATCGGACAAAGTCTCGGTGGTTGTTTCTACTGATAGCGCGGCTCGTGACAGTGGAGTATCTGCGCAAAAGGTTAACGCCAAACTTTTACCCGCCATTGATGGTCGTGGTGGCGGTAATGCTGAAATGGCGCAGGGTGCGGGTGCAAACATAGCTGGCCTTGATGGAGCTTTCACTGCACTCTCTGGTGGTTTGCTTGACTGAGCGGCCGCGTTCTGGCGTGCGAATTTGTTTTGACGTGGGTCAAGTACGCATCGGTGTCGCAAAGTGCGATCCCGATCAAATACTTTCGGTGCCGGTCATGACACTGCAGGTGGACGACCAACTAAACGCTAAGGTGTTCCAACTCATTGCGCAGATTGAACCGGGCGCAATCTATGTGGGACTACCCATTAATTTGCAAGGAAAAAATACGCAGTCAACTGAGTCAGCCATCTTATTCGCGCAAGATCTCGCAGAGACGATTAAAACTTCCGACACTGCAATCGAAATTCGGCTCATAGATGAGCGGCTATCCACAAGCAGCGCGCTGGGATCTTTACGAGATAGTGGTAAATCAGCGAAGGAGTCCCGAGGACTAGTTGACCAGGCTGCTGCCGTTGAGATTCTAGAACTCGCGCTTGCGATCGAAAAACGCACTGAGGCGTTGGCAGGAAGCGAAATTGCGCGGTAGTGCAAGTAACCTAGAAGTGTGAGCACAGAAGAAGACTCCACAATAGTCGCCAAACGAAACAAGACACCGATAGTGGTCGCCCTGATTTGTGCGGTCTTGTTACTAGTCAGTTTCGTAATCGTTCGTAAAATTTTGCCACCTGCAGATTTCTCTGGTCCAGCAACTGGTACGACGATTGTAAAAATTAATAAGGGCGACTCCTTGGCAGTGATAGCCAACACGCTTAAAACTCGGGGAGTCATTTCATCGGTCGACCGACTTGTCGGCCTGTGCAGCGCCCAACCCCGATGCAACAAAATACAGCCGGGAAGCTACAAGCTTGGCACTAAGATTCCAACGAAATTGGCGTTAGCAGAACTTTTTGATGCAACTTATAAAGTTTATGATGGCTTGCTCATCCGAGAAGGACTGCGCAGCGCTGAGATAATCACACTGTTATCAGAGAAAACCGGAATCCCGGCCGCCGATTTTCGCAAAATCATTCAACAGCCAAAGCAACTAGGTCTGCCTAACTGGGCCGGGGGTGATATCGAAGGATTCTTGTTTCCCGCAACATACGACATCCCCACAAACGCAACGGCGCTCGAGGTCTTGTTGCAGCTTGTTGGCACGGCCAACCGTGAATACAAATCTGCAGGATTAATTGATCATGCCAAGGCACTACACCTGACTCCACAGCAGTTACTCACCATTGCCTCGATTATCCAGGCAGAATCGCACCCACGAGATTTTAATAAGGTCGCACGGGTAATTTTGAATCGCTTGACAGCGCCAATGCGTCTGCAGATGGACTCAACTGTTGCCTACGGACTAAATCGAAAGCAAGTAATACTTTCTACTGCTGATTTGGCGAAGGACACGCCCTACAACACCTACATCCACGATGGCTTGCCGCCGGGGCCAATAAACAGTCCTGGAATCGCAGCTGTGGAGGCGGCCAGTAATCCGGTTGCTGGTAACTGGTTGTATTTCATTACAGTTGACCTAGATACACAAGAGACCAAGTTCACAGACTCGTACCCGCAGTTTTTGCAATACAAGGATGACTTCTTGAGCTTCTGTTCTAGTCATCTAGGAAGTTGTTGAGATGAAAGCAGCAGTTTTAGGTCAGCCTATTTCGCATTCGCTGTCGCCAATTTTGCACAGCGCTGGTTATCGCGCCCAAGAATTGTCACATACCTACGGACGTTTTGAGGTTGATGCGGCTCGGCTGAAACAATTCGTAGCGAGTTTGGATTCGCAGTGGATGGGGCTGTCGCTGACCATGCCGCTGAAAGTGGCTGCCTTTGGCGTAGCCGATGTTCTGACTCCATTAGCCGAAATCTCTGGCTCGATTAACACCTTGGTATTTGGCGAACAGATTGTGGGTTACAACACTGACATTTATGGAATTGTGCAAGCCTGCGCTGAGGTTGGCCTTGCGAGCGCGCAATCTTGCACAATTATTGGTTCAGGAGCAACTGCCAGATCAGCTATCGTCGCCGCTAAAGAATTGGGAATTACGCACATTGAATTGCTGGCCCGTAATTCCGAGGCGATTAGACAATGTGACGCTATAGCCACCGAGTTGGGGATAACTTTGATCGCGCCAGCCATAGCTGAGTCACAATGGCACACAAGCGATTTAGTAATCAATACGACACCGGCCAACGTGGCAGCTGAGTTGCTGCCGGAAGTTGCGGCGGTTTCTGGTTTACTCCTTGATGTGGTTTATCATCCGTGGCCTACTTCGATTGCTAGTCGCTGGCAGCTTGCAGGGGGAGCGATTTGTCCAGGTTATTTGATGCTGCTACATCAGGCGGTTGCACAGTACGAACTATTCACCGGTATCGATGCGCCAGTAACCGAAATGCGCGCCGCACTTATGGAAGCCCTAGCAGAGTAGTTCTAGCTTTTTGTGAGGGTCCGTTTTGATTACCTCATTGATAGTTGTGGTTCCGCTGCTGGCTTTTTTATTGTTGGGTTTGAAATCTATTGTGATAGATGTTCAAGAACACCGACTGCCCAATAAGTTAACGGCTCGTCTGGCGATTTACATAGTCGGCTTCGAGGTTTTGACATCGGTAGTGCTCAATGAATGGTCGCATTGGCTACCAATGTTCCAGACTGTGACCTGGATCTTTGCAATCTTTCTCGTTATTTATTGGCTAAGCAAAAATAGTCTTGGATTTGGCGATGTGAAGTTTGCAGTTCCGTGCGCCCTGATAATTGGTTGGTACACGCCGAGTCACTGGGTAGATTTCTTTTGGATCTCATTTGGCTGCGCTGCTGTTGTTGCGGGCTTGCTCTGGCTTACACGCAGAGCAAGTCGATCGAGCGCAATCGCTTTTGGTCCGTTCATGTATGTGGGTGTGTTGATTGTCGCTAGTAAGGCAGTTTTGAGTGGCTAATTAGCGTTAGCCATAGGGACATGAAACAATAGGGACATGTTGCGCTGGCTTACTGCGGGAGAATCACACGGACCGAGTTTGACTGCGGTCATAGAAGGTTTGCCGGCCGGGATTGAAATAACAACCGAAGACCTCCAATTTGCATTAGCTCGTCGCCGCCTAGGTTTTGGCCGCGGAGCTCGAATGAAATTTGAACAGGACGCAGTAACCATCACCGGCGGAGTACGTCATGGGTGTTCCATGGGCGGTCCCATCGCAATTTCTATTGGAAATTCGGAATGGCCTAAATGGGACAAAGTTATGTCAGCCGACCCAATAGACGAAGCTGAATTGGAAAATCTAGCTCGCAACGCTCCTTTAACTAGACCACGCCCAGGACATGCTGATTTGGCGGGTATGCAGAAGTATGCACTAGACGACGTCCGGCCAATTCTTGAACGTGCCAGCGCCCGCGAAACGGCGGCGCGCGTAGCACTTGGTGAAGTCGCCAAGCGATTCCTACGCCAAGTCGCGGGTATTGAAGTATTTAGTCATGTGGTTTCCATTGGCACTGTTGCAACTGATAGTGATGTCGTTCCGTCTTACGCTGACTTGAACGCGATTGATGAAGATCCAGTTCGTTGTTACTCAGCCACTGCAAGCGTTGCTATGCAGGAGGAAATCAAGTCGGCTCATGCAGACGGAGACACATTGGGCGGCGTAGTTGAGGTAGTTGCCACTGGAGTTCCTGTTGGCTTAGGTTCACATGTTCATTGGGATCGTCGCCTAGATTCTCGTCTTGCCGGGGCCCTCATGGGAATTCAAGCAATCAAGGGTGTTGAAGTTGGCGATGGCTTTGATGTTGCGCGACGTCGTGGCAGCAAAGCGCACGATGAAATCTTTAACGATGATGGCGTATTGCGTCGCCATACCGGTCGAAGTGGTGGCACCGAAGGTGGAATGAGCACCGGCGAGGTATTACGAGTCCGCGCAGCGATGAAACCGATCTCAACCGTCCCGAAGGCGCTAGCAACTGTGGATGTCGCAACAGGTGAAGCCACGGTCGCTATCAATCAACGATCAGACGCTTGCGCAGTTCCCGCGGCCGGAGTGATTGCCGAAGCAATGGTGGCTCTCGTGCTAGCTGAAGCGGTTTTGGAGAAATTTGGTGGCGATAATGTGACCGAAACTGCTCGCAATGTACAAGGTTTTCTTGCAAACATTGCGGGTGTCTCTGGTGACTAACATCGTTCTTGTCGGAGTGCCCGGCGCGGGTAAATCCACAGTAGGCAAATTGTTAGCTGCCGAACTAGACCGAAGTTTCTTTGATAGTGATGTAGAAATTGAGAGGCGTCTGGGTAAGAGTGTGTCAGACATTTTCACGCAAGATGGCGAGGCGAAGTTCCGTGAAGTTGAGGCAGATGTAATTTCGCATTTGCTGGCACAAGACAACGTAGTTGTTTCGCTTGGTGGCGGATCTTTGCTAAATTCTTCCACGCGTGACTTAGTAAAAAATCATAATGTGATGTGGCTAATGGTGAATCTCGCTGGCGCCGTCTCGCGCGTTGGGTTAAATCGCAATCGACCCTTGCTTTTGGGAAATGTTCGGGGCCAACTCGCTGATTTGATGCAAGCACGTGAGCCGCTCTATCGTGAGGTAGCTTCACACAGAGTGGACACATCTGAAATGTCGGCATCTGCGGTTGTCGCTGCAATAATTACTCTTGTGAACGAGGACTCTCATGACGACAATTAATGTAAACGCGGATCGAACATATCCCGTGATTGTGGGTCGTAATCTGCTCGATAACGTGGACAAATTCCTCGTTGGTGTTGACCGCGTTGGCGTCATTTATCCCAGTGCGCTAAGCGTTTCTGGTGAGACGATTAAAAATTCATTGTCAGGGGTAACTGCCATTGGAATTGAATTGCCAAATGGTGAAGATTCAAAGTCGGCGGAAGTACTTCAGTTTTGTTGGCATGCTTTGGGTCAGGCCGGATTCACCCGTAATGACTTGATCATCTCTGTTGGCGGGGGAGCTACAACAGACATCGCCGGCTTTGCGGCAGCTACTTGGCTACGAGGAATAAACGTCTTACACATTCCAACCACACTTCTTGGCATGGTTGATGCAGCTATCGGCGGGAAAACGGGCATCAATACCGATGATGGGAAAAATCTGGTTGGCGCTTTTCATTCGCCAGTCGCTGTGCTGTGTGATTTGAACGCACTTGAGACGCTGCCAGCGCACGATTACATAAGTGGCTTAGCTGAAGTAATTAAAGCTGGATTTATTCGTGACCCGAAGATTTTGGAATTGATTGAGTCAGACCCAACAGGTGCGACATCACCCCATTGGGAGCACACACAAGAAATAATTGAGCGTGCCATTCAGGTGAAAGCCGATGTTGTCAGCGGTGACCTGAAGGAGACGCTAGGCACATCTGTCGGCCGTGAGATTCTTAACTATGGGCACACCTTTGGTCACGCGATCGAGCTTGTAGAGAATTACCGGTGGCGCCATGGAGCCGCAGTTTCTGTTGGTATGGTTTTCATCGCTCATTTGGCCCGTCTGGCTGGCCGACTCTCTGATGAAGTGGTTCAGCGTCACATCAGTATTTTGAAGTCCGTTGGCTTGCCAACTACCTACGTTGACGGGCGCTGGGATGAATTGTTAGCGGCCATGAAAATCGATAAAAAATCACGTGGAGATCTGTTACGTTTTGTAATCTTGGATGACTTAGCCAGGCCAGCCTTGCTAGAAGGTCCAGATCCAACGTTGCCCTTTGCTGCGTACCAAGAGATTGTGAAAGCAGGTTCTGATGCGTAAAGTCCTAATCCTAAATGGCCCCAATTTGAACAAGTTAGGGGAGCGCGAACCTGATGTTTATGGAAGCACTTCGCTGACCGACATCGAAAATATGTGTGTCGCTTACGCTAACGAGCATGACTTCACGGTGGATTTCCGCCAGTCAAACGACGAAGTAGATTTGATCAATTGGTTACAAGAAGCCGCCGCCGACAGCACTGCTGTAATCATTAACCCTGCGGCCTACACTCATACTTCAGTTGCAATTAGAGATGCTGCGGCCATGTTGAACGCACCGCTGATTGAGGTGCACTTGAGTAACCCATTAACTCGTGAAGAGTTTCGGCACACTTCACTGATCGCTGGTGTTGCAACAGGAACTATTGCAGGGTTTGGCGCACAGTCTTACTTATTAGCTCTGGCAGCGCTTCGTAACCTGTAATGCCTTCTCGCATAGCTACAGTGCAGAGCTTGCTCAAGGAGCGAACTTGCTTACTGGTAACTAACCCAACCAATGTTCGCTATCTCTGCGGGTATTCAGGGTCAAACGGCATTCTGTTGGTTTCTGAACACAGCGCCACAATTTTTACCGACGCCCGTTATGAGTTGCAAGCACAAGCAGAGTGTTTCGATGTTGCAATTCGCATTGAACCCAACCTATTCAAGGCCGCGTTGGAAAACGAAGAATCTACAGTTTGTCTGTTTGAATCAACTCACTTAACGGTTGCTAAGTTGGAAAGCATTCAAGTGATTGCGCCAAAAATCACATTTGTTCCTAGCGATATCGCAGTTGAAGTTTTCCGGGTAGTAAAAGACGCAACTGAAATAGGGCTGATTAGACAGGCCTGCCAAATCTCTACAACTGCGTTGAACGCGGTCATAGGGCAAGTGCGAGTAGGTCTCACGGAAAAACAAGTCTCGCGCTTGCTTGAACGCACCATGATTGATCTAGGTGCGGACTCAATCGCGTTTGAAACGATTGTTGCAAGCGGGCCAAATAGTGCTATCCCACACCACCAACCAACAGATCGCGCTATCTGTTCAGGGGATTTACTCAAGATTGATTTCGGCGCCAAGCTCTCTGGGTATCACAGTGATTGCACGCGCACTTTTGTCGTTGGAAAGGCCGCACAGTGGCAGAGCGAGATTCACCAAGCCGTTCTGAAGGCACAAAGTGCCTCGAGAAGTATTCTTAAAGCTGGCGTTCTTGGCGTGCACGTTCTAGAGCAAACCACAATGTCACTAACCGAATCTGGCTACCTGGAATTTTTTCGACATGGTTTGGGGCACGGGGTCGGGTTAGAAATCCACGAAGATCCGTTTTTGTCCAGAGCCCTAACCGATACACTTGAGGCAGGAACGGTTGTAACTGTTGAGCCTGGTGTGTATCTGGCTGGTCAAGGCGGTGTGCGGATCGAGGACACAGTTGTTGTGACCGAAACCGGGTACGAAAATCTCACCGTTTTCCCATACGAATTGCAAGAAATCGGCTAACGAACAAGGAGCACAGAAGTGGCAAGCACAAACGATTTGAAAAACGGTGTCGTTCTAAACATCGATGGACAGTTGTGGGCAGTTGTTGACTTTCAACATGTGAAGCCAGGTAAGGGACCAGCATTTGTGCGCACCAAGCTCAAGAACATTCTTTCGGGCAAAGTTGTCGATAAAACTTTCAACGCGGGTATTTCTGTTGAAACCGCAAACGTGGATAAGCGAAACATGCAGTACCTCTACCGCGATGGTGTGGATTGGGTATTCATGGACTTAGATTCATACGACCAGTACCCAATCTCCGACACGATTGTTGGTGACGCATCTAAATACATGTTGGAGAACCAAGAAGCCATGGTTGCAATCCATGAAGGTGCGGTGCTCTATGTTGAACTACCGGCAAGCGTTGAATTGCTGGTCACTTATACCGAGCCTGGTCTTCAGGGGGATCGTTCTAGCGCTGGTACAAAGCCAGCAACACTTGAAACAGGTGCTGAGATTAAGGTTCCACTTTTCTTAGAGTCCAATACGAAAGTGAAAGTCGACACTCGTGATGGTTCTTACCTAGGTCGCGTCAACTAAGTGCGTACCCGAACCAAAGCGCGCTCACGTGCGGTTGAAGCGCTATTTGAGGCAGAGCAGCGCGGCGTATCGATAGCTGAAGTTTTCGAACGCAACCCAGAGGTGAACGAGTACGCAGTTCAAATTGCTCAAGTGGTGGCTGACAATACGCAGCGGATTGACGAAATCATTTCGACATACCTTGCCGAGCGCACAATCGAACGTATGCCGGCGCTAGACCGGGCTATCGCGCGGGTCGCCGTTGCTGAACTGGTTTGGTACCAGGACACAGACACGTCGGTCATTGTGTCGGAGGCTATGGAAATTGCTGAAACACTGAGTACCGAAAAATCTGCGAAATTTCTAAACGGTTTACTGGGTTCTATTGCAAAAAGTCGAGGCTCAATTTCGAGCCTGTAGCAGATGGTGCCCTGAGTGGGATTCGAACCCACACTGAACGGTGTTTGAGACCGCGCTCTCTGCCAGTTGGAGTACCAGGGCGTGCACACTAGGTTACCGTGCTGAATGCAAACTCTACACATAGGCTAGGACTATGACTAAAACTCGGGTAGTAGTCGCAGATGACGAATCTATCATCAGGATGGATCTTGTCGAATTGCTGACGCATGCAGGTTACGAAGTAGTGGGACAAGCCAGCGATGGCAAAGCCGCCCTAACTGCAATAAAGGAACTCCAGCCCGATGTGGCAGTGCTGGATGTAAAGATGCCACTTCTCGATGGAATCGAAGTTGCGCATAGTGTTCGCGAACATATTCCAGTCGTATTACTTACCGCCTTCGGTCAAGCGGACATCATTGCCCAGGCCAGTAGCGCCGGTGTTATGGGCTACGTCATGAAACCTTTCACAGAGGCCGATGTTGTTGCGGCGATTGAAATTGCAAAAAGTCGGTTTGCCGACATGCGAAACATCGGTGCCGAGCGCGATAGTTTGGCCGAATCGTTAGAGACGCGCAAAGTGCTTGATCGGGCCAAAGGACTTTTACAGGCCAAACTTGCTTTGGATGAACCACAGGCCTTTCGATGGCTACAGAAAGCTGCAATGGATAAACGGTTGTCCGTTCGTGAAGTGGCGGAGTCAGTAATTTCCGAGCTGAGTGAATAAATTAGTTGGATGCAGGAAAACTTTAACGTTCCCAACTTCTTGAGTTTTCTGCGACTTCTTGGTGTTCCGTATTTCTTTTGGTTAATCGCTGCGCAGAGCAATTATGGACTGGCCATCGTGGTTCTGTTTATCAGTGGCTTCACCGACTGGCTTGATGGTTACGCAGCACGCAAACTAAATCAGCAAACACGCCTTGGCGAACTGCTGGACCCACTCGTAGATCGGCTATACGTTGTAGCGGCCATTTTGGCCCTAGTTATCACAGATGAATTGCCGCGGGTGTTTCTTGCTCTGTTTCTTATCCGTGATTTATTCATGCTTGTTCTAGTCTGGCGACTGAAACAACGGGGTTATTCAGGTTTTCCTGTCCACTTCATTGGCAAGGCTGCAACGATGAATCTGCTTTGGGCGTTCCCACTGGTACTGCTTGGAACCTACCCAACTGTCCTTGGAGTACTTGCGCATAATGTTGCCTTTGCTTTTCTGATTTGGGGGTTAGCCTTGTATTGGTACGCAGCGGTGCTTTATACAAAGCAGTATCGCGATTTGAAATTAGGTAGTGGGGCAGTTGAGCAGTAATCCGTCACTCGACTCCTTATTGTCTGACGCTGTCGCATCGGACTACGAGTCAGCCGGAGCAGACCGTCATACTTCGCCCGTAATCAGAATTCTTGCTGCGGGTTCTGCAGTGCTTCTGACCTTTGTTTTCATTGCTGCGGTAATAGACAAGCACAATCAATCGGCACAGGTTAATTCCACGCGTCAGGCACTAATCGATCGGATAACTGCAGCTGACAAACGAGTTGCTCTGGCGCAAAAAGAAGTTGTCCAATCAACTCTCGATTTGGGCGCAGCAGAGAGCGCTCACTTAGCCGGAACATCGTTGGGGGAGCAGGCACAGAAACGACTAGAGGTGTTGCGCAAAGCTACGGGCTTCACCGAGTTGTTTGGACCAGGCTTACAGGTAACACTCGACGACGCGCCAGATTCGACTGGCGTTTCTAGTTCGGGCTTTTCACTTGGTCAAGTCCGAGATCGCGACGTGCAATCGGTTGTAAATGGACTGTGGGCCTCGGGAGCTACTGGCATAGCGATTAATGGCCAGCGACTAACGGCATTATCGGCCATTCGAAATGCTGGTGAAGCAATTCTGGTGGACTATCGGCCACTGTCTGCTCCTTATCGAATTGTCGCCATCAGCCAGTCAGCAGATGCGACTGCGGGAACATTTCGTGACGGTGTGGCGGGTCTGATGCTTGAACAGTTATCGAACAAGTACGGCGTAGTCTGGAACATAGCAACACTTGGTGACACGACACTTCCGGCAGCATCAAGTTCAGTAAACCTATCTGGAGGCAAACAGTGATACCTGCTATCGGCTTAATCGTCGGCATTTTGCTTGGTTTGGTTTTGCATCCAACTGTGCCATTGTGGCTTCAGCCGTATCTACCAATCGCCGTGGTTGCAGCGCTAGACGCAGTTTTCGGTGCGTTGCGTTCGGTTCTTGACGGCATTTTCAACGACCGAATTTTTGTTATCTCTTTCCTATCTAACGTAGTTGTAGCAGCCGTGATTGTTTTCTTGGGCGATCAACTAGGTGTTGGCTCGCAAATGTCTACCGGCGTTGTAGTTGTGTTATCAATGCGTATTTTCGCTAACGTGGCGGCCATCAGACGTCATTTGTTGAAGGCGTAAAGTGGCTGGCCAATCGAAACATCGTCCGGCAAAGAGCGGCCGGATAGCCCGGTTACGCTTACGACGCTCGTTGCGCCCGCATTTAAGCCGTACTCAGGTTCTCTTGACCGCAATCTTTGTATTACTTGGTTTCGCAACAACTGCGGCCATCAGTGGCTCGAGTGCGAATGCCGTTTTATCCAACGCCCGCCAGAGTGACTTAGTAGCGGTATTAGACGATCTGGCCGGCCGTGAAGCGCGGTTACGAGCCGAATCTGCGCGCTTGGAAACCGCTCGGCAAACATTACTTGGCGGCAACGAGTACCAGGCAGTGACGGAAGCTAAAAGACGAGCTAACGCTCTGGCACAACTTGCTGGCACCCAGAAATTGGCTGGATCTGGAATCCAAGTGCGAATCTCGCGTAAGTTAATAGCGACCACATTGTTAGATGCTATCCAGGAACTTCGCGATGCTGGAGCAATCGGTATGGAGATTTCAGATAAAGACCTAGCTGTGCGCGTGGTAGGAAACACTTGGTTTGGCGATACAGCCACTGGCGTGTCTGTATCCGGCACAGAATTGCACTTACCGATCTTCATCAAAGTAATTGGTGAGAGTTCCGTACTGGCACCAGCACTGCGTATTCCTGGCGGCTTGGCAGACACTGTCCATACCGATGGCGGAAACATCAGTATCAGGGAAATGCCCAATGTGGAGATTGATTCGACGGTACCTCTGCAGATGCCGTAGGGCGCCATGGCGTACGCTTATCCCATGGCAAATACACCTGAGAATTTGAAATACACCGCTGAACACGAGTGGGTTCTTGCAGTAGACCAGAGCACAGTGCGCTTTGGTATCACTGACTACGCACAAGACGCTTTGGGCGACATTGTGTTCGTTAGTTTGCCTGCACTCGGAGCCACAGTTGCGGCCGGAGCGCAGTGCGGCGAAGTTGAATCTACTAAAAGCGTAAGTGACATTTATGCCCCGGTGTCGGGAACGATAGTTGCTCGCAACGATGGGGTAGAGACTGCCCCTGAAGTGCTCAATTCAGATCCATATGGTCAAGGCTGGATCGCCGACATTACGGTAGAAAATTCGGAAATAGCCCTCGCAGAACTGTTGGACGCGGTAGCGTATCAACAACTCACCGGCCAATAGATAGCGAAGGCGAAGATGACTACCTGCCCTACGTGTGGACACGAGAACGAAGCTGGCGCACGTTTTTGTTCATCTTGTGGTGTAGGTGTGAGTTCAATCCCACAATCAACCGGTGTGTACGAAATTGAAAAAACTTTGGATACTCGCGAATTTCCACCTGTTAATCCGGAACACTTCCAGGAGATAGCAACAGGCAATGCGGTTCTTGTCGTCACGCGTGGCGCGCTCGAAGGCGTTCGATTTACCCTCAACGCTTCGAGCTCCGAACCGGTGATAATCGGGCGTTCACCTGAGACTTCCATTTTTCTTGATGACATAACTGTTTCGCGTCAGCACGCCAAGATTGTTCGGATAGATGGCCAGTGGTTGATTACTGACTGTGGAAGTCTGAACGGCACCTATGTGAATCGTAATTTGGTAACGGACGCCGTATTGGCGAATAATGATGATGTACAAATCGGAAAATATCGATTTGTCTTCATCTCAAATCAGGATCAGGCATAGCGGCTATATGGCACAGGAACTTTCGCGTCAGACCTCGGGACATGCGCTGTTCACTATTGGCGAGGTAATCAACCGACTACTCGAAGAATTCCCGGAAATTACCATCTCAAAGATTCGTTTCTTGGAAACGCATGAATTGGTAACACCGACCCGCACAGCTAGCGGATACCGCAAGTTCAGTTTGGTAGACATAGAGCGATTACGGTACATCCTGCGGATGCAGCGTGACCACTTTCTGCCGCTCAAGGTTATTCGCGGCCACATCGACGCCATAGATCGTGGATTAGAGCCACCGGCTATTGGCGATGTGACACCGAAACCGCCTCGCGTTCTATTGAGTGCTGATTCGATTGACGACTCTGCCGGCGCAAAAGCAGTTCGATTAACACATGTTGAGTTACTGGCCAATGTGCAAGACTGCGAACAGTTAACCAAAGACCTCATCACTTACGGCCTAATCAGCGCTGATGAACAGGGACACTTCAATGGCCGGGACTTAGCCATAGTGCAGACGGCTCAATCTCTGGCAGGTTTTGGACTCGAGCCCCGGCACTTAAAGACGGTTAAATCTTCCGCTAGTAGAGAAATAGATTTGTTCGCGCCCATAATCACAGCAGCGCGTTCGGGGCGAAATGGCGCATCTATCGCGCAGGTTCAAGAAGCTGCGCTACAAATATCGAATGCAATTCTTAGATTGCACGAGTTAGTGCTTCGCCAGTTATTGGATGAACAGATTTAGCATCTGCCCTACACTATCCGTATGGCACAAGTAGAAGTAGTCGGTGTTCGAATCGAGTTTCCCTCGAATCAGCCGGTGTTAATTCTGCGCGAAATGAACAGTCCAAGATTCATCCCGCTCTGGATTGGCGTTCCTGAGGCCAGCGCCATATCGCTGGCTTTGGACGCAGTACAGGTACCCCGGCCAATGACTCACGATTTACTCGTGGATGTAATTGCCAATTTCCAGGACTCCTTGACTGCAGTTACCATCACCGAGTTACAAGATGGAATCTTTTACGCCTTGTTGCAGTTTGCAAATCATGATCCGGTGAGTGCGCGGCCTTCCGATGCGATTGCGTTGGCACTGCGAGTGGGCGCTCCAATTTTTGTCGCCGACGAAGTAATGGACATTGCAGGGCAGTTCATTACCGAGGATGAGGCAGACGAATCTGTGGACGACCAAGATTCCGAGCTAGCCCAGTTTCGCGAATTCCTCGATCAAATCCGGCCAGAGGACTTTTCCTAATAAAACGTGGCTGATAACCCTCAACCAAACCCTCTAGTAAAGATTTATACTTAGGTGTCGGCGTGTCGCACGTCTGCATGATTGACCTGAACCTGAGATACACATATTGTGAGAGTCCGAAGGTTTACCCGTGGGTTAATCCGCACTTCACCAAGGAGTTACTTGATGTCAGAGCACGAAGGCACCTCAGCAGAGTCAATCGCTGACGAAGTCGCCCGCGCCCAAGCCAAACTCGTGGCACAGGAGCAGGGTTTATTCCCGGAAGAAACGCCGCTATCTGAACTAGCGAACCTTGGCTACCGCGGCCCGATTGCTGCTGGGGTAGTAGGCATCACATACCGTCAGTTGGATTATTGGGCCCGTACTGGTTTGGTTGAGCCAACCGTTCGCAGCGCAACTGGCTCAGGCACTGCGCGCCTGTATGGTTTCCGCGACATTCTTGAACTCAAAGTCGTAAAGCGCCTGCTAGATACTGGAGTATCCCTGCAGCAAATCCGCACCGCAGTTGAATACTTGCGCACTCGCGGTCTTGGCGACTTAACCGGCATAACTTTGATGAGTGATGGAGCAACTGTCTACGCGTGCATGTCGCCAGATGAGATTGTCGATTTGCTCGCTCATGGTCAGGCAGTTTTTGGTATCGCATTAAATGGTGTCTGGAAAGAGGTCGAAGGCAGTCTCAGCGCGTTGCCAAGTGAACGCACTGAGGAACCAGTTCCTGCAACTTCGGGATCTGACGAGCTGTCCATGCGTCGACGTGCTCGAGAGGGTGCCTAACTCTCGTTCTGCGCTTATCTGGGTTACACTTAAGGTGCTTATGATTCAGCAAGGGAGAGTCTGCGTTTAGACGCAGCGCCGACGGGGCAAATATCCTCACAACCTCTCAGGCAAAGGGACCTTGCAGAATCGGCAACTCTGAAGCCACAGCGACAGAGGGGGAGATGCGGTAACGCATCCGACTTTGCTGTGGAGTTTTTGTGTCTAACCTAATTACAAACATTCATTCAACATCCGACGAGTTCACTGGCCGTCATATAGGTCCAGATAAAGAACAGCTGGCACACATCCTAGAGACTCTTGGCTATGAATCTCTTAGCGAATTAACAACACATGCTGTTCCAGGTGGTATCGCACTACGAGAACCACTGAATCTTGACGAAGGCAAATCTGAAGCTGAAGTACTGGCCGAACTTCGTGAATTGGCCGATCAAAACACAGTTCTAAAACCCATGATCGGACTTGGCTATTACGGAACTTACACACCCGGGGTTATTGCGCGAAACATCTTTGAGAATCCGGCTTGGTACACCGCCTATACGCCCTACCAGCCAGAGATTTCGCAGGGTCGCCTAGAAGCACTCTTGAATTTCCAAACTATGGTCACCGACTTAACTGGCTTAGATATTGCCAGCGCCTCATTACTGGATGAATCTACGGCTGCAGCAGAGGCAATGACCCTGATTCGCCGTATGAGCAAATCAGGGTCGCAAACATTCTTAGTCGATAGTGATACGCACCCACAGACACTAGCGGTACTTCAGACCAGAGCAGAGCCGCTTGGTATCGATATCCACTTAATCGATGTCAATAACGAAGATGCTCTTCCGGAGTCTTGTTTTGGTCTGCTAGTTAGTTATCCAGCTAGCAGTGGGGCAATCCGAAACCTCGCTAATTTAGTGAGCGCTGCCCATTCTGCAGGCGCATTAGTTGTTGCAGTAACGGATCTGTTAGCCCTTACGCTGATCGCGTCACCGGGCAGTTGGGGAGCCGACATTGCCGTTGGGTCTACTCAGCGATTCGGGGTTCCGATCGGATTTGGTGGGCCGCATGCCGGATTCATGGCAGTTCGAAATGGATTAGAGCGTTCATTACCTGGTCGACTAGTAGGTGTAACCAAGGATGCCGCTGGCAACATGGCATACCGCTTGGCTTTGCAGACTCGTGAACAACACATTCGGCGCGATAAAGCAACTAGCAACATTTGCACCGCACAGGTATTGCTCGCTGTTCTGGCTTCGATGTACGCGGTGTACCACGGCCCTCGTGGCCTAGCAAAAATCGCAAAGCGCACACATCAACTCGCGGCAGCGTTTGCCAGGGGAGTGAGAGCTACTGGAATCGAGACTTCCGCAGATTTCTTTGACACGGTACAAATCAAAGTTCCAGGTACCGCAGCAAAAGTTGTGCAGGCCGCGCGAGATTTGGGTATTGCAATCTACGACAGCGGAAACGACACAGTAAGCATTAGTTTTGATGAAACTTCGAGTTTCGAAACGGTTGCCACATTGTGGCAGGCGATTGGCGATGCAACAGGGGTCAACATCTCTTCGAGTGTGGCCGATTTCATCACAGACTCTGACATAGCGCCACAGTTGCTTCGGTCGGACAGCTTCTTGACACATGAAGTTTTTAATTCGTACCAAAGTGAAACTGAGATGCTGCGCTACATTCGCAAATTAAGCGATAAAGACATTGCCCTAGATCGTTCGATGATTCCGCTGGGCTCCTGCACTATGAAGCTCAATGCCACAACCGAGATGGCTGCTGTTTCTTGGCCTGAATTTGGTGGAATTCATCCGTTTGCGCCGCTTGATACAGTGACTGGCTACCTTAAGTTAATTCATCAATTGGAAAGTTGGTTGGCTGAAGTAACGGGCTACGACAGCGTTAACCTGCAACCCAATGCTGGCTCACAAGGGGAGTTCGCGGGACTATTGGCTATTCGCGCGTATCACAAGGCGCAAGGTCAGTCACAGCGCGATTTGTGTCTAATTCCAAGTAGCGCCCACGGTACAAATGCTGCCTCCGCTGTGATGGCCGGTATGCGAGTTGTGGTTGTTGCTTGTGACGAGCAGGGCAACGTGGACATTGAAGATCTCAAAGCCAAGATTGCGCAGAATGCTGATTCGCTATCGGCTCTCATGATCACTTACCCCTCAACGCACGGAGTTTATGAGTCCGGTGTACAAGAAATTTGTGCATTGATTCACGATGCTGGCGGTCAGGTTTACGTCGATGGCGCTAACTTAAATGCACTAGTCGGATTGGCCAAACCTGGTAAATTTGGCGCTGATGTTTCGCACCTGAACCTGCATAAAACTTTCGCTATTCCACACGGTGGCGGCGGACCCGGTGTTGGCCCAGTAGCTGTGCGGGCACACTTGGCGCCGTACTTGCCATCACATCCACTGCGCCCGGAGGCTGGGCCAATTGGTCAGGGTTACGCCGATGGTGGAGTAGGGCCAGTAAGCGCAGCCCCTTGGGGAAGCGCAAGTATTTTACCGATTGCTTGGGCGTACATTCGCCTGATGGGAGCTACGGGCCTTAAGGATGCCTCGTCAGTTGCCGTAGCCAGCGCAAACTACTTGGCCAACGAACTCGAAAATGATTTCCCCGTTTTGTATCGGGGCAACAGGGGACTCATTGCTCACGAATGCATTCTTGACTTACGTGAAATAACTAAACAAAGTGGCATCTCGGTCGACGACGTGGCTAAACGATTAATGGATTACGGTTTCCATGCGCCAACCATGTCTTTCCCAGTTCCGGGCACTTTGATGATTGAGCCAACTGAAAGCGAAGGTCTAGTAGAGCTAGACCGCTTCGTGGCGGCCATGAAAGCCATCCGCCGTGAGATTGCCCATGTTGAGCAGGGGATTTGGACGCTGGAAGACAATCCACTGGTTAATGCCCCACATACGGCAGAATTCTTACTCTCTGGCTGGAATCAAGGTTACGACCAGCTTGTGGGTGCTTACCCGAGCGAAAGCCCGCGAGCAAATAAGTACTGGCCGCCGGTACGTCGAATTGACGGCGCCTATGGTGATCGGAATTTGGTTTGCTCATGTCCTAGGCCTGAAGAATTCCAAGACGCTTAGAAATCGTGCTACAGCGCCTGCCGGCAATCTTGCGCCACTAACTTTCACCGGCTAGCCATTAAGTAGCGCTGTGCAGGGAAGTGCTAGGTAACGTGAGCGTTATTGGCGATTGCCCAACTGGGCGGAATATTCGTAGATTGACATAATGTATCTTATCGGCTAAACATCTATTATCTTAACTCTCGGTCACGACCGGTTTGTTGGGCATCCTTGGCTCTATTTTTGGCCATCGGGATTCTTTCGTACCCCCGCAGCACAGAATCGTCGTGACCTGCCACCACGAAAGGTTCCAGATTTGCACAGGCAAAAACATTCAACAGTTAGCTAAATAAAGTTTTACAAATTTTGGGTTTGAGGCATTTTTGCGTGGGTAGGTAACGGATAACAGATTGAGACAATCAATCACACGTAGGAGGTCGTCATGTCGGATGAATCAATGCGAGGCAGCGGAATGAGTCACATGAGCTACGAGGTAGACCGAGGCGAGCACGTAGCAATTCAAATAGTGACCTACACCTGCCAGGACGAGCACGCAACTACCCTGCCGTTTGCCGCTGACGCAGAAGAAATTCCAAACACCTGGGAATGTGCCTGTGGGCAGTCTGCTGGATTGCCCGGCGTCGAACTTCCCGAGCGCGAACCAGTTCGAACTCGGCGCTCACATTATGAAATCGTACGCGAACGTCGCTCTGAGGATGAACTAGCGGAGATCTTTGTGCTGAAACTTCATGAACTACGTCGTTACGATTCGCTACGTAGCGCCTAACTATTTTTTAAAAAGGTTTTGAATTTGATTTTTGCGTTTTTCGATGCCCCAGATAGTAACTCGCATTAAGGCTTCTTTGACGATTTTTGAATCCATTTTGCTTGTGCCCAGTTCACGTTCAACAAATGTGATGGGAACTTCCGCAATCCGAAGGTGATTCTGTACTGCGCGCCAAGCCAGATCGACCTGGAAACAATATCCTTCGCTTTGTACAGACTGAACATCCATTTTCTCTAATGCAGAAATTCGATAGGCCCTAAATCCCCCGGTTGCATCACGAAGGGGAATACCAAGCATCAAACGGGTATACAGGTTGCCACCCTGCGAGAGTACTTTGCGCCGCAGTGGCCAATTCACCACTTCCCCACCGCTAATCCACCGCGAGCCAAGAACTGCGTCAGCATCGACTAACGCGTTAAGTAGAACTGGCAAATCTATCGCGCGGTGTGAGCCATCCGCATCCATCTCAACGACAACATCGAAACCATTGGTTTTAGCCCAAGCGAATCCAGCCAAGTAGGCAGCGCCTAACCCATCTTTGACTGTGCGATGAAGTACCTGAATTTGTGGGTCTGCCAACGCCAGCGTGTCAGCGAACGTTCCGGTTCCATCGGGCGAGTTATCATCAGCGATTAATATGTGTACTGCTGGCGCTTTTTTTCGAACTGCAGCAACTATTAGTGGAAGACTTTCGATCTCGTTGTAAGTCGGAATAATTACCAGAATTTTTCCGAGAGATTCGTAGGGCGCTGCATTCACCTCATAACCATACCTTTCGTGTTGGTGATCAATGGGTAGCCCTGTCTTCGTCTGACTTAGCAGCTTTGGCCCGAATTCTGCGTATGCCTGAGTAAACGAGCAAGGCTCCAACAAAAAGATATTGAACCAGTGGATGCTTATCTGTAAATGTCTGGCCGGAAAACAACCCCACTCGTGCCACAAATACTTTGCCACCCGCATCAACTATCTGATCAGAGACATCACCATTTGCCGAGATCAAGCCAGATACACCAGAGGTTGTTGCCACCACCATCGTGCGTTGGTGCGTGATGGCACTAAACCGAGAGATTTGAAATTGCTGACTTGGTTGCGACGTGCCCAAGTAAGTGGCGTTATTAGAGGCTGCGAAAAAGATTTGTGCTCCATCGTTAACCAGGTTTGTCAGATGAGATTGGTCTGATACTTCGAAGCAGATCGCAACGCCCACTTTTGCCCCAGCGACTTCGATGACTCCTGTCCCTTTACCTTGGACAAAATCAGATGGAATTTGATTCAAGCGACCAAAATGCGATGCCAGCAGGCTGCGTAGCGGAATGTACTCTCCGAATGGAACTAGATGATTCTTGATGTAGCTAGTTTGTGGACCTGATTTGGGCAGCCAGAGAGTCACTACGTTTTCGGGGTGTCCATCTGCGCCATTACGAACAGCGCCAATTAAAAACGGTTTACCAATTAAATTCACAACGGCTTGAATCTGCTCGATAATTCCAGTCGGATCAGACTGCATGTTCACTGAATTCTCTGGCCACAGCACGACATCAGAGTAACGTAATTCATCTTTATGCTGCAGCGTTTGCGCTAAGTGATGTGCCAAGACTTCGCTGGCTCGAGCGAAATCTGGAACTGCGGCCGAAACAACTCCACCTTGAACCACGCCAACCTTGAGTTCACCAACCTGCGTAGAAGTTGGAAACCAAAAGCCGATGACTATCAATGTCAGCGCCAAGAAGTGCTGGCGAAAATTACGTAATGGCCGCAAATCCGAAATTAGTGTTGCGCTCAGAACTACAACAAAAGCCACTAAGGCAAAGTTTCCAATCCGGGCGTACTGCGCCAGCGGGCCTGATGTCTGAGAATATCCAAGTAAGCCCCAACCAAAACCACCCCACGGGTAATGTGCACGAATCAATTCGATCAGTGCCCATACTGAGGCGAACTCTAATTTGCTTGCGAAGCGCCCTGATGTGACAGGGACGCTGGCAAGAAGAATAAAACTGGCAACACACAAGGCAGATAAAAGCATCAATGCATCAAAGCCAAGAACCGAAACCCACCACAAGTGTGCAATGAAGAACGTTGCCGAAAAAGCAAAGGTCGCCTTTAGGCGGGTCTTAATCGGATTATCAATAAGTCGGCGATAAAAAATTGCAATGGAAAATATTGTCAGTGCCCAATAGCCGTATTTGAACGAGGCAAACAGCATCAGACCAGCAAGTCCTGGCATCAGAAAGTGTGTCCTGCGCTTAAGCACTAAATAAACCTTCAGGGTTATAGATAATTCGACCGTTTCTTAAAGTGGCCAGACAGAGCGGATCTGGGCCAGACAAATCAGGAAGTGCGTGAGTACCAGATCTTGGATCTGTTGACCACGAGCTCGCCAAATCTGTGCCCGCTGATTCAGTGAATGAAGCTACCTGCCAAATTGCAATGTCTGCTGGCGCGCCGATCGTCAATACGCCGGAATCATCATTTCTAGCAGCTCTATGTCCGCCACGAGTGGCCGCATTGAAGCTCGCTCGCAAACTAATACGCTGGTCGATCTGATGATGATTGGTTGCCGCTCTGACCCAATTCCATGGTCTAATTTCGGTCACTGGTGAATCTGACCCGAATGCTAGAACTACTCCGGCTTTAACCATGTCGCCAAATGGATGGGTAGTACTCAGTCGCGAAGTGCCTAATCGACTCTCGTACATTCCACCTGGACCACCCCAAGTTGAATCAAATGCTGGCTGCACACTTGCGACAACACCTAGGTCTGCAAATAGCCGCAATGATTCGGCGCTGGGCATACTCAGATGTTCAATGCGATGGCGACATGAACGAATGTCAGCTACAGAGACTTGCTCTAACGCCTGAACAAAGCCTGCATGTACTCGCGCGCAAGCTTCATCGCCGATGGCATGAAACCCACCTTGGATGCCCAGCTGCGTCGCTGCGACGATATGGCTGGCAATTTGCCCAACCTCTAGATAAGCCAGGCCGTAATTTTCGGTTGCATCAGCATAAGGTTCAAAAAGTTTTGCAGATCTTGACCCGATAGAGCCGTCAACGCTCAAGTCGCCCGCTGCTCCAGCAGCGCCTAGTCGAACCGCATTTCCAGCAGTTAAATCAGCCCAGTAGGGGTAAATCGCGGCTACATCAGAGCGACTAGAGAGTTGTTTAACGATTTCGAAATCTTGTTCTGAGCTAACGGTGGGTCCACCATTTTCGTGTACAGCCACTACCCCATTGCTTGCTGCGTGTTCCAATGCAGCTTTCACGCAATCTGAAACGAATGCATCTGAGGCACTAAGTGTTAAATCGTTCCAGATACTCTCACGTCTGGCGCCACTGACAATCTCTGCGCTTTTCCACTCAAACCACGAACCATTTACAATCGCCGAGTGACCATCAATTCTAGATAAGTAAAAAGTTCGACTACGCGAAAGTGTTGTTAGCGCTCCATTAAAGTCCGCCAAACTGTCTGTCCACTTGGTTTCATCCCAACCTTGCAGATACACGTGCTCGCCCAACTGAGTCGTGACAGCCTCGTTAACCAACTCAGCAAGATCTCGAAACGACGATGCATGACTTGCATTGAAGCCCAATAGATTGAGTCCAGTCGCGCTCAGGTGCACGTGCGCATCGACGAACCCGGGCGCTACAAAAGAATCGCCAGCGTCGACATAATGTCTTGCGTCCTGCTTGAACTGTTGCGCCGTGGCCAGATCGCCGATCCACGCAATAACTCCATCGTGTATCAACAAAGCCTGCGCATCTGGGATGCCTGGTGCATAGATATTTTGAGCGACTATCAGGGTTGAACTCATGGAGTCAGAATTGTGAGTTCGTGCGAAGTGTTATTGAAGTTAACTAGACCATCTGCAGTAAGAGCAACGATGTCTTCAATCCGTGCTCCGAATTTTCCAGGGATGTAGAAACCCGGTTCAATCGAGAACACATTGCCCGGAACTAAAGGCTCATGATTGGAAGCAACTATGTATGGTTCCTCGTGCGTGTCGAGTCCAAGTCCATGACCAGTTCGATGTACGAAGTACTCACCCAAACCGTTTGCCGCTAAAATTTCCCGCGCCAGTAAATCAGCTTCGGCGCCAGACATCCCGACTGCAACCGAAGCCACAGCATGTTCTTGCGCAATCTTCAAAGTTTCAAAATGCTTTGTGAATTCGGCCGGTGGTTCTTCGCAGACATACATTCGGGTGCAATCACTGCAATACCCACTCGGCATGGTTCCGCCAATGTCCACCACCACAGGTTCGCCGATACCAATAACTCGATCGGACGAATCATGGTGCGGACTTGCCCCATTTGGTCCACTGGCAACAATGACAAAATCCACTCGCTGATGCCCTGAAGCCAATATCGCTTCTGCGATATCACGTGCGACTTCACGCTCAGTTCGACCCGGGCGCAACCACAGCGACATGTTTTGATGCACTTCATCAATCGCTGCCCCAGCGGCTGCCACAGCAGCAATCTCTGCATCATCTTTTACCGAGCGAATGTCGCTCAGCAACCGACCAGCGGGCTTTAGATTAGCGCCGAAACTATCTTGAATACCCAGTGCCTTCTGCGCCCACATGGCATCGTTTACTGCAGCCGATTTAATCGGCCCAGTTACCTTAGTTAGTAGTGCTATCGGATCATCAGTTTCATCCCAGGCAATAACTTCAATGCCAAAACGATCAAGCCCGTGATGTTCGGCAGCTGGTAACTCCAGGCGCGGAACCAACATGCGAGCAGTCTTTTCAGCGGTGATAGCTAAACATGTTAATCGCTCCAGTGGTAACGCATCGTAACCAGTTAGATAGCGTAAATCTGTTCCGGGCGTGACAAAAATTGCGTCTACATCATCGCCGGCTAATGCTTGGCGTACTCGGGCAAGGCGATGTCCGTAATCAATAATGCTCATGAGTTAACGCTATCTAATTGACCTAGATTTAGGGCCTTTAACAGCGCATTTACTTGCCTAGTGATTCCCCAGTAACTAGCCAAATCTGCCAATGCTTTACCGTCTTTGATCGTTGTATTCGGCATCAGCTTTCGCGTAACTTGTGCGTCAGTTCTGACTCTGACAACTTTTTGCATGTTTGGTAACTCATGTGCCTGAGCCAAAAGTTTCTTCTGTGCGCTCGCGGGGACTTTTTCATTTTCTGCCCGAACAGCTTCCATCAATTTTTCGATAGATTCCCACTGACTAATTAGTGCAGAGGCAGTTTTTTCACCAATCCCCTTCACCCCTGGCAAGCCATCAGATGCGTCACCGCGAAGTGCTGCGAAATCTGCATACTGATAGCCGGCTACACCATACTTCTCGACTAAGTAGGCATCATTAACAATCGCTAGGTTTTTAAGGCCCTTGGTTATGGACAAAACTCGAGTTCGTCGAGTGTCGCTCACTAGTTGGAACAGGTCGCGATCGCCAGTGACGACGTCTACTTCATAGTCATACTGCGCAACAAGCGAGCCCAGAATGTCGTCCGCCTCAAATCCATTTTCGCCAAGGCGTGGTACCCCAATTGCATCAAGAATCTGCGCTATCGCGGTTATTTGTGGTGATAAATCATCCGGCACGTCTTCTTCGAGTGTGCCCACAATTCGCTCATCAGGCTCGAGCCGATGTGTTTTGTAACTGGGAATTAAATCCACACGCCATTGCGGACGCCAGTCGTCATCCCAAGCGCACACCACATGCTGCGCGGGAAACTGCGTTACCAGAGTAGAAACCATGTCCAAGAAACCCCTGACAGCGCCGGAAGGTGTTCCATCGGGCGCTTTAACACTGCTGGGCACGGCAAAGAAGGCTCGGTAGTACAGCGTGGCGCTATCGAAATAGAGTCCTCTGGTTACCATGCAACAATCCCTCGTTCCAACCCTTCGGCGCATTGTTTGGCAGTCCTTGCAAGTTCATCATCCGCACTTGCAACAGAAATCTGCTTCAATAAATCGATAACCTGCTTAATCCAACGCACGAAATCGCCGGCGGCCATAGTTTGATTTCGTAATACCCGGGCTAAGTCTTGCCCCCTAGCCCATTTCAGAGCGGGCCAAATAAAACCAAAATCGAGTTCGGCTAAGTAGTCGATTCGGTTTTGCGCCTCAACGTCCTTTAGTTCGCCCCAAATCTGTTCCATATCAAGCAACACATCACCAAGTTGACCTTCTGGCAATTGAATCGGGGTATCGTCATCGCGCCTAGCATCAAACACCAGTGCGCTCACCGCGCTTGCTAGTTGCTCCGGTGGCAGTCCCTGCCAAACACCCTGCTCGATGCAGTGTGCGACCACTAAATCGCGATCTGAGTAAATTCCACGCAATACCTCGCCACGCGGGGTTACCTTGTGCAGTCCATCTTCAATTATGAGGTAATCCAAATCTGTAAGAACGGCGCACACCCGATCAAACTCGCGCGCGATGGAACTAGTGCGCTCCTCCACACGTTCTTCCAGTTTGCGAATCGAGCGCTGAGTGTCGCGATTTCTATCAAACCAGCGAACATGCTCTTCGCGATCAGAACAGCCGTGACATGGATGTGCGCGCAGTGCTTTACGTAACCGCTCTACCTCAATTTGCGCCCGGCCATCTGACATCCCTTTTGGATCTTCATCTTGGGAAGTGCGAGTGTGTTTCATTAACTCGTCAGCTAACCAGTTACGGCTTTTCACAGATCTGGAATCAAAATTTGGTGGCATAGCAACTGCGCCGAGTAGTCGGGGTTCATCATCTAAGTCAAAAACTCCCACTCGTTTGACTTGCTTGTTTAGCGACATAACGCGTGGTCTGGGATCGTTTGTATCCTGTGCTTCATCGAGAACCACATGCGGAACGCCCACACGTCGTCCACTGGACATCGCAAAGATATCGCCTCGCTGCAAAGTGTTGAGAAAATTGGTATTTGAAAAACGGCGTTGTCGCACTTCGTCGCGTTTCGTACCTTTTTCAAGGTCTGAAAGTTGTTGACGCAAATTCATGTAATCCTGAATGTCACCTAAGTGGCAGGTGGCCGAGTTCAGATAATCGGTGCTCGCTTGCTGTGTGCGTCGCAACTCGGTTGCAATACCGACAACGGCTTTGTCAGCTTGAAACTGTGCGAAGGAAGATTCAAGCAATTCGCGGGCTCGTACAGTGCCGAATTTGCCAATCAAGTTCACAGCCATGTTGTAGGAGGGCCGAAAACTAGATTTGAGTGGATAGGTGCGCGCGCTAGCCAGACCTGCTAACGATTGTGGTTCTAAGTCGGTATGCCAAACAGTGATTGCATGACCTTCAAAGTCAATACCACGGCGACCCGCACGCCCTGTGAGTTGTGTGTATTCGCCAGGAGTAATCGGAGTATGTATGCTTCCGTTCCACTTTGTCAGCTTCTCGAGCACCACACTTCGCGCGGGCATGTTAATGCCAAGTGCCAAAGTTTCTGTCGCAAATACCGCTTTTATCAGACCCCGCTGGAATAAATCTTCAACAACTTCCTTGAACACAGGCAAAAGGCCAGCATGGTGCGAAGCTACACCTCTCTCTAGCGCCTCTGCCCAACTACGGAAATTTAGCGCCCGAAGTTCATCAACTGAGACATCGGCAAATCGTCTATCGATGACAGAGCGCACTTCAAGTTGCTCCTCATGCGTTGTCAGCGAGAGCCCTGCTACTAGACACTGCTGCACTGCATCATCGCAGGCGGCGCGTGAAAAAATAAAAGTAATACTCGGCAACAAATTGTGTTCTTGAAGTTTCTCAATCACAGAAACTCGAGAGGGCGTGTACTTACTGTGGAATCGTGAACCACGGGTTCGTGGCATCGTTCGTTCGTTGCGCGCAAAGCGCATTAACTCGGCATTTACCTGTGTTTTACCCGAGTCATTAAATAATTCGTAAAGAGTATTGCCAACCATAACTGACTGGTGCAGTGGCGTAGGTCGGGTCTCTTCGACCACAATTTGTGTTTGTCCCCGTACGGTACACAGCCACTCGCCGAATTCCTCAGCATTGCTAACTGTCGCAGAAAGCGCAACAACCCTTACGTGTTCGGGTAGGTGAATGATCACTTCTTCCCAAACAGCTCCACGAGACCTATCTGCCAAATAGTGCACCTCGTCCATAACAACATGACTTAAGTCACCGAGGTTGCGCTGGCTTTCATAAAGCATGTTGCGCAAAACTTCTGTAGTCATGACCACAATTGGCGCATCCCCATTAATTGAGTTGTCGCCGGTTAGTAGGCCAACATAATCTTCGCCAAAGATCTCAACAAACTCGTTGAACTTTTGATTTGATAGTGCCTTAATTGGCGTGGTGTAGAAACATCTAGTCTGTTGGGACAGTGCAAGATACGCGGCAAATTGACCAACTATTGTTTTTCCCGCACTAGTGGGCGCGGCAACCAGAACTCCATTGCCGTCTTGAATTGCCGTACATCCATCGACTTGGAATCGGTCTAGTTCAAATTTCAGCGAATCACGAAATCCACCGAGTAAGGTTTTTTGCATTGCATTTCGGGCTTTGGCTGCGGCAAAGCGCTGCGCGGGAGAGTTAGACATCAGCGGTTTTTCCAGCAATTCTGCGATCGTTCAAAATACAAAGGCCGATGGCGCCAAAGCATAAAACCATAATTGGTAGCGCGATTATGCTCATGCCAAATGGATCGCCATTAGGTGTCGCAATCGCTCCGAAGAAAAAAGCGCCAATCACGATCCATCGCCAACCGTTTAACATCGTGCGCCCTGTTGCAATACCGAAGAAATTGAGAATCAATATGAACACTGGTAATAAAAAACCAAGCCCAAAAAATAGGGTGAGGTGTAAAGCAAAAGATATGTAACTATCCACACTTGTAACATTTGAAACTTTAGGCGGCGTGAATTCAAACAGCGTGTTCAATGTTCTCGGCAGAACCGCGTACCCCAACTCACATCCTGTCAAAAACATGGGGACCGCAATTCCAGTGAAAATCACTGCCCATTTCTTTTCTTTGCGATGCAAGCCTGGCGCCACAAAACGCCAAAGCTGGTAAATCCAGACCGGGCTACTTAGAATAAGGCCGCCGATTAGTGCAATGTTAAATTGCATAGCCAGCCCACTAGTTACGCCAGTAAAAGCCAAAATGGTTTGCGGGTGTTCTAACCGGGCGTTATCAAATGGTTTGCGCAGAACGCCAAATACAGTCTCATACTGCGACCAAACTAAACCGGTGGTCATCAGTATCGCCGCAGCGCACTTAACTATTCGAGAGCGCAATTCATTAAGGTGCTCCCCTAATGTCATGCTGGTGGATTCAACGGTACTTCCCATTGGTTAAAGCCGTTACAGCGAATCAGAGTCTGTTGGCTTATCGTCTTTTTTCGGCTCTAATTCATTCTTAAAAATGCGGATTGATTTGCCGAGATTTTTTGCTGCATCTGGTAGCCGTTTAGAGCCAAAAACTACTACGGCAATAAGAATAAGAACTATGCCGCCCTTGCCTAATAAATCGCCCATAATTCCCCTTGTTTCCTGCTCGGACTAAGTCTATCTCGGCTCAGGCCTGCAACCATTTCTTAGCCTTAGAAATAACCTGTTCACGTAAATCTTGCGGTGAAAGCACCTCGATGTCACCAGAGCTTGCCAGCACCAAACTCGCCAGCCAAGCGCCATTTGTCACATTGACTGTGGCCTCGATCAGTTTTCCCACCGGAGTTACTCCCGAGACCGTCTCTGGCGCAAAGCTCTCAAGCATTTCAGGCAACATGCGTAATCGGGTTTCTAATGCTGGACTACTGATGGCGAAATCTGCTCCCGTGGATTCCTGTGAGTTGCCTGGCTCATCAAGAGCGCATGCTTCGAGAATGCGATCGACACGGAAGGTTCTCATTGCATCACTACTGCGACAGAAAGCACGAACATACACGACACCTTCGTTCGCCTGTAACGCGATGGGTTCAATCGTGCGCTGTGTCACTTTCTGGTCAATAGCAGCGCCATATTTAATTTCAACACAACTACGACCGTTGATCGCCGACTTTAAGATGTTGACAATTTGCTCATCAACATCAGTGGTACCGATTTCAATAATTGACTCGGTCGTTGTAAATGTAGCTTGAAGCTTTAGCAGAAGTGCAGAAACGCTCTTTTGCTCGACCAAGTAAGGCATCGCCTCGAGATATTTGAGTCCACCTATGATGGCAATTGATTCGTCCGGAGTGAAACGAATCTGTTTATCTAAACCAAGCGAGTCGCGAGTTTCAATCCAGACGCCATCTTCGTCATCTTGAATTTCAACATCAGCATTCTCACCATAAAACTCACCAATGCGTGCATCGTTAAAAAGGTCACAGTATCGACGCACCTGCGCCGGTTTTAAATGAAAGACATCCGCCACCGTCTGCAGCTCAACAGGGTTATTCGCCCGCAAGTACGCCAGCATGCGCACCGCAGTTTCAAATTGGACCGCCACTATTGATGCACCGCCAGTACCTGATTAACTAAGTCGGTAACGCGTTCTTTCAGTGAAGTCGGCGATAACACTTCTACTCGGTCACAGACCAGGGCAATCTCTCGTGAGAGTGAATAAGCATCGTCAAAATCGATAGTCAAAATGTCGCCAGATGGTGATTCTTCAAAACCTTTGGCTAATAACCGCAAATTAGCGCAGTCAGCAACGGGTACTCGAACCAAAGCGCTCTGTACTGCGCTTTCCGTGCGTTGGAAACTGCGAATCATTTCGATCGGGTCACTGTCTTGTGGACTTGGGTTGAGTATCTGCTCTTTAGTGATTTTTACATCTCCACTTATTCGACTCAGACGAAATAGCAATTCAGATTCACGTTCGTAATCAAACCCAAATAAATACCAATGCTCTTGATGCAGCACGAGTCGCCATGGCTCGACTCTGCGAACCTTGGTCTCGTTACTGTTGCGGCTGTAATACTCAAACTCAACAGTGAGCTTTTGCACAATCGCTTGCTCTAGCGGTTTCAAGTAACGTTCATCACGACCAATCGCGGTGAAAATGTTTGACCCACCGCGATATTCCGGACCAGCGATGATTGCGCCAGCGGCGGCAGACTGGCCAAGATGTGCGTCTCGCCAAGCTCCGGTAGCAAGTGAAACCAAAATCAACTCGTCTTCACTTAAATCAACTTCAGCAAAGAATGACTGCTCTAGGTCAATCGAATACGTGCTCTGACTATCACCACTGGGCGAAACTTCATTAAAAACTAGATACTGACGTAAATCGTTTTTATCACGCTCAAACTTTCGCCCCGCTGCGTCAAGTTCTTTTTCGCTGTCGAATGGAGAATATCCACTAACCCGATTGAAAATTTCAGATCTGGTTAGTGGTCGTTGTGAGTTCATTAACACCAGCAACAGATTTAACTGTCGCATAGTGTTATCAACGGCCATGGCCTATTTCACGGCCAATAAGTCGATAACGAACACAAGAGTTTGGCCAGAAAGGCGATGTCCGCCGCCAGCAGGGCCGTAAGCAAGATGTGGCGGAATTATTAACTGGCGTCGTCCGCCAACTTTCATGCCAGGGATACCCAATTGCCAGCCTTGAATCAGACCACGCAACGGAAATTCAATGGACTCGTTACGGTCCCAAGAAGAATCGAACTGTTCGCCAGAGACAAACTCGACCCCAAGATAATGCACTTCTACCGTTTGGCCAGCGGCCACTTCTACGCCATCGCCAACCACTAAATCTTCAATTACTAGTTCAGTTGGTTCTTCACCGTCGATGAAGTCGATTACTGGAGGGTTTGTCATTTGTTTCTACTCTCTCTTAACTAACAGCGGTTAAATCAACCACAAAAACTAAAGTTTCGTTCGG
>JBAXKB010000009.1:0-34379 GCA_037137575.1 Actinomycetes bacterium
GGTTCGTCGGCCAAAATGATGCTGGCATTTTGCAATAACACTGAAGCTATGTTGACTCGGGTGAGTTGTCCGGTAGATAACTGAGTGACTGGTCTGTCGGCCAGGTCTGCGATTCCAGCCTGTGTCAGTGCATCAAGCACTCGATCCCTCGTTGCACCTGGACCGAGTGAAGATGCAGAGTTAGCCAATAACGACCACGAGACAACATCGGATACTGAGTACGAGAAATCCGGGCGAACATTAGCTCGCATAACACTGCGATACTTAGCGCGCTGCGCTGTATTGAGTGTTTTCACTTCGAAGTTGGCGTAGGTGAGGCCATCAACCGGAATGTCACCAGCCAGAACGCGCAGCAATGTGGATTTACCTGAGCCATTTGGTCCGATGACGCAATGCACCTCGCCTGCACTGGCCTTGAATAAGACATCAGTCAAAATTGTGCGCCCATTCAAAGTAACCGTCGTCGGTTTCAGTGCGATGTGACCGCTGAAATTACTCATCGCGCATACCTCGAAGAACCAGGAACAGAATGGGGGAGCCAATGAGGGCCAATGTGATGCTAAGTGGAATCTCCATCGGGCCAGCTATCGTGCGCGATGTTGTATCAGCAAGCGTGAGAACTCCGGCACCGATGAGCGCACTTAATGGCAGCAATGCCCGGTGATTCACTGCTCCGAGCATGCGCGAGATGTGCGCAACAGCAAGGCCAACGAAACCAATAGCACCAAACAATGCCACTGATGGCGCAATCAGCACGGTCACTGTGACAAGCCAGCGCACTCGTTGACGCCTGATGTCCACACCAAGGTGTCCTGCACTTTGGGCGCCGTATGAACCAACATCGAGAAGGCGACCTTGACCCCGAAGCATGAGGGCGCCCAAAACCAAACTGATTGTGACTGCGCCTACCGCCGACCATGTGGTTAGCGCCAGAGATCCGAATAGCCATGAAACCAGTGATCGTCCATTTGCTCGGTGGCTGTCGCTACCAATGAGGGCTAAGAGTGCTGACGCGCCCGCACCTAAAGCGATACCGAAAAGTGTGAAGCGCAAGCCAGTCTGGCGACTGCGCACCAAGATGAACACAGCCAACGCTGCACCTATTAGCGAACCCGCAATGCTTGCTGCGCTCGATTGCGCGAGCGGTGTTACAAGAAGTGCCAGAGCAGCTCCGCAGGCTGCTGATCCTGAAATGCCAATCAACGCGCTGTCAACAATTGGGTTTGCGAAAGTTGCCTGCAGCACAGCGCCGGCCATTGCCAGGCTCGCACCACATACAAGCGCAGCCAGAATGCGCGGCAAGCGAACATCCCAGATGATGCCGTGTGTGATTGTTGTTGCATTTGGATGAAGTAGCGCAGTCATCAAGTCAGACAAACTGACGTTAGCTGCTCCTATGCACAGCGAGGCGATGACGATAACTACCACGCCGAGAATCAAGGCACCGATAATGTTGCGCTTCATGACCCACTCACATTGTTCAGAGCAACTTGTAGCGCGTTGACGAGGTTCTTAGTATCAACACCGAATGCTAGGAGCAGTCCATCATCAACTGCAATCACGCGCTTGTGGATGCCCGCCGGTGTCTGCGCAACACCAGGAAGACTCAGTAATCCTGACAGACCGCCGACAGACTGCAGGCCTTTGGTCATCACCAGCAACACATCGGGCTGACCTTTAGCGAGCGCTTCAGGGGTGAGAGGTGTAAATGGATTCAACTTGGCTTCGGTACCAATATCAATGCCACCGGCCGCAGCAATCATGGCATCTGCTCCCGAGCCTTTGCCGCCAAGTAAATAAATGGACGATGGTCCACGTAGGTAAAGAAATGCTACGCGCACCTTGGTTGGCTTGGCTGCTGTAAAACTCAGTTGCGTGTTCAACTGCTCAGCTTGTTGCCGCACACCAAGTGCCTGACCCAAAGCTGTGATTCGCGGTTGAACTTCAGAAAGTGACCAGGCTTGCGGAATCTGGATTACTTGCACACCACTTCGAGCAATGGCATCGAGTGCTTGAGTGGGTGAAGTCTGTGCATCCACTATGAAAAGGGTTGGCTTTTGAGCCAACACCTTTTCCACTGATACTGCGTGAGCGTCGGTGACAACAGGTACCCCAGCGGTGCTAGCTGCTTCACTGGCTATGTCACGCCCGACAAGATTGTGGGTTAAGCCAAGAGCTGCAACAATCTCTGCTGCGCCAGAGGCAACCGAAATTATGCGACTCGGATCTTTGACGATTACTGGCTTACCTAGGTAGTCAGTTGCAGTTCCGCCAGCCTTCGCGGCGACACTGGCCAACTCGAAGCTGGGCATATCTTGACTATGTATGTAGGAGACGCCATCGGTAGCCGGCGTAATAGCCGAATTGCTCTTCGCCGCGCACGAACTAAGCAACAAAACGCCCAGACTGAGGGTCAGAGCGCTGCGGATTCTCATAACGTCACACTACCGAGGCACCGGTGCTTTGCTGACAGGCTGTCGGCTTGTATCCGACGCAGTGTCAAGACCCAAATGGGCTAAATGCTAGAAACTCATAACATGCTTAGAAGACGTGTGACCAGCAGTCTGTTACTGGTCATGCTGTTTGCCCTAGCGCAGATGGGCTCAGCGCAGGCATTCGGAATTCAGGCACTTGTACATGGGAGCTTCGGTCAAGTCCTCAAAGTTTCCCAGTCCAAAAATCTGCCGGCTAAAGGATCTTGGGTTACAGTCACAGGCGATGGCTATGACGAGCGTGTGGGAATCTATGTGACCATGTGTGTGCGTCCAGCCAAAGGCCAGCTGCCTACGCCATGTGGAGGTGGCATCAACAAAACTGGTACATCGTCAGCATCGGTCTGGGTCTCGTCGAACGCGCCGAGTTATGGAACCGGTTTGGCTAAGCCATTCGGTTTTGGTGGCAAGTTTAAAGTTCGACTGTTCCTTGGACCACACATCGGCGCACTTGATTGTCGCAAAGTTAAGTGTGTGATTGCTACGCGTGCCGATCATCTTCAGAGTAGTAATCGAACAGCAGATGTATTTATCCCAGTAACTTTTAGTCGTTAATTCAAGAACAAAAAGAGGAAAAAATGAAACTAACAAAAGGTAAGTCTCTAGTAACCGCACTTCTTGTATCAGCTGTGCTCATGGGTGGTATGGCAACAAGTTTCGCAGCAACGCAAACCCAGACATTAGACATGACATCTATGACGATGCCAACCTTCACGGCCGTCCAAGCGGGCGATGTGCTAACGCTGAAGATTTCGGGGCTTCGTGGCTCGGAGGGAGTTTACGCATCGGTGTGCGCAAAGACCGTGGATTCGACAACCAAGAGCACATTGTGTGACACAAATCAGGCGGACATGGCTTGGATTACTGCTGATGGAGCAAACCACAGCGCGGCCGGTTCAACTGGTGGTGCAATCACAGTTGCAGACACTTTCGCAAACATTGATTGCAAGGTGACCGCATGCGTTCTTTATGTTCGTGGCGATCACAACAACCCAACCGCAGGGCAATTAACGCGCAAGATTGATTTGACCTTCACTGGCGGTGGCGTCTCAAAGACTAACGATGTTGTAACAGGTACAGCCGGCTCATTCACCCTGACACCGAACGTGCCGCATGACTTGACCTACCGCACCCCAATTACGTTCAATTTGACTGCTAAATCTGGCTTGGCAATCACCCTGTCATCTCTTACCCCTGATTGTTCAGTAGTTGGCAATGTGGTCAATGCTCTAGCTGGTGACGGTGCCACGTGTGCAATCGCAGCAAAGACTGTTGGTAACGACACTTACAAGCCTTTGAATGTGAACTTCCCGTTCTACACTCATTCATTCGTTCAGTCGGCATCAATCGCTTGGCCATCAGCAACCTTGAAGACCAAAGTGGCCGTTTACTTTGCACGAGTAAAGACAAACACTGGCGTTTATCCAACACTTGCATCAACAACTCCTAAGATCTGCAGCATCGGTGTAGTTGGAGCAAATTACAGGCTGTTAGCAATCAAGGATGGCACCTGCACGATTACCGTTTCCAGTCCAGGTGATTTAACTTCCGCAAAGCGTTGGACTGCCATTACCGGCAACCGTACTTTCGTTCTATCGAGCACTGGTAAAAGCAGCTAGCCCATTCAAAACGAACGCAGTAGTGGCGGCGATTTCTTCATTGAGGTCGCCGCCATTTGCTAGCCGCCGCACAGACACATCAACTACGCCAGATATTTGCATCGCTACTGTCTGAGGTTTCTTAACGTTTAGTTCTGTTAGGGCCTGCATCAGTGGGGTGATCATCGCACGGTGTAGTTGCTGCATCTGCGAGCGTCTAACTGGTGGAAGTTCTACGCCAGCGGCTGACTTCAGAAGTTCATGTCGGCCGTCGTTAACGTATTCAAGTGATGCACTAATCCAGGCAATGACACCGGCCTTCGCTGATTTGGCAGACTGCACGCGCTGCGCCAAATGTTCATTCATTTCAAAAAGTTCATCAATGAGAACATCCGCAATCAGGTCTGCGCTGGAATCGAAGTATGCATAAACAGTTGTGCGGGCAATGCCAGCTTTCTTGGCAATCGCGCTGAAAGTGACATGTGATAGCCCTTGCTCACGTGCGATTGCGTTAGCTGCACTCAAGATTGCAGATTCACGCAGATCGCGATTCTCTGCAACAGTCTTGGCAGTAATTTTAGGCACTCTTTATTGTTGCATGCCGATTGAAACCAGGCTCGTTGAGTACTTCTTGGCGCGAATTGGCAGTCATTCTTGCCAGCACTCATAAATAAAACTCGTAATTGCCCCGTTTTTGTTAACCTTCAATACCTAGACTCCTAGGCACATACTTAATCGGGGAGTAACGGTGGAATTAGGTACGAAGACGAAGACAACTCCTAGCGGGTTGCCTGCTGCTGGTTGGTGGCGCCGCGGTGTGGCCACGCAAGCTAATTGCTGGCACCTACCCAGCACATCCAGATTGTTTCGGGTATTCGCTGGCACACATGACGGCTTGCGTAATTGAGTAACTCCACCATTTGGACAGTATCGCCGGGTTCCCGCACTCGGCATGGCTGGCGCACGCCCGTCACTGCGCCAGGGCCAGAATCTCGCGAAATGCTCAGGAGGTTTCGCGAGATTCAACACAATCCGTTGAATTTCTTGATGCACACTTGGCAACAACATGGCGATGTAGTGCAGTTCCCAATCCCACGACCTGCCAGCTATCTCGTTAGTTCCCCACAAGGCGCTCGCGATGTTTTAGTGCAGCACCATCGGGCAATGAGTAAGCGAACCATTCAGTATTCAACGTTGTCGCTAGTAACTGGCGAGGGTCTGCTAACCGCCGATACCGACACTTGGAAAACTTCGCGCAGGCAACTAGCACCAGCTTTTCATCATGAAATGATTTCATTGGCCACCAATCATGTTGCGACAGCGCTAAATCGCCTTGATGCAAACTGGGCTGAACTAACATCCCAAGGCACTGCGCTAATAGATGTCGATCAAGCGATGATGAACTTGGCGCTAGAGATAACTGGCGCAACATTATTTGGCGCTGACTTAACTGGCCAAGTGGATCAACTCACATCAGCGACATTGCGAGCGTTACATGGGGTAGTAGTACGAGCCCGCAACCCGTTACCAATGCCATTAGCGGTGCCAACACCAAACAACTTGGGTATGCGAAAAGCAATCCGCGAGTTGGACGCTGCTGTCAACGCCATCATCGATCGCAGACTTGCCGACTCGTTGCCAGAAGGTGCGCCAATTCGAGACATGCTCGATGTGCTTATGGATCAAAGCCTTGACCAGCCACTTAGCCGAAAACAAATTCGTGATGAAGTTGCTACCTTCATTGTTGCTGGCCATGAAACTATTGCTAGCGCCCTCACATGGGCCTGCTACTTACTTGGCCGTAACCCCGAAGAGGCGCAGCGCCTCCACGAGCATCCAGAGCGTGCCTCACTCGTGTTTGATGAAACTTTGCGCTTGTATCCACCTGCTTGGGTCATCACTCGGCGCACACTTGAGCCAGTTGAAGTTGAAGGTTTTCTAATTCCAGCCGATGCATTGGTAATAGTCAGTCCTTGGGTGGTGCACCGAAATGAAAATGTCTGGCCAAACCCAGAACAGTTCATCCCTGATCGCTTTGCCAATGGCGCACCGATGCTTGGTTACCTGCCTTTTGGTGCAGGTCCACGATTATGTATTGGTCGTGACATGGCTCGGTTGCAAGGCGCACAAATCTTAAGTCACGTTGCACAAAATTGGCAGTTGCGCCCAATTCATAATGAGCAAGTGCCCGTCGATGCTTCAGTTACTCTTCGACCACAAGGTGGGCTACCCATGCGGTTAAAGCGCATCAAACATTAATTACCTGCGATAACTCGCAGTACATCATTATGCAAAATTGTGTTTGTGGTGACAGCGCTCTTATGAATTAGCGCATCGCTGCCATCAAAGCCAGTTACTGTTCCACCGGCTTCACGCACAATCGCGATAAAAGCTGCCATATCCCAAACGCTAAGTTCTGGTTCCACTGCAATGTCTACTACGCCTTCAGCCACCATAACGTGCGACCAAAAGTCGCCGTAGGCACGCGAGCGCCATGTTACTTCTTGCAAATCACCTAATGCCGATTCAAACCCAGCCCAACCAACAGCATCACTATATGAAAGCGAAGCATCAGCGAGTTGCCCAACATCTGAAACATGAATAGGGCGCACCGAGCCATCAACATCTTGAGTAAACGCACCACCACCTGCAACTGCCCACCAACGTCGACCCAGAGCAGGAGCTGATACAACTCCCAATTTGAGGTTGCCATCTTCAGAAAGTGCAATCAGGGTTGCCCACACTGGCACACCGCGCACATAATTTTTGGTGCCATCAATCGGATCAATAATCCACTGGCGGTTCGCCTCTGTCGCCGTGTCCGGTTGCTCTTCACCGATCACACCGTCGCTAGGGCGAGCGCTCATTAGTTCGTCACGGATGTATTGCTCTACTGCCTGATCTGCCTCAGTTACCGGCGTACTGTCAGGTTTAGCGTCAACGCGTAAATCTAAGGCTCTAAACCGATTCATGGTGATGATGTCAGCCTGGTCGGCTAACTTTAGAGCAAGAGATAAATCAACATCCACGATTTAACCGTATCGCCTACGGGGTGATTTCGGTATTTCAGTGGGGCAGGAGTCATCATGGCGCGCTGGTTTGCCAAATCAGACAAAGCGACAACTGCGGCGATGGCAGTGGTCAAACAGGGCGCTGATTATTTGGCGAAAAATCCTGATGCACTCAAAAAGATTATTTCTGAGTTTCCAGGAAAACTAACTGAATCATCGGGCAAGATAACTTTTGCCACACAGGCAACGGCTATGTACTACGCATTGCGTGATCCTAAAACTCCGCTAAAAGTAAAAGCGCTTATTGGCGCAGCTCTGGCTTACTTCATAATGCCTTTTGATTTAATTCCCGATTGGATTGTTGGAATTGGTTTCACCGATGATCTTGCTGTTGTGATGATGGTACTTAGAAAACTTGCTGGCTCAATTACCGAAGAACATTACGAATTAGCTAGACGGCGTTTGAAGCGCGAAAAGTAGTCGACGAAGCGAATCGAGACGAGCTAATCCACCTTGTCCTGCTTTACCATCTGCGACCCAAGAATCTAGGGCGCAATCTGGTGGCGCAATTCCATCACTGTTCACATGTGTGCAAGCGCGTGGACATTCAAGTGCGCCATCAACCAATTCTGGAAAGCTTTCAATAATTGCATCCGGATTCACATGGGCTAATCCGAATGACCGCAATCCTGGCGTATCAATCACCCAGCCGGTGTCGTCAGGCAGAGCGAGAGCCTGAGCAGAGGTTGAGGTGTGCCTACCGCGTCCGGTCACATCATTGACAATTCCGGTTATGCGCAGCGCTGTCGGTACCAATGAATTAACAAGTGTCGATTTACCTACGCCTGAGTGGCCAATAAATACAGTGGTGTGTCCAAGTAGCAGTTGACGAACTTCTTCAACTCCTTGTTGTGTTGTTTGGTCTACTGAGATGTATTTCAAATCCATCCCGCTGTAGTTACTCAAAAGTTCGTCAGCAGATTTCAAATCTGTTTTGGTCAGAATCAAAATCGGTTCCAATCCAGCTTCAAATGCAGCAACTAATGTGCGATCAATCAAGCCAACTCGTGGCTCTGGATTAGTTGTTGCGGTAACTATTGCTAACTGGTCGGCATTTGCCACGATTATGCGCTCAATAGGGTCTGTGTCATCTGCAGTTCGCATAAGGGTAGTTGAGCGCTCTATTAACTCAACAAGGCGTGCCAGAGTGTCTGGTCGACCGCTAAGGTCCCCAACAATTCGGACTTTATCGCCAATTACTACACCCTTGCGGCCCAGTTGACGTGCTTTAACGGTAACCACTTGAGTTTGCTCATCATGCGGCGCACCATCGGGCACGACACAGGTTATGCGGCCGCGATCAACGCCAACAACCATGCCAACTTGGGCATCAGAAAAGTCAGGACGATCTTTCGAGCGGCGACGAGAATTGGTACGGCTTGGTCGCCGTCCATAAGAGTCTTCGTCTATTTCGCTCACACGTTCACCAATGCATGCCACATCACATCAAAGTCTGGCAACGTTTTACCGGTTGTTCCAATGTCTTCAATTTTCAAATCAGGTACCACTAAGCCAATTACTGCGCCAGCCATTGCCATGCGGTGATCGTGATAGGTAGCAAAACTTCCACCATGAAGAGGCTTTGGATTGATTATCAACCCATCGGCAGTTTCAGTTACGTCGCCGCCAAGTCGGTTGATTTCGGTAGCCAGCGCCGAGAGTCGATCCGTTTCATGACCACGTAAATGAGCAATACCAGATAAGTGTGATGGACTGTCTGCTAAGGCGCAAAGAGCAGTGATAACTGGAGTAAGTTCGCCAACATCATGCAGGTCGGCCGTTAAGCCATGCAATTGTCCACCGGTAAAAGTAACATCATTGCCTGAGCGCGAAACGCTCGCGCCCATCTGCGGCAAAAGTTCGCGAAGCGCGTCACCAGCTTGAGTTGTGTGTGTTGGCCAATCTGGAATAGTTACCGACCCGCCGCATACAAGCGCAGCTGCCACAAATGGCGCGGCATTTGAAAGATCTGGCTCGACAGTCACATTAAATGCTGCAGGAATGCCGGGGTGTACAGTCCAGCGCGCATGACGTTCATCAGCGATTTCAGTATCGACGCGAATACCGACCTGCGCCAAAACTTCAATAGTCATATCAATGTGTGGCATTGAAGGAAGCACGCCACCTCGATGTTCAACCACAAGTCCGCCGTCATAGCGCGAACCGGCAAGTAATAACGCACTCACAAATTGTGAAGAAGCGGAAGCATCTAAAGTTACTGTGTCTCCCGCGACCCGCCCGGTGCCATGCACGGTGAATGGCAATGTGCCACGCAGTTGGTCATCTACTTGCACATCAAGTGACTTCAAAGA
This sequence comes from Actinomycetes bacterium, assembly GCA_037137575.1. Lineage (GTDB taxonomy): Bacteria > Actinomycetota > Actinomycetes > S36-B12 > UBA5976 > UBA5976. The sequence goes on from JBAXKB010000009.1 coordinate 9,474, forward strand.
TTCAATAATTCGATGCATTGGCCTAGTCCGAGCACCAGCGTCACCATCAAAGCGAATGTCGCCATTAGCTAACGCCGCCACTGGCGGCACAAAACGCATTACTGTGCCAGCAAGTCCGCAATCAATAGTGGCTGGCCCAATAAGTAGTCCAGGAGTAACTACGTAGGCTTCATCGGAAAATTCAATACCCGTGCCCAAAGTAGAAAGCGCTCCCGCCATCAACTGGGTGTCACGGGCAACTAGGGGATGAACGATTCGACTCGGACCATCAGCCAGCGCAGCCAGTACCAGCCAGCGATTGGTCAGTGATTTTGAACCGGGGATGCGAACGTGCGCATTTAGTGGGGTAGTGCGCAAGGGCGCATTCCACAAATCAATCACACCTTTAGCCTAACGGCTGTCACAGTAAGAATCATGTGCGCAAGATATGCCCTATTCGTATAGTTGGCGAAACATAAGCAAACAGCAACCTAATAGGTTGTTGGAATAATGTCCTTGCCTCAGAGGTTGAAGTACTTATGGCTAATTCGTGCGTAGATTGCACTCCCGAGCAAAAGGCCGCGTGGGAGTTGACGCAGGCAGCGCTCATAGATTTCTCTGGCACAACTCAAACTGGGTTAGGTAGCCATGATGAGAAAAAGAAGCAAGGAGTAGGGTCGTTTTACATGAGCACCGACGAGACTGATGAAATTTCAGATTCGAGTCGCAGCGAAACAAAAGTAAAACATTCTCCAGAAATCACTTCACGATTCGAACGCGATGCATTGCCATTTCTAGATCAAATTTATGCAGGCGCATTGCGCATGACCCGCAATCCAAGTGATGCACAAGATTTGGTGCAAGAAACTTACATCAAGGCATATCGAGCCTTTGCTCAGTTTCAAGAAGGCACAAACCTTAAAGCCTGGTTATATCGAATTCTCACCAACACTTACATCAACTTGTATCGCAAGGCACAGCGCGAACCGCGCGTAAATCCAGTTGATGAGATTCACGATTGGCAGATGGCCGATGCTGCAAGACACACATCAGGTGGGTTACGCTCAGCCGAAGCTGAAGCGCTAGACCTATTGCCGAACACAGTTATTTCGGATGCGTTCTCGGCGGTGCCGGAAGATTTCCGTAACGCGGTCTATTTGGCAGATGTTGAAGGTTTCGCTTACAAAGAGATTGCTGAAATTATGAATGTGCCAGTTGGCACTGTGATGTCACGATTACATCGAGGCCGTAAGGCACTTCGCGAATTACTCGCTGATTATGCGCGCGAAAATGGATATTTGAAAGATGTGCAGTCATGAGTTGCGGCAAGGCACACGAGATAGCTTGTACCGAGGTACTGGAATCTCTCATCTATTTCATCGATAAGGAACAATGCTCCGTAACTGAAGAGCAGATTCGCATACATCTAGGTGAATGTGATTCGTGTTGTGCCGAGCGAGATGCACTTGAACTTATGAAGGTTCTAGTTGCCAGATCTTGTTGCCCAGACCCAGCGCCTACTGAGTTTCGCTTGAAAATCACCCAAATCATTGCGCAAATCCAAGTTGAGTACACCGAGGGTTCGTAGCACCCCTGTAACTGCCCTATCCTTAGAACTAGACATTTTTATCAAGGAGTTCACATGAGCAAGCGTGGCCGCAAAAAGCGTGATCGTAAGAAGAACAAAGCAAATCACGGTCGCCGTCCAAATTCATAATTTGCGTCATCAAGTTACGCTGATCGTGTGAACGTCACAAGCACTGAATTACCGGGTATCGCTGCAGAGCGAACCGATCTTTCTTCGGCTGAAGTAGAGCACCTCCAATTGCTTCTTAGCGATTGGACCATGATCGCTGATCTAGCGTTTGCTGATTTAATTCTTTGGCTTCCTACCTGGAATGAAGCGGGCTTTGTTGCTGCTGGCCAAATCCGTCCAGTAACTACTCGCACACATATTCCTAAAGATGTTACGGGTAATTTTGTCCCTCGTGGTCGCCATGTTGAATTAGACCGCGCATTTCTCACAGGTGAGATTTGGACTGGGCAACCTGACGAGCAGCATGAAATCACCCAAGCGATTCCGATTTCATTTCTCGGTCGCACTATTGCAGTTCTTGGCCGTTACTCAAGTTCTTCTGATGCTGGTCGTCTTGAATTAATTTATGATCACATCGCACAAATCATTTTTGAAATGTTAAGTAGCGGCGCTTTCCCTCGCGTGACACATAACGACCAAGGAACAGGTGGTCGTGGTGGCGCACCTCGAGTGGGTGATGGCATGATCTTTTTGGATAAATCCGGAACCATTGAGTTTGCCAGCCCCAATGCAACATCAGCATTTCGCCGTTTAGGTGTGGCAATCGATGTTGAGGGACAAGTGTTAGCCGATTTAGTTTCGCAGCTCAACCGTCAAGGCGTTCCAATCAACGACACTTTAAGTTTGGTAGCTCGCGGTCGAATTCAAGCAACAGCTGAACTTGAAGGCACGCAGTCATCGGCTACTTTGCGCTCTATTCCGCTTGTTTCCTATGATGAAAATACCTCAACGCTGGGTCCAGCAGGCACTTTGGTTTTGATGCGCGACGTTACTGACCTGCGCAGACGTGAACAGGCACTTTTGGGTAAGGACGCCGCGATTCGTGAAATTCACCATCGAGTTAAGAACAATTTACAAACGGTTGCATCTTTGCTGCGTTTGCAAAGCCGACGTTTAAAAGACACTTCAGCGCAATTAGAACTTGCTGAAGCTGGTCGGCGAATTGCCACAATTGCAATCGTGCACGATCTACTTGCCCATAATCCTGGTGAGGCAGTTGATTTTGATGAAGTGTTTGGTCGAGTAATTCCGCTAAGCATCGAAACAGCTTCCATTGTTGAGGTGAAAACTAAGTTCAACGGTGAGTTCGGCATTCTTCAAAGTGACATGGCCACCACACTGGCGTTGGTGTTAGCTGAACTAGTGGCTAACTCGGTGGAACATGCAGCTGCTGGTCGAGGGCTAGTAAATGTTGTAGTTGAGGTGCAGCGTACAGAGCAACAAATCAGTGTGTCGGTTACAGATGATGGTCCAGGCATTGCATTGCCCGCAACAGATGGACGCGGGCTAGGACTCGCCATCGTAACAACACTTGTTGCTGAGGAGCTCGGCGGTTCGATTACATTCGAGCACGTTGATGAAAATGCAGAATTACGCGGAACTAGAGTTGTAGTGTCTTTACCACTTGGTAAATAAGGTAGAAAATGTTGACTGGCTCGTTAGCGAGCAGAAACGTCTGATTCGAAAATATGTGGAACTGGGTCCACGCCACGTGCGCGTGCGCGTTGAGCGCGGCGCTTGATAGCGCGACGCTCGTCTTCGCTAGTTCCACCCCAAACACCTGAATCTTGGCCGGTTTCAAGCGCCCATTTCAAGCAGGGTTCAATCACAGGGCAACGCCGACAAACAGCTTTTGCTTCCTCGATTTGGGAGAGTGCAGGGCCGGTATTTCCGATAGGGAAGAAGAGTTCGGGATCTTCTTCGCGGCAGACTGCCTTGTGGCGCCAGTCCACTTGAACCTCCAAAGCCTGGAAAATAAACGGTTTTTCAGGCCGAAGGCCCGAAATTCCTGCGGTATTGTGCTCATTTTCACAAGCACTTCTCTATCATTGCGGAGTTTTGCAGCAGTGGCAATAGCAAAAGCGAAATTTGGCAAAAGTTTTTTCACTTTTCTTACATATTGATTTTGAATTTGTGTCTGAAATTTCAACTGATCAAGGAAAATCCGAATTTGTGAATTGTTCCTAATTCACGGTTTCTTTATGCGTAAACAGTCAATGCATTTTTTGTATGGGTAATTGAAACTTCCGTTACCTGAGATAAAACTTCACCATCGACTTGTAGCCATGTGGGAGTTTTCATAAGAAAACTAAAATCATCTTGATCAGAAAGGGCAAGAACATTGCTCTGTGAATCAGGATTCTGATTACCTACGATGTCTCTAACTATTTTGCTCACGGAAAGTAACGACATATTTGTGGGGGCGAAAACAGAAAGTGCTTTGTCATGAGTTGCATCTGGAGTGAGGGTAAGTGGGCGTGAACCTAGATAGATCCATGGTGCCACGTTAATGATGAGGGCAAAGTGCAAGAGTTCAGACAATTCTCCTGCAGAGCTTCGCAAAGTAATGTTGGGATTTCGATCCTTAAGTGCCCGCACAAGTTTGCGACCGACAATCAATGTGTACGCCCAATCAGAGGCTCTCTTGCCGTGCTGGCGGCGCTCGTCCATAGCTTTAAGAACTTCGGCATCAATTCCTAGCCCAGCATTAAATAGGAACCATCGGTTGATTTCAGAAGTAGCAACTGTGCCGACGCCAACAACTCGTGTGCGATTCGAAGTAATTGCCTGCGATAGTTGTTCCGCAGCTTCTATCGGGTCTGAAGAGTACTCCAGGTTGCGGGCAAAAACATTTGCATTTCCGCCAGGCAAAGCCGCTAGCCGAGGTCCACTTGGGTTGGGTCCTTGATGAAGTAATCCGTTTGCTAATTCATTAACAGTTCCGTCACCACCGTAGCCAATGACAATTTCATATCCTTCTGCCTGCGCTGTACGAGCAATTTCTATTGCATCGCTGCGACCAGTTGTCGGCTGAATAGTTAAGTTACAAACTGTTCGTAATCGTTCTGCTATCTGGTCACGAGTCGATTCACTGGTACTGGTTGCAAACGGGTTGTAGACCAGAAGCGCTCGCATGCATTCAGCCTAATCGCGATAATCTATCTATATGCGCAAAGTTGCCCTGATCTGTGGGTTGGTAGAAGCCGTAGGGCTTTTGGCTTTCGCAATTTCTGTGTTGGTGAAAGAAACTTCTGCTACCGGGGTCCGGGGCAGTGGCCCTCATCCGCTGGTGCTATTCATCATCTTCCTAATTTTTGCAGTTGCCATTGCTCTAGTAACTCGAGCGCTTTGGCTCAGTCAGTCTTGGGCAAAAACCCCATTTGGTTTGATTCAGGTATTCGCACTTCTAGTGTTTGCGTACTTGCCGTTAAGTGGAAGCGGATCATTGGCTCGTCTTGGCGGAGCGTTAGTAGCTGGAGTTTCGCTAACTGGACTTTTCGCTTTGGTTAAAATGCGAACTGAAAATTAATCTTGCAAGCTCGCACGTAAATTAGTCAGAGTATGGGCAAGTATTCGGGAAACGTGCATTTGCGAAATACCAAGAGTGCGAGCAATCTCAGTTTGGCTCTTGTTTTCAAAAAAGCGCATAACCAGAATGTCTTTTTCTCGTTCGGGCAATGCCAGTAGAAGGGGCTTGAGCGACTCGCGGTATTCAACCCCTTCTAAAGCTTCATCGATAGAGCCAAAACGATCGCCAAGTGTTGGGGCGTCAGGGTCAAATGCAGTGTCTAAACTCACGGTGGAGTAGGCCGAATTTGCATTCAAGGCTTCAACCACATCGTCGAGCTCAATTTTTAGGTAGTCGGCTATCTCTTGAACTGTTGGCGCGCGATCTAGTTGCTGTGACAACTGTGTAACGGCTTTACTAACCGAAGCGCCAAGCTCTTGAAGTCTGCGTGGTACCCGAACTGCCCAGGTCTTGTCCCGGAAGTATCGCTTGATTTCGCCAACGATTGTCGGCATAGCAAAGGTTGAAAATTCAAAACCCTTTTCCGGCGCAAAACGATCTATCGCTTTAATCAATCCAATGGTGCCAACTTGAATTAGATCATCCAATGGTTCACCGCGATTGGCGTACTTGCGGGCGATGTGAGTCACTAACCCAAGGTGACTCGAGATTAATTCATCCCGTACTACTGATTTGCGTGGATCTCCATCGGCGAGCGCAGCAAATTCGGCGAACAACACGTGATCTTGTTCGCGTGTGTTGGTTGGGTTAGGCACTCGCCACCACTCGTGACTTCAAGGTCAACGTGATTGCGCCATCGCTAGCAAGGTCGCACTTAGCTTCTGACACTGAACCGGTTACAACAGCCCAAGCCCACTGGCAAGCATCGCTTTGCAAAACGCTTTGCGAACTTCCAACCGGACCTACTACTTTGATTTCAATTCCGCCGCCTGCGAATGAGTAGTCAACCAAGACATCTCCACTGGCTGGCTTGTGATTTATCACTATGGCGAAGGCTTCATCCATTGCCAGTGACCAGTCGGCTAACTCGTCAACGCCAAGTTCTGTGCGGGCGATAACTGAGTTTGTGGTGCTACGAACTAGCCCCACAAACTCAGCTTGGGCTGGTACCCGAAGATGAATGTTGCTCACCTTACTATTAGGCCTTTTTGGTTTCAGCAAAGATGACCGCAATTTCATCAATCTTTGCGATCAGGTCATCTGCTACCGCAACATCTACGGTGCCTTTGGTGCCGGCTGCACCGGCAAGTTTGGTTGCATCGTTGAACAGTTGGTGTAACTGCGGGAACTTCTCGAAGTGCGGAGCCTTGAAGTAATCGGTCCAAAGTACCCATAGGTGTTCTTTCACGATGTGTGAACGCTCTTCCTTGATTGAGACAGCACGCGCTTTAAAGTTCGCGTCATCAGAGGCATGATATTTTTCCATGCAAGCTTTTACTGACAGTGCTTCAATACGAGCCTGTGCTGGATCGTAAACACCACAAGGTAGGTCGCAGTGTGCGTTCACAACGATTGTTGGTTTGAAAAATTTCATTGATGCCTCCAAAGGACAATAAAGCGATTTATGTTTTAAGTTTACCTAAAATTACTCTTCAGGTCGCATTTCAGTTACTAAAATTGGATACACTCAAACATCAAACTCATTTAAACAAGTATGCGACAAGGTCTTGGGGATCACAGTGGCTTTCGGAAAAGCAGTAGTGCGGGGACTGAGTATGGTTCCAAATTTAGGTTACGGTGACGAGCTTTTAATCCGCCACGGTGCAAAAATTTCGGTCGGTGATGTGGTCGTATTTCGCCGCTCCGGTCAAAATGATATAAAGCGTGTGGAATCAATCTCTGATGACGGCTTGTTTGTTGTTGGCGACAATTTAATGGCTTCGCTAGATTCCAGAACCTATGGACTTATTCGCCACGACCAAATCTTAGGAAAAGCACTGTTTCGAATTAAGCCTAAGTTTGGGCGAATTACTAACAATAGGTTAGAAGTAGAAAACTCATAGCCTATTTCGGCGTGTTCATCCCGATTTAATCCAATCGGGTTCACTAGCGTTTTCCTATGGCTACAAATACATCGACACAGGGCACATCAGCATTGGACCGTTGGTTCCATATCACTGAGCGTGGCTCTACTCTCTCGACAGAAATCCGTGGCGGTTTGGTTACTTTCGTAACCATGGCTTACATCGTGGTTTTAAACCCACTGATTATTGGCACCGTCCCAGATAAATTCGGAAACCTCATCTCGGGTGACCCAATCTCAAACCCGGCAAACATCGGACATTCAATTGTTCTAGTTTCAGCTGGTACCGCACTAATCGCCGGCGTAATGAGCATTCTCATGGGCGCCATCGGCCGCTTCCCAGTAGCTCTAGCTGCGGGACTTGGCTTGAATGGTTTCCTTGCTTTCACTATCGCCCCACAGATGTCATGGCCAGAAGCTCTTGGCCTGATGATCATCGGCGGACTCATAATGTTTGCCTTGGTGCTAAGTGGTTTCCGTCTGGCGGTATTCCGTGCGGTGCCTGAAGCATTGAAGTACTCAATTGGTGCTGGTATCGGATTGTTCATTGCACTTATCGGTTTAACCGATGCAGGAATAGTTCGTCCTGGCGTTCCACTTATCACCTTTGGTGTATTTGGACAGCTAGCGGGTTGGCCCATCTTTACCTTCGTTTTCGGCCTTCTGCTGATCATGGTCTTGGTAGCGCTTAGAATCCGTGGCGGTATTTTGATTGGGCTACTAGCAACTACCGTTTTGGCGGTAATTATTGAAGCGACAGCCAAAGTTGGCCCAATGAAAGATAACACTGGCGCTGTTACCAATCCAACTGGCTGGGGACTAAATGTGCCTAAGATGCCAGCTAAAGCGATTGACTTCACAAACCCAATGGGCTTGTGGCATTTCAACCTAACTGGTGGAGTTCAGGCTGTTGGCGTTCTAACAGCCGTCATCTTAATCTTCTCACTTTTGCTAAGCGACTTCTTCGATTCAATCGGAACAGTTACTGGCTTGGCTAATGAAGCAGGTTTGATTCAGGAGGATGGCGAGATTGAGCACATTCGCGAAATCTTGGTTGTTGACTCTGTTGCTGTAATGGCTGGCGCCGCTGGCGGTGTTTCATCCAATACTGCATACATTGAATCAGCATCTGGTGTTGGCGACGGCGCTCGTACTGGTATCGCAAGTATCGTTACTGGTGCGATGTTCTTAGTCGCGCTATTCCTAGCGCCACTGACCCAGGTTGTTCCTTACGAAGCAGCTACACCGGCACTTGTCGTTGTGGGCTTCTTGATGTTCACCCAGATTCGCAAGATTCCGATGGACGATTATGCATTAGCAATCCCTTGCTTCTTAACCATCGTCCTGATGCCATTCACCTACTCCATCACCAATGGTGTTGGCGCAGGCATCGTTAGCTACGTTTTGATCAAGGTATGTCAGCGCAAGTTCAGTGAGATTTCTGTAATTATGTGGATTATCTCGTTGGCCTTCGTTGCCTACTTCGCTATCAATCCACTAACCCAGTTGATCAAGTAAGTTAAGCAAACAAAACTCAATAAAATTGGGGCGCATCCAAAGTGGATGCGCCCCAATTACTTTTAAGTCTGAAAATTATTCGTCGACTTCTTCTTCATCTCGTGCTAGCCAAGTTGCTAGGCGCTCTACTGCAATTTCAAAGTCTGGATTCAGGTCAACAAATACCTGGAGTTTGGCAGCGAGCCAACTAATCGAAACTTCTTCGTCGCCTCGACGATTTTCAAGCTCTTCAATACCACGGTCTGTGAAATACATGGATGTCCCTGACTTAGCTAAATGCCTGTGCAACAAGCGTTTCTTGTTCAAGTTCGTGGCGATGATGTGAACCAACGGCTGGCGAAGAAGAAGCTGGACGAGACACCAAGCTAATTGGATGACCGATTACTTGTGGCAAGTTCAGCAACATGAAGCTACCAGCGCCTTGATTGCGAGGCTCTTCCTGAACCCAGCGAACTTCGCGCAGGTTCGGCAACGATGCAATTTCCGGTGGCAGTGTAATTTGTGGCAGTGGGTAGAGGCGCTCTAAGCGAATGATTGCCACATCCTTGCGACCGGTCTTTTCCCGCTGCGCCAACAAGTCGTAATACACCTTGCCGCTACACAACAGAACAGTTTTTACATCCTGCTTGTTCACAGATTCATCAGGCAGCATTGAGCGGAAAGATCCTGTTGTGAAATCTTCAGTCTTAGAAGTTGCATACTTTGCTCGAAGCAAAGACTTTGGAGTAAAAATAACCAGCGGGCGGATTAGTGGTGAGTAAACCTGCCAGCGCAGTAAGTGGAAATACGAAGCTGGAGTAGATGGCATAGCAACCGTGATGTTGTCCTGCGCGCAAAGTTGCAAGAACCGCTCGACGCGTGCTGACGAGTGATCGGGTCCCTGACCTTCGTAGCCGTGGGGGAGAAGCATCGTTACGTCACTTCGCTGTGCCCATTTTTGCTCACCAGAGCTGATGAATTCATCAATTATGGTTTGGGCGCCGTTTACGAAATCACCGAACTGTGCTTCCCACATAACTAAAGCTTCAGGGCGAATAACCGAGTAACCGTATTCAAAGCCAAGGGCTGCGAATTCGCTGAGCAATGAGTCGTAAACAGAAAGCTTGGCATCCCCTTCGTAGCACTGCTTAAGTGGCTTGTACTGCCAGCCGGTTTCTTTATCGACGATGACTGCGTGGCGGTGGCCAAAAGTTCCACGACGGCTATCTTGGCCAGCAAGGCGGACTGTTTTACCCTCAGTCAGTAGTGAACCTAATGCGAGTGCTTCACCCATACCCCAATCGATACTGTCTGACTGAATCATCTCAGCGCGACGTTGTAGCTGTGGGACTAGACGAGGGTGAACTGTAAAGCCATCAGGCATTGTCAGCTGGCTGGCTACAACTCGATCAATAACTGCCTGAGTGATTGCAGTTGGCACTTCACTTGGCGGCTGCTGCGGAGCAAGAGTTTGCTGACCGGTTGCAATAACTTCACTTACGTCCGAGCTGAAGTCTTCGTGTGAGCTTGCTTTGGTTTCTTGGAACACTCGCTCTAGTTCGTCTTGGTAATGCTTCAAAACTTCGTCGGCTTCTTCGCTGCTGATGTCTCCGCGACCTATGAGGGCTTCGGTGTACAACTTACGAGTTGACCGCTTGTTGTCGATGATTTCGTACATTAATGGCTGGGTCAGCGAAGGGTCGTCAGCTTCATTGTGACCACGACGACGGTAGCAAACTAGATCAATAACAACATCGCGATGGAATCTCTGACGGAAATCAAAGGCAAGTTGCGCCACCCAAATTACAGCTTCCGGGTCATCGCCATTCACATGGAAAACTGGCGATTGGATCATTCGAGCAACATCGGTTGCATACACACTGGAGCGACTGTACTTCGGCGAAGTTGTGAACCCAACTTGGTTGTTAACAACAAGGTGGATTGTGCCACCTACGCGATACCCCTGAAGTTGGCTGAACTGTAGGGTTTCGGCAACTACACCTTGGCCGGCAAACGCGGCATCACCGTGCATCAAGACTGGAAGAACCGAGTATTCGTCTTTACCTAGCATGTCTTGCTTAGCGCGAACGATTCCTTCTAGAACTGGATTAACTGCTTCTAGATGTGATGGGTTGGCAGCTAGATAAACGTCAACTGAGTTGCCACTTGATGCTTCAAAACGACCTTGTGTACCGAGGTGATACTTAACATCGCCAGAGCCTTGGACAGATTCAACGCCGTAGTTGCCTTCAAATTCATTGAAGATTCGGCCATAGCTCTTGCCAGCAATGTTTGCCAAAACATTTAACCGACCACGGTGAGGCATGCCGATACAAACTTCATGCAATTGCTCGTCCGCGGCAGCCTGCAGAATTTGATCAATCAGTGGAATCGTGCTTTCGCCACCTTCAAGGCTAAAGCGTTTTTGGCCAACAAACTTGGTCTGAAGGAAGGCCTCGAATGCCTCAGCTTCATTTAGTTTTCGCAGGATCCGTAACTGCTCTTCGCGGTCGAGTTTGTCGTGCGCCTTTTCGAAACGTTCCTGGATCCATCGGCGTTGTTCTGGATCTTGTAGGTGCATGTATTCAACGCCAATAGTGCGGCAGTATGCATTTCGAAGTACACCCAATATGTCGCGCAGTTTTGCAAATGGAGTTCCGCCGAAGCCACCAGTCGCGAATTCGCGATCGAGATCCCAAAGTGTCAGCCCATGATTGGCAACATCCAAATCTGGGTGAATTCGCGCTTCATAAGTAAGTGGATCCGTATCGGCCATTAAGTGGCCACGAACTCGGTAAGCATGAATCATCTGCTGAACACGAGCAGTTTTATCTAGAACATCATCACGAGTTGCTGCGATATCTTCAGCCCAACGAATTGGTACATACGGAATACGAAGTGAGCGGAAGATGTCGTCGTAGAAGTTATCTGCGCCTAGGAGTAGTTGATGCACACGGCGTAGGAAATCGCCCGACTGCGCCCCCTGGATAACGCGGTGATCGTAAGTGCTTGTGAGAGTCAGAATTTTGCTTATGGCATTGCGAGTGATTGTTTCTTGCGATGCACCTTGCCATTCGGCTGGGTAATCCATCGCACCAACCGCAACAATTAATCCCTGCCCTGGCATTAACCGTGGCACAGAATGTACCGTGCCGATAGTGCCTGGATTAGTCAGACTAACCGTGATTCCTTGGAAATCTTCAACAGTTAGTTCAGCATTGCGAGCCTTTTTTAGTACAACATCGTAGGCAGTCCAGAATTGCCCAAAATCCATATTTTCCGCGGATTTAATGGCTGGCACCATAAGTTGACGGGAGCCATCAGGCTTACTTAAATCGATAGCCAAGCCCATATTTACATGTTCGTTGCGCAGAATTGCTGGCTTGTCATCAAGAGTTGTGTAAGCCACATTCATGTCAGGCATTTCAGCGAGCACCCGAACGATTGCGTACCCAATCAGGTGCGTAAAACTAATTTTTCCACCACGTGCGCGAGCTAAATGATTGTTGATGACAATTCGGTTGTCTATTAAAAGTTTCGCTGGGATAGCTCGAACACTCGTTGCTGTTGGAACGCTAAGACTTGCTTCCATGTTGGTTACAACCCGGGCAGCTGGGCCTTTAAGTCTTTCTGGTCCCAAACCAACTTGGCTAGCCGCCACCGCGGGGGCGGGCAGAGTTTCATCGCGAGGTGTGGATCTTGTTGGAATTGGCCGAGACACTGGAGCCGGAGCGATTGGCTGCGCGGGAGTGTCAACAGTTGGGGCTGGAGTTAGTGCTGGAGTGAGCACAGGTTCGGTGGTTGTCGCAGCAGATGCCTCAGGCGCTGTTGCAGTTGCGGCAGCACTCTGAGTGCTTGCCTCTGGAGCAGTCGGATTACTTGGATCGTAGTTTTCAAAGAACGCCCACCAGGCTGAATCAACAGACTGTTTGTCCTCTAAATATTGTTGATATAACTCATCGACGAGCCAGTCATTGGCTCCGAATGGACTGCTGGTCTGATTAGACACTTAGAGCGGCCTTCCTCATTGATTTGCTAAGACTCAAGCGTACTCGCATATTGTTTCAGTAAATATGCGGTATCAAAGAAATTGGGGCAAAGTTAAGTTATGACATCTTCATCCTGCCCAGACATGAGCGATAAAGTCGTTTGGATAACTGGCGGTTCGCGTGGAATTGGTTTTGCCGCTGCAACAGAGTTGGCCACCGCTGGCGCAACTGTTGTTTTGCTTGGCAGCACCGAAGAATCAGCTCAGGCTGCTGCTGAATCTTTGGTATCTCAGGGTCTTGATGTGATTGGTTTAGGTGTGGACATCGCTGATTGCACAGCCGTTGCGCAGAAAGTTGGTAATCATCCCTTGTCCGCTGGCGCAGATGTTTTGATCAATTGTGCTGGAGTAATGAGCGACAAGATGGCCAAAACTCTAAGAGCAACAACTGCTGAGTGGGACCGAGTGATGGGCATCAACTTTAATGGCACGCTAAATATGATTCAGGCGATTACCCCGGGCATGGTGGAGCGCCGTGGCGGTCGGGTAATTAATGTTTCAGCTTGTCTGGGTAGATTCTCCGGTCCTGGACTTGCCGGCGGGTTAGCACCTTATCGAATTTCAAAGACTGCCGTGAATGCGTTGACAAAAAACTTAGCTGCCGAACTGGGTTCGGGTAAGCGCGGCGTTTTAGTTGATGCGATGTGTCCCAATCACACTCGCACCGACATGGGTGGCCCAGATGCACCGCGTAGTGCCCAGCAGGCAGCCGACACCATTGTTTGGTTAGCAACTCGTGAACATGACGAGCACATTGAGACCGGCTTACTTTGGGAAGACCGCCAGATCGTTCCCTGGTAATTAGGTTGTTTGAAGTGCAAAGTCGGCTTTGTCGCCAACTTTATATTTCTTGAAGTATTCCTTTTCCATTTTTTGCCAAATCAACATTTTTTCACGAATGTGTTCGCCATCACGACCAAGCACTCGTTTGAGTAAGAGTTTTTCACTTGCCTCAAGCCAAATTTTCAGGCAAGAGTTTTCCAAGTTTTTCGGATGCATAGCGCCAACGCCTTCGATTATTAGATAGTCGCTAGGTGACACATCGATCCACTCAATAAATTTTCCTTCATGCCAATCGTATTTTTGGAAATGAACATCAGTTGCCTGTTGAAGGGGATTAAAAATCTGCTCGGCTATTCGACTGTAAAGTTCGTCAGTCAGCGGTTTGTCCCAACCGTTGTATAAATCGTCCATTGAAATGACTGGACAACCATTAAGTATTTGAGCCAAGTGGTGCGCAAAAGTGGTTTTACCAGAGCCGGCCGGGCCATCGATCAAAATCACCCGAGTATTGCCGCACACAATGGGGCTTTTGCCTGCCTGATCAGCGATGGCATCCAGTGCGCTTGCCATGCGAGTTATGCGCTAACTGTTTGCAAGGTTTCGCGGGTTAGCTCATTGCGTCCCCAATTCAACCAACCGCGAACTGCTATGGCTGTGAACAATACATAGAGTGCGGCTGTGAACGTGAGGTTCTGGGTGAAATATTCAACTGAGTACACAGCATCAACTATGAACCAAAGCACCCAGTTTTCCCGATATTCAAGCACCATGATCACTTGCGCCACAATGCTAAACACCAAACCAAATGAATCTGGCCAAGTTGCCGCAGCGCCCCATGAGGCTAGTAGAGGAGCGAGGGCAACCCAACATACAAGGCCACCAATGCCAATTAGTAAGTACTGCTTAGTTGTACCCTTGCGGGGTTCAGCGCCTTTTGGTCCCCAGCCAAGCCAGCCCCAAATTGCCGCAGCAATAAATACGACCTGCAAGATCGCGCTTGCATATAAATTCCATTGGAAAAATAGCCACCCATAAAGTGCGCTGCTAAGTCCCCACCATGGCCAAGTCCAGGTTTTCCCAGTGGTCCCTAACCAAACGCCGATTAGTGAAGTGATTACTGCAACAAATTCCAAACGGGTGAGGTTGTACTCCCAGATTGTTACGAGGGATTGCATCATCGTTTCGTTAATTAAGTGAAAAATAGACATTCATCTGCTCCTGCAACTGGCATTACCCAGTCGGTATGACGGTCGGTGAATTTCACCCTCTCAGCCATTTGGCTCCCGTGAACTTACTTATTGCACTCTAGAGCACAAAACAGGGATGTGCTTGCTACCTTTGTTCACTGATAAAGTCACAGTGTTCGCCGTCTTTAAAATGCCCGCATAGCTCAGTGGATAGAGCGTCTGCCTCCGGAGCAGAAGGTCGTAGGTTCGACTCCTACTGCGGGCACTTTTGCAACCTAGACATTTACATATATGTTTATATCTATGACTTCCCCCGTTCCCAAGTTAGGTAACCGTCGGGTTACTGGCAAGGAACAGTTTTATACGCCACTAACAACGGCTACTTGGGTGGTTGGTCGAGTTCTTGAATTGGTGCCAGAGTCACGGAATAAAATTTGGCTGGAACCAAGCGCCGGGTCAGGTGCTTTTGTTGACGCGCTTGCCCAGTTTGGCATGTCAGATGTGATCGCCATGGATATTGAACCAGCCCATCCGCTAGTTAAGAAGAAGGATTTCCTCACCTGGCGCGCCAACGCAAAAGATGTAGTGGCAATCGGTAACCCGCCTTTTGGCCGAAATAACTCGTTGTCTATTCCATTTTTTAACAAGTGTGCGCAATTTAGTTCGACGATTGCCTTCATCGTGCCCAGGTCTTGGCGAAAGTGGAGTGTGACTAATCGGCTCTCGATGGACTTTACGTGTATTTCGGATGACGACCTGAACATTAACTATGTAGATGTTCATGGAGCTGAAGTTTATGCAAGAAATAGTTTACGTACATGTTTACAAGTTTGGACTCGTACGCCGATCCCACGTGAGCGAGTACGGATTACTGACAATGGTTTTGTTGAAAAGGTATCGCCGCAAGATGCTGACATCGCCCTAAAAGTTTTTGGTTATGGCTGTGGGACTGTGCTCACTGAATTTACTCGGGTACCAAATACAACTTTGATGTTTCTTAAAGTTAATGATGTGCGAGCAGTAAAGGCGTTGCAGGAAGCTCCGCTGGCTAGGTACTTCAACAATGTTGCGTACACCGAGGCACTCGCTTTTACCGAAGTGAACGACGCCCTGAATCGAGCGCTATTTAAGTCCTAAGACTATTTAGCAAAAGGTTGCATCGGTGGACATTTATCACCAGGAGAGATTACTGGCTCGTAATGCCACCACTCATTTTTATAAGGTCTGCATAAGCCAAAGTGATTGCTGTTCCAGCGGAACCAGTTTTGGGCTGCAGTACTGCCGAATTGCACATCCAAGGCGACGCCCCAGACGTGCATAGATTTTTCAGGCGGCAACACCCAGCGGCTAGCTATGCGAGCAGCCCCGTACTTGGCTAATGCATTTTGATACAGGCGAGACTGAGTTTCCCAGCTTCGCCAGCCGCTGCGAACGCTTATCTTGAAGCCAAGGTTGGCGGCCGTGGTTTGTGCTGCAAGAAAGCGACTTCGCAGGTGAGGATGGATGGCACTTGGGCGAACACTTCCATGCAAAATGGGGCCGCGACCCAGCGTTCGCATACCCGCAGGACACTTGATCTCAGGCACTTTCTGTGGAATTCCAGTTGTTATTGGGGCACAAATCGAGACTGCTGTGTCGTTGGGGGAAGCACTTGGTGCTGGGGTGTTTGCTAAAGCTGGCGAACCCACCAAAATTGCACACAGACTCAAAAGGAATGTGTATTTTGTGCCCATGGTCCCACCTCTCTACAAAAAGTTTAAACCTTGACACTTTTATCTAGTCAGCAGGTCTTGGAGTGACTTGTACTCTTTGACATCACTGGCTACTTTGTATAAAAAGTTTTGGTTTTAATTACTCGTTTATGTCATGTTCATGGTGTTTAATTAACAACATGTCAAAAAAAGCAACAGCACAGGAGACCGTTCTAAAGTCTGTGCGCAAGATGCTGGCATCAGGAAAATTGCAACCTGGGCAGCAAATTATTCAAGATGCGCTCGCGTCTCGGCTTGGAGTTAGCCGAGTCCCAGTTCGTGAAGCGCTCAAGACGTTGCAGGCTGAAGGTCGCGTAATTCACGATCCGCATCGGGGCTATTTCGTAGCTGAATTGAATGCGGAAGATCTTTCTGAAATTTACCACTTACGTTCAATTCTTGAAGATGAAGCAATCCGGATTGGCGTCCCTAAAGCAACGCCAGCAGACATTGTCGTTTTAAAAGGCCTTCATCAGGACGGTATCGCTGCAGCGCTTAAAGGCGATGTAAATCAAATGGCAACCCTCAACCGTAAATTACACATGGCAATTTATCGTCTGTGCAATGAAGAGCGTCTAATTGCGATGGTTGAAAACCTTTGGGACTCACTCGATGCTTATCGTTTTCTATTCCTTAGTGATTCAAGTAACCGTGCGCGAACAAATGACGATCACGCTCGAATGATTCAAGCAGTCAAGCAACGCAATGTTAAAGAGTCCCTAAAAATTCAATCTGGCCATCGCGAACATGCGTTGAAAACCATCAAGCACTTACTCAGTGCGATTCCGCAAAAAGACCAAGAAATTAATGCGCTTGGGGTTATCGTCTAGGCTAAGGGAGTATGACCCCACAAGAGTTAGCCGCCCAAATCCGCGAAGCAGTGCTAGCCGCTGTTGCCGCAGGTAGCCTCGTGCTGGAATCTGGCGATGTACCGGCGCAAATTGTGGTGGATCGCCCAAAAAACCCAGAACATGGCGACTGGTCGACCAATGTAGCAATGCAAATCAGTGCAAAAGCCAATTCAAACCCTCGCGCAGTTGCGCAGATTTTAGTTCCGCTACTGCATGAAATCGAAGGCGTTTCTGGTGTGGAAATTGCTGGGCCTGGTTTTATTAACATCAAATTATCTGCTGCTAGCCAGGGTGAACTTGTTGCTGCTGTTGTTGCGGCAGGCGCTGCATTTGGGCACGGCGATGCTCTTGCTGGTCGAGTTATAAACATTGAATTCATCTCAGCAAACCCAACAGGCCCACTTCACTTAGGGCACACTCGTTGGGCCGCTGTCGGTGACGCCATTGCTCGTGTTCTGGAAACTCAGGGTGCAAGAGTTGCTCGAGAGTTTTACGTCAACGACCGTGGTGTTCAAATGGATAAATTTGGGGCTTCGGTTCAAGCTCGGGCATTAGGCCAAGCAGTACCTGAAGATGGTTATCACGGCGCCTACATTGATGATTTGGCAAAGCAGATTGTGGCTGCTGATCCAGCGATTCTTGATTTGGCTGATGAGGCGCGTTTGATCGCTTTTCGCGAGGCCGCTTACGAACTTCAGTTAGCCCAGCAACAGGGTGTGCTCGATGGTTTCAATACACATTTTGATGTTTGGTATTCCGAGCGATCGCTGCATGAATCTGAAGCTGTTGATCGTGGTTTCGCAACTTTGCGCGAACAAGGTCATATGTTTGAACTAGATGGCGCCACATGGTTGCGCACTACAGATTTCGGTGACGACAAAGATCGAGTGCTTGTGAAGGCTGATGGCGAGTTAACGTACTTCGCATCAGACACTGCTTATTACGTAGATAAGCGCAACCGTGGTTTTGATTTGTGTATCTACCTGCTTGGCGCAGACCATCATGGATATGTGCACCGCCTTCGTGCAGTTGCAGCTTGTGCTGGCGATAACCCCGATGTGAATATTGAAGTTTTGATTGGCCAGATGGTCAAAATGATGAAGGGTGGCGAAGAAGTTCGCCTTTCCAAACGTGCCGGCAACATCATCACTCTTGAAGATTTGGTAGATGAGGTCGGTGTCGATGCAGCTCGTTATTCGCTGATTCGCTATCCAGTTGATTCGCCTTTGACACTCGACCTTGACCTGTTAGTTCAGCGTACAAACGATAATCCGGTTTTTTATGTGCAATATGCACACGCCCGCATTGCCTCAGTGATTCGAAATGCTGCAGATCTAGGAATTATCGATGCCAATTCTGCTAACTGGAATCCGGCTGATTTCGATCCGTCGCTTTTGGTGCACGAACGCGAAGGACAGCTATTAGGGCTTTTGGCTGATTATCCACGTGTAGTTTCCAGCGCTGCGGAACTGCGTGAACCACACCGCATTGCGCGTCACCTCGAAGAAGTCGCTAATGGCTATCACCGTTTTTATGATGCTTGCCGAGTTTTGCCGCAGGGCGATGAGCCAGCCACCGCACTAACCATTTCACGTCTGTGGTTGTGCGCGGCTGCTCGCCAAGTAATTGCAAATGGTCTCGATGTATTAGGTGTCAGCGCTCCCGAGCGTATGTAATCGTAAGAGTTCTGTTGGTGGATATTTGATGAATGCCAAATCTCTGGGACAATGCAATGGTGTCAGCACAAACTAATCAGTTAGATCCCAGGATCTGGCCACAATCTGCCACGCGGACCGACGCGGGCGAGATTGCTATTGCTGGAATTACAGTCAGTCAATTAGTTGCCCAATTTGGGAGCCCGTTGTTTGTGCTCGACGAGGCAGATGTTCGAGCCAGAGCTAAGGCGTACCACGCAGCATTCAATGACAGTGAAGTGGTTACCGAAGTGTTTTATGCCGGCAAAGCTTTTATGGCAGGCAAAGTAATCAAGTGGATTGTTGAAGAAGGACTACATGTTGATGTTTGTACTGCAGGGGAGTTAGAAGTTGCCCTGCGAGCAGGAGTTGCGCCGGAGCGAATCCTTTTTCATGGCAACAACAAAAGTATTTCTGAACTTGACCGCGCTGTTGAAGTGGGCGTTGGCCGAATTGTGCTTGATAGCTTTATCGAAATCGAGCGACTGGCAAATATCGCAAGTGCCCATGGGGTAACTATTCAGGTACTCATCCGCTTAACTGTTGGCGTTGAAGCGCATACTCACGAATTTATTTCAACAGCTCATGAAGATCAGAAATTCGGTTTATCCATTGCCTCCGGAGCGGCACTGGAGGCCGCTCGCATGGTTATTGAATCTGATTCACTTTCGTTATTGGGGTTACATTCGCACATTGGCTCGCAGATTTTTGATGCACAAGGCTTCGAAATAGCAGCCCAGCGAGTTTTTGATACTGCTGTTTCAATCCGCGAGACATTAGATTTCACCGTCCCTGAACTTAATCTTGGTGGCGGCATGGGCATCGCTTATCTGGGCGAGGACGATCCACTTCACGTGGAGCAAATGGCCAAAGCTCTGCATGAGATTGTGATCAAAGAATGTGAGCGGGTGCAATTTCCAGTGCCACGACTGTTAGTTGAACCAGGGCGCGCAATTATTGGCCCGGCTGGAATTACGGTTTACGAGGTTGGAACCATCAAAGATGTCGAGGTTAGCGACGATCTTGCTCGCCGCTACATCTCTGTTGATGGTGGCATGAGCGACAATATCCGCACCGCACTTTACGGAGCTGAATATACGGTCGCCTTAGCTTCACGCAATTCAAGTGCTGAACTTATTGATTCGCGAGTAGTTGGTAAGCACTGCGAAAGTGGCGACATTGTTATTCGTGATGCGCAAATGTTCGCAGATATCGGCCCTGGCGATTTACTGGCAGTTGCAGCAACAGGCGCTTATTGCCGAGCAATGGCAAGTAATTACAACCACATAGTTCGCCCAGCAGTCGTGTCTGTTTTGAATGGATCAAGTGAAGTAATTTTGCGTCGGGAAACAATCGAAGACCTACTTGCACTTGATGCAGGCGTAAATTAATTTATCGGCTTTGCCCAGAACAGAAAAAGACAGTGACTAATTCATCTCATCGCGTAACTACTAAGCAGTTAGTTTCTGTTGTGATGTTTGCAAAGGGTTCGCGCGAATTAACTGTGGCAAATTTAAAGCAAGTTTTCACAATGAAACCGGAACACTGGCAAATTGATGTTCACTTAGTCATTGAGAATGCAAATGAGACAACACTAAAAGTTATTGAATCACTTGGGCAAAATATTTCAATTACAGAAACTAAAGGCAATCTCTATGGTTCGCGGCTACTTAAAAAAGTTGTCGGGGATTTACCAAAGAACGGTGATGCGGTTCTTTGGCTTGGCGCAAGTACTTCTTTTAATTCAGATGCCTACATTCAGGTAGCCAGTTTTCATAAGCAATATCCGAGCGCTGTTTTAATCGGGCAATTTCAGGATGAAGCGACTTCGCAGATTAGTGCCGGTGGTTATGGCGGATCGGGATTTGTTCCGGGAAATAAATCCCGAATTCAGGCGCAGACACTTCCAATTGGGGTAACTGGTTTTGATACTAATTTGGTTTTTGTGCCTACATCAGCCGCCGAAAAACTTGGGCAACCAACAACTTGGGCAAAGAAAATAAACAAATACGGATTGTATGTAGCAGGAGCTAAGCGCAAAGGGATTCGTTGTTTGGCAATTCCCGAATTTCTTGGCAGCTTTCATCACTGACCAATCAGTAATTGGCGCACTTCACGACATTTCTAGGTAATTACAGCGACAAAGCGCAAGTTTTTTGGTGTGAATCAAGGCTTTCTGACAGACTTAGAACCCAAGGTATTTAACTAGGAGTCGTAATGTCTGCGCCAATCACAATCGCGCTGCTCGGTGGTGGCACTGTTGGCTCAGCTGTGGCCAAATTGCTAGTTGAAAACTCCCAAGATTTAGCGGCCCGCATTGGTCGGCCAATTCAAATTTCTGGCATTGCAGTTCGCGATGCCAGCAAGCCTCGTGGGGCAATTGATGCAGCATTAATAACCACTGATGTTCAGGCGCTCGCCGCATCTGGAGCGGATATTGTCATTGAAGTAATTGGTGGGATTGAACCGGCGAAGTCCTTGATTGAAACTGCGATTGCCAACGGCAGCTCGGTAGTCACAGCGAACAAAGCGTTACTTGCAGCCCATGGCGCTGAATTACATGCCAAAGCAGTTGCTGCTGGCGTTGACCTTTTTTATGAAGCATCGGTGGCTGGCGCAATTCCATTGCTTCGTCCATTACGTGAATCGCTGGCTGGCGACAAAGTGCGCCGAGTGCTGGGCATTGTGAATGGCACAACGAACTTTATCTTGAGCAAGATGTATGACGATGGCGCAGACTACGCCGATGTTCTCGCACAAGCACAGAGCCTGGGTTATGCCGAAGCAGATCCAACTGCGGATGTTGAAGGTTTTGACTCAGCGGCCAAGGCTGCAATCTTGGCTGGGCTGGCGTTTCACACCAACGTAACTATCGATGATGTTTCTCGTGAGGGCATGAGCAAAGTTAGCGCCCTTGATATTGCAGCAGCTAAATCACTTGGCTGCGTGATTAAGTTGCTAGCAATTGCTGAACTTACTGACGACGATGCTGGAATTATTGTGCGCGTGCATCCAACCATGGTTCCGAACAGTCATCCACTGGCTAGTGTGCGCGATGCTTTCAATGCTGTTTTTGTTGAGGCAGAAGCCGCAGGGCAGATGATGTTCTATGGCCGTGGAGCGGGTGGAAATCCAACTGCAAGTTCGGTTCTTGGCGATGTGGTTGCAGCAGCTCGCAATAAAGTCGCTGGCAGCGTTGACCCGGGTCAGAGCGACTATGCAGATTTAGAAATTCACAATGTTGGTGAAGCTAAGACTTCGTATTACTTGAACCTACGAGTCGCTGACGAGCCCGGTGTTCTTGCCGCAATTTCCAGCGAGTTTGCAGGGCATGGAGTATCTATTCAGGCGCTTCGTCAGGATGACGTCGGCGCAGATGCACATCTCGTTATTCGCACGCACGCTGCAATTGATCAGGATCTGCAGGCAACTATAGAGAGTTTGCGCAAGATGAGCGAAGTGCGAGATGTGCTTGGTGTTATGCGCGTTGAAAATGGGGTGTCTGCGTAATGGCGCATCAGTGGCGTGGACTAATCGCGGAATATCGTGATCGCTTACCAATATCTGCAGGCGACGTTGTGGTTACCTTAGGCGAAGGTGGCACTCCGCTTGTTCCTGCGTGTGAAATTTCCGAGCGCACTGGCGCTGAGGTTTACCTAAAAGTTGAAGGCATGAACCCAACTGGTTCTTTCAAAGACCGCGGTATGACCATGGCCATCACTGATGCGTTGCGCAATGGATCGCGCGCCGTTATTTGTGCATCAACCGGTAACACCAGTGCATCAGCTGCCGCTTATGCGGCTAAAGCTGGCATGAAAAGTGCCGTTCTCGTTCCGCAAGGCAAAATTGCGATGGGAAAATTAGCACAGGCAGTTGTGCACGGCGCAACTATTTTGCAAGTTGATGGAAATTTTGATGACTGCTTAAACTTGGCCCGCGATCTTGCCAAGCAATACCCAGTAGCGTTAGTGAATTCTGTAAACCCAACTAGGTTGCAGGGTCAAAAAACTGCAGCATTCGAAATCGTTGATGCGTTAGGCGATGCGCCAGACATTCATTGCTTACCAGTTGGAAATGCCGGCAATATCAGCGCGTACTGGATGGGTTTCACCGAGTATTTCAATGATGATATTTCAACTAAGCGTCCACGCATGTGGGGTTTCCAGGCAGCTGGTTCAGCGCCGTTTGTTGCTGGCCATCCAATTGAAAACCCTGAAACTATTGCTACCGCAATTCGTATCGGCAACCCAGCTTCTTGGGATTTTGCCGTGGCAGCGCGCGATGATTCGGGCGGCTTAATCGATAGTGTGACCGACGAACAGATTTTGCAGGCATATCACTTACTAGCTGAGCGGGAAGGTTTCTTTGTTGAGCCGGCAAGTGCGGCCAGTGTTGCTGGTTTATTACAGCAAGCAGAACGTGGCTTAGTGCCAGCTGGAGCAAGAATTGTTTGCACCGTGACTGGAAATGGTTTGAAAGATACGCAATGGGCGCTTAACGATGCCAAAGATCCAGTGATTGTGCCAGTTGATGTGCACCGGGCTGCTGATGCGTTAGGTCTTGCCTAATGTTGCAGACCGCAACCGTAAGTGTGCCTGCTACGAGTGCAAATTTAGGTCCGGGTTTTGATTCACTTGGTGTTGCTCTTGAATTGCGCGATGTGGTAACTGCAACGGTTAGCGATGTTGCGGGTATACGGGTTGAAGTATCGGGCGAAGGATCTGACTCGTTACCTAATGATGAAAAGCATCTAGTTGCCGCCGTACTCATTAAGGCGCTTGAAAAACTTGGCATTGAAGTCGTTGGGCTTGATTTAACTTGTAACAACTCAATTCCGCAGGGCAAAGGCTTAGGTTCATCAGCTGCAGCGATTGTTGCTGGGCTGGCTTTGGCGCAGGCGCTTGCACTTGATGGCCATGTGGATTTGGACTGGGTGTTTGCGCAGGCTGCAGATTACGAAGGTCATCCCGACAATGCAGCAGCTTGTGTTTATGGGGGATTGACTGTTGCTTGGACTAACGATGTCTCGCATTCTCGCTCTCTTGAGATATTGCCGTCAATCCATGCTGTTGTTGGTTTTCCAGCTAGCGAACTTTTAACTGATAAAGCTCGTGGGTTACTTCCCGAACTTGTACCACATGCTGATGCTGCGTTTAATGTTGCGCGAAGTGCGTTGCTAATTGTTGGCTTAACGCAGGATGCCTCAGTGCTAGTTGAAGCAACTGATGATCGCTTGCATCAGAATTACCGAGCGCAGGCATATCCAGATTCAATCTCGGCAGTATCGGCTTTGCGAGTGGCAAAAATTCCAGCTTGTATTAGTGGGGCGGGGCCAGCGGTCCTGGCATTTGCTAGCGCAGATCAAATTTCTGCTAGCCAAGAAATCCTTGCTAATCATGGATTTGCCGCACATTCGTTGGCGTTTGCCGCAGTTGGCCTGCAGATTTCTTAGGCAGATGTAGCGGGAAAATCCACAATTTCGGCGATTTTGCCGCTGGTTGTGGCATCTCGGTCTTTGTTCCTGCTAAGGTTAAGGGTCGGTGAAAATCTTCACCAATGTTCCCTCGAAATCACATTTGATTCTCGCTGTTGAACTGTTCATTATCCACATCATCAAAAGGACACATACGTGACCGATACAGTTGCCCCTGATAAAGGGTTAAGCACGATGCTTTTGCCAGAACTAAAGGCATTAGCCACAAAATTAGGCGTAGACGGCGCCACAGGAATGCGCAAGGCAGACCTAATTTCCGCAATTTCCACTAAGCAGTCTTCAGGCGGAGCTCGCCGCTCGGCAAAGCGTGAGCCAGGTGCACCTAAGGGTCGTGCCAAGGCTGATGCAGCACCAGAAGTAACAGAAGCGCCAGCTGCTTCGGGCGATTCCGAAGGTAGCGATGGCGACAATGAGCGCCGTGGCCGTAATCGCGATCGTAACAACCGTAATGACCGTGGCGATCGTGGTGACCG